>DATITS010000191.1:0-8121 GCA_035467535.1 Desulfobacterales bacterium
CCTACTTGCGCAAGGGCCGCCTCTCCCCGCTTGTGGAGATGACCCCGCTTCACATCATCAAGAACGACCGCACCGGCCTGCTGGGGGCCGCCGCCATTGCCGCCAGTCTTTAGGCTTTTGATAGACCCATCTGCAGCTTTAGGCCATGCCCTTGCAAGGATGTCGGTAAAATGAATCATGCCTGCATAACGTCGGCCGCATTCCAGGTCTACCCGCTGCCCCCCAGACGCTGGATCGACTTCGAGAATCTCTGAAGAAAACCCCGCTTGCCCCGGTGTCAATCTTCATGGGCCTGCCTGCCATGTTCGCCCGCTCCGGTTTTGTCGAGTGCGCCCGGCCTTCGCGGAGTAAAGTCATCATGCGTTGTGAGGTCGAAGGAGTTCCGCCGGCTATCATCGGAACTGGAAGTTCAACGCTTCCATTCGCCGGTCTTTAGGGTACGGAATCAGTTTGACAAAACACCTGCAGGCTGCGAAAATGGCGCCAATTTCACTTGGAAAGGAGGAAGAGATCAAAAGAATCATTTCGTAAGCCATCATCACCCACGGTTTTTGCGCAGTGAAGCATAAGCGCCGGTTGAGCGCCATCTCAAACCAGCAACCAAAAGGAGGGGAATCATGCTTCAGAAACTCGCATCAGCCAGCACACGTTGGAGCACACGCTGGGTCCCGGACGCGTGGGTCATTGCCGTCATCCTCACCATTGCCGCCTACGCTTTAGGTCTCATCTTCACCAAAGCCACTGCTTTTCAACTCATTCAGAACTGGGGCAGCGGTTTCTGGGTGCTGCTCTCCTTCGGCATGCAGATGTGCCTGATCATCATGACGGGCTACATCCTGGCCACCACCCCGATTTTCAGCCGGCTTCTCAACGGCCTCGCCGGCCTGCCGAAAGGCAACAAGGGCGCTATCGCCCTGATGGCCCTTGTGTCGATGGGGCTGGCCTGGGTCAACTGGGGCTTGAGCATCGTCGGCTCGGCGGTTTTCGTACGCTTCTTGGTGCGCAAGCAGAAAGGGGTTGACTACCGTCTTCTGGTGGCGACCGCCTACCTGGGCCTGGGCACGATGTGGCATTCCGGGCTTTCCGCCTCCGCCCCGCTCCTGGTGGCCACCCCGAAGCACTTCCTTGAGAAAGACATCGGGATCATCCCCATCACCGAGACCATCTTCCACCCCTTCAACCTGCTGCTGGCACTGGCAGTTCTAGTTGTCCTGACCATCGTGGGGCCGCTCATGCACCCCCGGAAAGAGGAAACCTTCATAGCGGACCCGGAACTGGTCAAGGAGTCCACCTTCGAGGCCCCACCCAAGCCGAAACCCGCGGACATGACGCCGGCCCTGTGGATCGAGCACTCGCCCATCATCAACCTCGTCGTGGCGGCGAGCGGGCTCATTTGGCTTCTCTGGTACTTTGGGCAGAAGGGCTGGGCCGGGATCAACCTCGACGTGGTGAACTTCGTTTTCCTGATCATCGGCATCCTGCTGCACTGGACGCCGGCGTCCTTCCTGAAGGCGGCAATGGAGGGCGGCTCGTTCATCTGGGGGGTCGTCGTCCAGTTCCCCTTCTACGCCGGCATTTTCGGGATCATCAAGTTCTCCGGACTGGCGGAGGTGATGGGCGACTGGTTCACAGCCATCGCGACCAAGGAGACCTACCCGTTCATCGTCATGTGGTACTCCGGCATCCTCAACTACATCGTGCCCTCGGGCGGGGCAAAGTGGGCCGTTGAGGCGCCTTACATCATGGCGGCCGCCAAGAACCTGGGGGTCAGCGGGCCCATGACCGTCATCGCCTACGCGTGGGGCGACATGATCACCGACGTGATCCAGCCGTTCTGGGCCATCCCGCTTTTAGGGGTCGCCAAGCTCAACTTCCGCGACATCATGGGCTACTGCATGATTTATTTCATCATCTACATGGTCATTATCTCCGCCGGCTTCCTGCTCCTGCCGATGCTCTTTACCGTTTAACCGCGGAGGGCACTTCAAAAATAGCTGACCCCAACACGGGGTGCCCGGGATGCCGGGCACCCCCTTTTTTTCGATGCCGGCGGTGCAGCGGGCCAGCCGGAAACCGGCGGACCGCTACCATATTGTCTTTAAGGCATTCCATCATTATTATAAAGTGCATAAAATGCAATTGATGGACTTCGAAAAAGTCGGTTTAAAAACGACTTTGTAAAAGGTTCCAAACCCATGCCTTTGCGAAAGGTTCAGCAATGAACGGATTTAAAGCCACCGGATTTTACGGTTTCATCGGCGTTCTGGCGTTGGCGGTGATGCTCGCCGCCGGGTGTTCAGGGGCAAACCGCGGCGGCCTCCGGAACAGCCGCGAGGTCGGCCGGGCATTCGAAATCTTCCACTCCGACCCCAACTACCACTACTGGTATTACAACCAGGAAAACAGCCCTTACGCGGTGGTCGGGCTGCAACAACCGTATCGGCTCGAGGACATCAACTGGAAGGAAGTGGACCCCAACTCTAAAACCTTCGAGAAAGTGATCGGGCTGGTGCAGAGTTTTCCGGTAAGAGGCTCTTTCACCTATGGGGCCTATATCCTGGATCCGCAGGCTCAGCAGATCGGGATGTGGTATTCGAGCCTGGATGCCGGTATCAACGTCAACCCTGAAACCAAGATGGTCTCCATCAACGCCGCCATGCCCTGGGTCGATAACGGCGGCTGGTACGGCAGCGGGGTCGGGGTCGGCATCGGGTCCGGCGGCGGCGGGGTAGGGGTCCGGCTCGGCTTTTAGACAGAACAGTTCATGAAAATTTTCCAGAATCGGCATTATGGCAAAAGAAGCCTGAGAGCTGAACCGAGCAGCGAGCGCATTCCCTGCAGCTTGCTGCAGGGTTCTTCAATTATAAACGTTTTTTGAGTTGTGAGGCTTGACATGAATAGTAGATCTTCCATATTTCTGCTGGTCATTGCGGCGGCGCTCGCTGCCGCATGCACGATGGCGAACATCGGAAGCGTTCGAACCAGTGCGGAGGTCACCCGGCAGTTCGAGAGCCTGCAGATCCATCCCAATTATCGGTACTGGTATTTGAACCAGGAGAACAATCCTTTCGGGGTCATCGGGCTCGATCGTGAGTATGAGTTTGCCGGCGGTCCTGTTTGGAGGGCAGTTGAGCCGGATTCCCCGACCTTCAAGAAGGTTGTGGGGCTGGTGGCGTCGTTTCCAATGCCGAGCTCAATGACAACAGGATACACCATCTTTGAGCATCAGGGACGCCCCATCGGGGTTTGGTATTCCAGCATCGGCCTTGGGGTAACCATTGACCCTGCCACCAAGACGGTTTCGCCTTCAACGACCTCGCCTTGGAAGAGCCCCTATTAGCAGGGTCTTGACGAACAAGCATCGGGCCGTCAGCCAAGGCAACATCAGCTCAAAGCTCAAGGCTCATAGGAAAAGACCCCATCCGCTCAGCTTTCAGCTTTTGGAATCAGGAATAAGGCAATGACTGAAAAATCCACTTTCGAAAAAGTCACTCGGTCGGAGAAGACCCTTTATGGTCCACGCAGGCTTCTGCTGTGCGGCTTCCCGGCGGCCGGCCAGGCCAAGTTCGACACGGTGCTGGGCATAGTGGGGATTGCCGATGTGCCGAAGATCTGGGTAACGGCGGATCAGGCCCAACAGAGACTCGCCGACATCCTGGCGCTTCCGGACGGCAGCGGTGCGGCTGTCTCCTCGACCCTTCCACGGGCGGTCATCGTCTCCGGCCTCACCGAGGCCCAGTTGATCAGCCTGATGAACGTGTGCAAGAAGTCCGGCATGCAGCCGGCCCTCTGGGCCTGCCTGACACCGGTCTCCGAGACCTGGCCGCTGCAGCAGCTTCTCACCGAGCTCGCCCGCGAGCGCGAAGCGATGCAGAAAAAAAAGTGACCGGGGCGTTCGCTCGGATTCTCACATCGAACGGCGGTGTCTAAATTTGACATGTCGATGTAGGATATGATTCATACAGAAATGTTGAGTAGGATACACAAGAAATACTAAAAATCCCTTCAATGCATTCACCCGAAAGAAATCATAGAGGGAGTCGCACGCGACTCCCTCTATGATTTCTTAGCGGACGATGCTCAGCACCAGGTTGCCCTCCACGGAGCCCTTCCGGACCGGGTGCTGCTCCTGGCCGGTGGCTTGGGGGACCTGGTCGGAGACGTAGCGGTAGGCCTCGTCCACCGTGACCATGCTGTCCCGATCCGTATCGGCCTTGCCCCGCAGACCCTCCAGCAGGTAGTAGGTGAAAACACCGTGCTGGAGCTCGTCCTTCTCCACACTCACCTCGTTGGCCGAACTGGCGGTGATGATCACCCGGCCCCGGCCGCCGGCCACTCGCTCCAGGTACCCGTCGGCGATGTTCGCCCGCGTGCTGGTCGCGCTGATCGTGCGCCCCCCGCTCGCCCCGCTGTAGCAGGAGTCCGCGATGAAGACCAGCCGCTCCGATCGGATCCGGTTCAGGATGCGGCCCACCTCGCCCATGGGCATGGCCGTGGTGTAGAGATCGGCCGGGTCGGTGTCGTAGGGCAGCAGGTATTTTTCCAGCCCGTCGCCGTCGGGACTCGTGGCGTCCCGCTCGGTGGCCCCGTGGCCGGCGAAGAAAATGATGACCATGTCGTTTTCACGGGCGGCGTTCTTGAGCCGCGTGCCCAGCGTGCTGCGCAGGTTAACGAGCGTCGCCTGCTCGTTTACCAGCAGCGTCACGTTTTCCGCCGGGACCCGGTTGTCCTCCACCAGCAGGCGGTAAAACGCCTCCGCATCGTTGGCCGCGTATTTCAGCTTTGGCAGGCGGGGGTAGTCGTTAATCCCGACCACTACCGCCCAGACGTTGCGGCGCTTCGGGTAATAGTGCAAGCTCATGGATCGTTCCGCGGTGAGGTCGTCGATGTTGGTTGCCACCACCCGCAGCTGATTTTCCCCCTCGTCGAGCTGGATCTTGCGGTCGAAGTTCACGCGGCGGGGCCCGGTCTCCGCCACGTGCCGGACCCCGCGGGCCTCTGCGATCGGCACGGCCCGCTCGTTGACGAAGATCTCGATGGTTTTCAGGCCGCGCTTATCCTCGGCCGCGCCGGTCAGCCGCACGCTGCCGCTTTCGCTCTGATAACCGTCCTCGGGTGCCGTGATGAGCAGCAGCGGGGGGGTTTTGCCCTCGGCGACCAGCTTGCGCATGCGCTCTTTTTCCTTGCGCTCGCGCTCGAGCTCCTGGCTGAGTCGGGTGGAGTGCGCCTTTTCCTGCTGCAGTTGCTGGTCCAAACGGTCCAGCTGCGACTGCCGGGCCGTGAGTTCGGCGAGCCGCTGCTCGAGCTCCCGCTGCTGCACCTCGCGCTCTTCGGGCTTGGGCCCGCCTTTCTGCGCGGCGGCCTGCTGCAGGGCCTGGATCCGCTCGCGGGTCTGTTCGATCTCCTGGCCGGTCTGGGCCCGGGCCGCCGTGAGGTCCCGGACCTTGTCGGCCCGCATGTACGCCTGGGTGATGCCGGGGTGGCCGGGGAAGCGCTCGTGCAGTTTCTGCAGGAAGTCGGCAATCAAATTGTAATCGAAGGTGTTCCACGTAATCACGACGGCGTCGTAGTAGCCCGTGTTGTCGCTGCGCCGCTTGTCGTTGACTCCGAGGTAAAGCCGGCCCGCTGCGATCGCCACAAAAGTGTCCCCGATTTCGTTGAAGAACACCGGCCCCTGGACCTCGTTGCCGATGAACTTCACGAAAACCCGGTCGCTCGGCCCACGGCCGGCATCGGAGCTGTCGAGGAACACCCGGCCCTTGGCCATGATGGAGTAGAGCTTGCCGACGGCAAGATCGATGCCCGTGTCCGTCCGGTCGCGGTTGCTGAAAACCCGGACCGATTTGATTTGCCCCACGTACGGCGGGATTTCGCTGCGCGGGAGCACCTCGGAGGTGACATCCTCCCGCAATACGTGGCCGTTCGCGGCCGGATTCTCCGATCCACCCCTGGGCCATAAGGAACAGCCGGCCGCGAACGCGATCAAACAAAAAATGAGCGCCGTTTGCGTGCATGCGAACCGAGCGGAGCCCATGTAACGATTTGTTATCATGACATTTCTCCTCTTATCCCCTGCGATGGGCGTGGGGGCGGGGCAGGCCGGCGCCGGCCCCACGACCCAATTTCGCAGTTCCCTTACGTTGCAGAATAGGCATTATAGCTGGGAAAACCTGGAAATTTCAACCCTGCGGGCGCGCGGAACCGGAAAGAAGGGCCGCACATCGGCGGATCGCAAGGAGGGTGATGTCATCGGCCGGCGCCGCGGCCCCCACGTGCTGGTTCAGGGCGCCGATGATGCTCTCCACCAGGGACTGAGTGTCTTGCCGGCTTTCCGACGCCAGCCGCATCAGCCGCTCCTTGGAAAACGCGTTCCCGGAGCCGTCGGTGGCATCGGTGATGCCGTCCGTGTAGAGCACCAGGCGGTCGCCCGCTTCGATGGCGGCGGAATCGGCCCGGAAGGGGGCGTCGGGCAGCGCCCCGACGGGCAGGCCCGTGGTCTTGAGGTGGCGTATAATTTGGCCGTTGCGGATAAGCATGGGCGGCTCGTGCCCGCCGTTCACGTAGTGCAGCTCCCCGGTGGCGGGGTTGAGGATGCCGAAAAACAGGGTGGCGAACATGCCGGCATCCCCATGGATGCCCGCGATGTAGGCGTTCGTCTGCCGGACGGCGTTCAGGACGACCCTCTGAGACCAGGCGGGATCGGCGGCGGGGTCAAGGCCCCGCTCGCCGGGATCCTGCAGGGCATAGGCCCGCAGCAGGCTGCGGGTGAGCGCCATGAACAGCGCCGAGCCCACACCGTGGTCGCAGACGTCGGCGATGACGATGCCGGTGTAGCGGCCTTCGGCCATCGCGAACACATCGTAGAAGTCCCCCGACACCTGCCGGGCCGGTTGAAAGTGTGCTGCAATCTCCCAGCCGGCCGGAACGGGCAGTTCGGCCGGCAGGAAGCCGGACTGGATTTTGCGGCCGATCTCGAGCTCGTGCTCGGCGATCTGCCGCGCCTTCTCGATTTCCGCCTGGAGCCGGGCGTTTTCAACGGCGTGCCAGGTGGACAGGCCAGTCCACCCGAACAAGAGAATTAGCAGCGGGCGGACCACCGGGACGAGCAGGTTGCCCTGCAACAAGGCGAAGCCCGCCGCGACCGCATAGACCCCGGCAACACTGAGGGCCCCCGATGCGGAGACGAGTGCGGAGCGGTGCAACGAAAGGGCGGTGACCGCGAGCAGCAGGACGATCTCGATTCCGGCCGTAGCGGCGACGGGCAGCTCGCGGATGAAGCTGCCGGTCAGGATCGTGTTGACGGCGTTGGCGTGCACCCCGCTCAGCGGGTAGATCTCGTCGATCGGCACCTGGCCCATGTCCGCCGATCCGGTCGAGACGTCTGACAGCAGCACCATGCGGCCGGAAAACTCCTCCTGCCACTGCGCAAACAGCCCCGGGTCGTCGGAGGCCAAATAGATGTCCGAAAAATTGTAGTGCTGCATGGTGCCCCACGGGCCCACGAAGTTGATGCGCATGCAGCCCCGCGGGTCCAGCGGGATGGTGATGTCCTGTGGCGCGGACGCGCCCGGCAGGAGGGCACCCCGCAGGGTGAGTGAGCCCGGTCCGAGGACGACCCGGTCGGGCGGGACTTTTAAAAACTCACACAGGGATTTCAGCGCGAAGCTGGGATAAAAGCCGCCCTCGACCCGCACGATGAGCGCCATACGGCGGATAACCCCGTCCGGGTCGGGTGTCAGCGTGAGAAAACCCGTCCCCCGGGATACCTGCGCCAGGGGCGCCAGGGTGATCAACGGGTCGACGCCGAAATAGAAGTGGCTCGCCCCCTCGGAGCCCGGCAGTTTCCATGTAGAGAGCTTCAGGTAGTCGCGTGATTCCGGGTCTTTCGCCGCCGCTTCGGCCGGGGCGGGCTTCCCGACCAGCCGGAAGGCCATCCCGAAGACCACATTTCCCGCCGTCCGTGTTGCCTCTATCAGCAGTCGATCGTTCTGCGCGCTGGTCTCGCCCACGAAGACGAAGTCGCACATCTGCACGGCGGCCTGCATCTCCCCCAGGTTGCGGATGGCGCGCGCGTAGTGGGCGCGTGAGGGATGGTAGTCCTTCAACGCCCGCAGGCTGGTG
>DATITS010000192.1:0-14813 GCA_035467535.1 Desulfobacterales bacterium
ACCTGGGTGGTGCACCTGAAGAAGGAGAGCCGGAAGCTCAAGACCTTCCTTGAAGAGGGCGATGCCGAGAAGTGCATGCTGGGGCAAAAGTGCGTGGGACTCGGTATCGAGATTGCGCAGCTCAAGACCAACATCGAGCGCCTGCGAGACGCTTAACCGAAAGCTGAACGTCGGGTTGGAGGTTTGGGTATGTGGATCAACACCCAAACGCTGACATTACGTTAAACATTCATTCGGCAGCACAGTTGTGTATGAGCCAGACCTCTTTTCGTGACGAAAAGGACAGCATGGGGGTAGTGCGGGTGCCGGCGTCGGCAGCCTACGGCCCCCAGACTCAGCGGGCCGTGGAGAACTTCCCCATCGGAGACCTCCGCTTGCCGCTTGAATTCATCCGGGCGCTGGCACTCATCAAACGCTCGGCAGCGGAGGTCAACCGGGGGCTCGGTTTGCTCGAGCCCGGCCTGGCCCTGGCGGTGGCAACGGCCGCCGGCGAGATCATGGACGGCCGGTTCGACGACCAGTTCGTGGTGGGGGTTTTCCAGACCGGTTCCGGGACCTCGACCCATATGAACGTGAACGAAGTGATCGCCTCTCGGGCCAACGAAATCCTCACCGGCACCAAGGGCGGCAAATCGCCGGTGCATCCGAACGATCACGTCAATCTCGGCCAGTCGAGCAACGATGCGATCCCATCGGCCATTCACATCGCAGCCCTGGTGGCGGTTCGGAAGCGGTTGATCCCGGCCCTGGCCAAGCTCCACCAGGCGCTGGCGGGCAAGGCCCGGGAGTTTGCAAACGTACGCAAGATCGGCCGCACCCATCTGCAGGATGCGGTGCCCATGACACTTGGGCAGGAATTCTCCGGGTATGCACGGCAGGTGGAACTCGCAATCGAACGGCTGAAATCCGTCGAGCCGCGGCTTTCGGAGCTTGCCCTCGGCGGCACCGCGGTCGGCACCGGGGTGAACGCCCATCCGCAGTTTGCCGTCGAAACGATCGCCATGGTAGCGCGGGAAACCGGTATTCCGTTCAAGAAAGCCGAAAATTACTTCGAGGCGCAGGCCGCGCGGGATGCGGCAGTGGAAGCGAGCGGCGCTTTGAAAACCGTCTCCGTGAGCCTGGCCAAAATCGCCAACGACATCCGCTGGCTCGCCTCCGGGCCGCGCTGCGGGCTGGGGGAGATCGTGATCCCGAGCCTGCAGCCGGGCTCCTCGATCATGCCGGGCAAGGTGAACCCGGTGATCCCGGAAGCCGTGCTCCAGGTATGCGCCCAGGTGATCGGCAACGACGCGACCATCACGATCGGCGGACAGGCCGGCAACTTCGAACTCAACGTGATGATGCCGGTGATCGCCTACAACCTGCTGCAGTCCATCGACCTGCTGGCGTCGGCAGCGCGGGTGTTCGCGGAAAAATGCGTGGCCGGCATCGCCCCCAACCCGGACGCCTGTGCCGCCTTCATCGAACAAAGCCTTGCGCTCGCCACCGGACTCGTGCCGAGAATCGGCTACGACCGGGCGGCGGCCGTGGCGCAGAAAGCTTACGATTCCGGCCGGACGGTCCGGGCGGTGTTGACGGAGGAGCGGATCTTATCTAAAGAAGAGATCGACCGGTTGCTCGACATTTGAACCCAGCGCGGGAGGAATGAAATGGAGAAGAAAAAAAAGCGTTACACGGTAAAAGCAGGTTGTCCTCAGTGCGGCTGCACCCAGACCACCGTGATGACGGAAAAGGAATTGAAGGAACGTTACGGTCACGTGCCGAACTTCGACCTGGAGTGCGGCGAATGCATGTCCAAGTTTTCAAAGCCGGCGAAGGAGGCGTGCCCCGAATGGGATAAAGAGTGCCGGATGAAGCAATAGGATCAAAGCAATATCTTCACTGCCTTGTATCCCATTTTGAGGGCCATCAGGATCATCACCGCGCCGGAGAGGATGTCGGACTGCCGGCGGTAGCGGCTGAAGATGGCCGAGGCGCCGGTGCCGAGCAGGACAAGCCCGGGCACGGTGCCCACCGCAAACGCCAGCACCAGCAGTGTCCCCTGGGCGGCGTTTGCGGTGCCGAGGGCCTGGGCAAAGGCCCCATAGGAAAGGCCGCAGGGCAGAAACCCGAGCAGGATACCGAGAAAATAGAACACGGCCGCGCGCGGGTGTTCCCCGGCACCTTGCAGGGCACGTTTGAAACCGGGGATGCGCTCGGGCGATAGCGCCGTGAGCCAGCCCGGCTCGCGGACAACGCCCAGGCGGGTCACCCCGAAGAGCATCAGAAGTGCGGCCGCCACCAGCCACAGCACCCCTTTGATCAGATGGACCCCGCCGAGAGACCCTGCCGTGCTGCCGGTTGCCGCCCCGGCCAGCATCTGGCCGAGACCGCCCATGATCCCGCCCATGGCGGTGTAGGTCGTGACCCGGCCCAGATGATACCACACGTGGGGCATGAATTTGCCCGTGCGGCCGGGAAACGCGAAAATGAGCGGCCCGCACATGCCGATGCAATGACCCGTGCCCAACAACCCCAGCATGAACATTCCCCACAGATCCAGCCGATCCATAATACCCCCTCCGTCTGCCTGACAGGTGGATGTCGTCGACTTCCGAACGAAGTCGTCAAGAAGTGGTTTCAAAACCTCGGATCACGCCCGAGGGCAAGGCGCAGGCCGATTCGAAAGCACAGCATACACGCTAAGTATGTGAGCATTTCGAGAGGCCTGCAACGCCGCCATCGGGTGTCAGGCAGGGTTGTGAAACCGCTTCAAGCCTGTTTACCAGATGCTCGCATACTTGGGAAGCGTTGGCTCTCGTAAGCGCGCGGCAACTTGACGCGGTTGCAGGTCGCGTGTTAGATCAAAATTGGCTCTCGACATGGTCCGACAAACTCAACCGGTCAGGAAATTTCTCGTGTCCGATCCAGCGGTGCAGCATCGATTCAGCGGCCTGTCGCGTTTGAAACTCTTCTGGGCCCTTTCCCGGACCCCCCATGGTCTGTTGGACATGTGCACGCCGGCCTTTGCGGCGCTGCTGTGGCTGGGGAAATTCCCCGCGGTCGAGGTCATTCTCGTCGGCCTTCTGACCACCTTCGCCGGCTATACGGCGGTCTATGCCCTCAACGACGTGGTAGACTATCGCGTCGACCGTGAAAAGGCGGCCGGCGGCGGCCTTGCGGCCGCAGGCAATGACATCGACGGCGTCATCGTCCGCCATCCCATGGCCCAGGGGCTGCTCAGCTTCACTGAAGGATGGGTTTGGGCCCTGTTCTGGTCGGCGGTCGCCCTCATCGGCGCCTTCATACTCAACCCGGTCTGCATTCTTGTTTTCGGCGGCGGATGCGTGGGGGAGGCGCTTTACTGCCGGCTGTGGCGGGTGAGCCCCTACCGCACCCTGGTCAGCGGGGCCGTGAAAACCCTTGGCGCCATAGCCGCTGTCTTCGCCGTGGACCCTGCCCCCGCAACGGGGTTCCTGGCGGCGCTGTTTCTTATGCTGTTTTTCTGGGAAATCGGGGGGCAGAACATCCCCAACGACATGACCGACATCGAGGAGGATCGGCAGATGATGGCCCGGACCATCCCGGTCTGCTTCGGTCTCGAGCGGTCGGTTGCGATCGCGGTGGCGAGCCTGTCGGCTGCCGTGCTGATCAATCCGGTCGTCTTTCAACTCGCGGCACTGCCCCGCAAGGGATTCTCCAGCCTGCTGGCGTTGGCCGTCGGTTGTTGTCTGCTGTTGTGGCCCACCCTGAGTCTGATCCAGGGCAAAGGGCGGGACTCGGCCATGGCGTTGTTCAACCGCGCGAGCTATTACCCGCCGGCCCTGCTGGGAGTGGTGCTGATCAGTCTCATAATCTGAAAAGTTTATTAAAAGGAGCACAAATGAAAGAGTTCAGCATGGAGGAACTGGCCAACTACAACGGCGAGAACGGAAAGCCGGTCTACATCAGCCACAACGGCAAGGTGTACGACGTCAGCGGGAGCAAGATGTGGAAAACCGGCACTCACATGAAGCGCCACCGCTCCGGCCAGGATCTCACCACGGACATCCAGGCCGCCCCCCACGCGCCTGATGTCCTCGAGCGCTTTTCCCAGATCGGGGTTCTCAAAAAAGAAGGCGAGACGGTCGACCCGCGAATTCCGGCCGCCCTGGCCGCGTTTCTTAAGACGTTTCCCTTCCTGCGCCGTCACCCGCACCCGATGACCGTGCACTTCCCCATCGTTTTCATGTTCTCCACGACGGTGTTCACCCTGCTCTACCTGGCCACGGGGGATAAATCGTTCGACACCACGGCCCTGCACTGCCTCGGGGCGGGGGTCTTTTTCAACGGAGTCGCGATTTTAACGGGGCTTTACACCTGGTGGCTGAACTACATGGCCAAGCCCCTGAAACCGGTCAAAATCAAGATCCCCCTCACCATCGCCATGATGCTCACATCGATCATCCTTTTGGTCTGGCGGCTGGAGGTTCCGAACATCCTGGATGCCTTGTCGGGTGCGGGATTGCTTTACATCCTGTTGGTCTTGTCGCTGTCCGCGATGGTGACGGTGATCGGCTGGAACGGGGCGTCGATGACCTTCCCGGTCGAGAAAGAGTAACCAGGAGGTCTGCGGGGCCCAGGTCGTAGTGTTTGCGGTCGGTGATCAGAGAAACCTCGGCCGACACCCTGCAATTCATTGAATTCAGCCATATCCAAGGGAATCTTTTTCTCGGGACGAGTTGCTTTCACAGGAGAGCGAGCCGCTTTCTTGACCTTGACGCTGGTCGGCGCCAATCCCCGCGCAGATTGGGCCGGAGAATCGGTCTTCTCCGTTCCCGTCACATTTCACAGTCCTTCATTGTGTGATTTCCTGCGAGTTCATCAAATATTCCTAAAGCTTGCTGCAAAAATTCCGATAAATGACCTGAGTCGAAATGGATTCACGACCGCGGATCACGCCCGTGGGCAAGGCGCCCCGTGGATTGCAAGCGGCTTGGATTCTTAAACGGGTCGACTTGCGGCCGACGACCCCTATCGGAATCTCAGAAAAGGAATAACCCAATGTTGTCACAGATCAAACTCAGTCTAAAGCTCGTCGGCAGTTTTGTCATTGTGGCGACCGTCACCTTACTGGTCGGGGCGTCGGGCTGGGTGGCCGTCAACCGCCTCGGCGGCCATATCCGCGAAATGGGGAGCGTGCGCCTGCCGGGTGCGGTCAGCCTGCTGGAAATCGAAAAAAACCTCGAATCCCTGCAGGTGGTGACCCGCACCCTGCTCAATCCCAACCTGAAGCCGGATGACCGTGCGAGCCAATACGCCGGAGTCGAAGCGGCGCGGGCGCAATACAAGAAGGCCTGGGAGGTTTACGAACCGCTTCCCCGGTCCTCGGAGGAGGCCGCGCTCTGGGACCAGTTCAAGCTGGCGCTGGCGGGCTGGGAGAAGGAAACCAATGACTTCCTGAAACTCTCGAAAGAACTGGAGGCCACCGAAGTACCGAATCCATCCGAACTCGTGCGCGAAATCGAGCGGATCCGGTCGGACCATTTCCGCTACTTGTCCGACGCCCAGTTTCTGGCCAGCGGCGGCGCCGCCGATGCCGTCGGGGACCACAAAGCCTGCCAATTCACCTCCTGGATAGAAAAGCAGGCGTTTTCCAACTCTAAAATCAAACAGGCCCTTTTTCATGCCAAGTCGCTGCACGCCACGTTTCACAGCGGCATGGACCAGGTCAAGAACTACATGGTTAAGGGCTGGGACACTCAGGCCGTTGAAGTGCTGACGAACGAGGCGCAGCCGGCCGCCAACGGGATGTTCTCGGAATTTCAGGCCCTGCGGGACGAGGCGCAGCGGGCCCAGACCCTGTTTGAAAAGATGAACGTCCAGGCCATGGGCCCCTGTGTCGAAAAGCAGCGCTCCGCCGTCAATCTGCTGAGCCGGATCTTGAAGGGCAATGAAGATATCGCGGCAGCATCCGTAAAGGCCGGCGAAAACGATTCGGATTTTGCCAGGCTTCTTTCCATCGTCGGGATGTTCTCCGGCTTTGGAATCGCCGTGGCCTTCGGCGCATGGCTGAGCGTCTCCATCAGCCGCGCCCTGCGGCGGATCAGTGCCGGACTGTCAGAAGGAGCCGATCAAGTTTCCGCGGCGGCCGGCGAGGTATCGGCCGCCAGTCAATCCCTGGCGGAAGGCTCCTCCCGACAGGCGGCCGGAATCGAGGAAACCTCCTCCTCCCTGGAGGAGATGTCCAGCATGACCAGCCGCAACGCCGACAACGCAAAACAGGCCAATGGCCTGATGAAAGAGGCGATCGTGATCGTGGACAAGGCCAACCACTCCATGGAAAGCCTCACGACCTCCATGACCGACATCGCCAAGGCGAGCGAGGAGACCTCCAAGATCATCAGGACCATTGACGAGATCGCCTTCCAGACCAACCTGCTGGCCCTGAACGCCGCGGTGGAAGCTGCCCGGGCGGGTCAGGCCGGGGCCGGGTTCGCCGTGGTGGCTGATGAGGTGCGCAACCTGGCCCGGCGCGCCGCCGACGCCGCCAAGAACACCGCCAGCCTGATCGAGGGGACGGTCAACAAAGTGAAGGCCGGCTCGCGAACGGTCGGCGCAACGGCGGCCGCCTTCTCGGAATTGGCCGGCCACACAGTAAAGGTGTCGGGGCTCGTGGCCGAGATCGCCGCCGCATCCTCGGAGCAGTCCCAGGGCATCGACCAGGTCAACTCTTCAATGTCGGAAATCGACAAGGTCACCCAGCAGAATGCCGCCAATGCCGAGGAGTCCGCCGCCGCCGCCGAGCAGATGAGCGCCCAGGCCGAGCAGATGAAGTTCATGGTCAATGAACTGGTGGCCCTGGTGGATGGAAACAGCAAAAAGAGCGACGGCGACGCCGATCAGAACCTCGAGAGCGCCGCGGATAATGCATCGGAAGCACCGCGATCGTCTCAGCCCACACCGGAACAAATCATCCCCTTGGACGACAAGAATTTCTGATAGGCCCGCGCAGGCCGTTACGGTGTGCATGGAAATCCGCCGTCGGCGCGCGGACACTCACGTGGACGCCCGACTTGACCGAGCACCGGCCTGTCGTGAAAAAACCGTTAAAGTTTTATCCCAATTCGTCGGTAGGGAGGGAATGTCAACAATCAATAATGCGAATGATAATGAAAGGCAGGCAGCGGAATCCAACATCGATCGTCAGGCCGGTAATTTCGCGTAATGACCGCAGTGCCGGTCAAAACCCCTAAACAGAATGGACAAGGTGGTGCAGCAGGTGGCAGCGGGCGCGGAGGAATCGGCCAGCACGGCCGAGCAGATGAGCGCCCAGGCGCTGCAGATGAACCAGATCGTGGACGAACTGGGCGGGTTGGTGAACGGCCGGCGGCGCGAGACAAAGGCACCGGGCAAAGCAGCCCGGGCGGCTGCCGCTCGGCCGGCGCGGGCGGCGGGCGCCCTGAACGTTCGCATCGACCAGGGCGCCCGGAAGACAGGCAAGCCGGATCCGGAGAACGTGATTCCGCTCGAGAGCGCGGATATCAAAGGTTTCTGATGGTCCCGGGCCAGGCAGGCGGGTCGCCACGTGCATGGCGATCCGCCACCGGCAGCATCGTTGCCTGGATTTTCCGACCCCGTCATCAGGTTGCTTTTCAGGGATACCTCGGACGCGCTTTTACCTCCGGGGGAACTGCATTCGATTCAAGCCAGATCAGGTCATGACAACCACGCTTGAACGCTGCGAGGGGTGCTTGCTTCGGGCTTTCAAGCGCCCCGGCCGGTTTACTTTACCGCCAGGTGCGCCACGGCGATGCCGTTGGTAAAGCGTCGGTAGCTCACCCGGCGGAAGCCGATCTCGCGCAGCATGTCGGCGAGCTCCTCGGGCAGCGGGAACATGCGGATGGATTCCGGCAGGTGGGTGTAGGCCGTGCGGGAGCCGGCGACCAGCTCCCCTAAAAACGGCATCATGTAGAACGAGTAGGCATCATAGAGCCACCGGAAGAGGGGCCAGGCCGGGCGCGAAAACTCCAGGCACATCAGTTGACCGCCGGGCTTGAGCACGCGGTGCATCTCGGCGAAGCCCTGCGGCATGCGGGTCACGTTGCGGATGCCGAACCCCACCAGGGCGGCGTCGAAGCTTTGGTCGGGAAAGGCTATCTGCTCGGCATCGCCCTGCACGTGCCGGATGACCCCCGCAAGCGGCCCGCTTCGAACCTTGTGCAGACCGGCTTCGATCATGGCGCGGTTGATGTCGTAGATGACGACGCGGCCGCGCGGCCCGACCCGGCGGGCGCCGAGAATGGCCAAATCCCCGGTGCCGCCGCACACGTCGAGGACCTTGTCCCCGGGGCGCAGATTCAGCATGCGCACGGCTTCGCGCTTCCAGGCGTGGTGGATGCCGAAGCTCAGCAGGGAGTTCATGAAATCGTAAACCTGCGCGACCGAGTTGAAATGGCGCACCACCCGGTCGGTTTTTTCGCGGGCCCGGATACGCTCGTAGCCGAAGAAGGCGGTTTCATCCGGGGAACTTTTCATTTGGCGCCGGCGTTCGGCATCATCCAGCCATAGGGGTTTGTTCAGGGGCATGCCATCTCCAGTTCAGGCACTGACGGGTGCGGCGGGTGCGCCGGTTTCCCCGGCGACATCGGCCATGAGCGTCTTCAGTTCGGCGCCCTCGATGGTTTCCTTTTCAAGAAGCACCGTGACCGATTTTTCGAGGACCGCGCGTTTGTCCTTGAGGATGCCCAGGGCCCGGGCATACTGGCTGCTGATGATCTCGCTGATCTCCTGGTCGATCCTCTCGGCCGTCGCCTCGCTGTACTCGCCGGTGCTCTCGGGCATGAGGTTCATGAACGGTGAGCGGCGGTTGGCGGCATAATAGACCTGGCCGACTTTGCTCATGCCGTACTCCTTGACCATGCTGCGGGCGATGTCGGTGGCGCGCGACAAGTCGTTGTGGCCGCCGGTGGAAATCTCGCCGGAGACGATCTCCTCCGCGGCGCGCCCGCCCATCAGGGTGGCGATCTTGTTTTCCAGCTCGGCTTTGCTCATCAGAAACCGGTCTTCGGTGGGTACCTGCATCGTGTAACCGAGGGCGGCAATTCCCCGCGGGATGACTGTGATCTTTTGGACCGGGTCGGTGCCGGGCAGCGACATGGCCACGATGGCGTGCCCGAGTTCGTGGTAGGCCACGGTTTTTTTCTCCTTGGGGTTGATGACACGGTTCTTCTTTTCGAGCCCCGCGATCACCCGCTCCACGGCTTCCTGGAACTCCGGCATGTCCGCCTGCTGCTTACCCCGGCGCACCGCCAGCAGGGCCGCCTCGTTCACCAGATTGGCGAGGTCCGCACCCACCATGCCCGGCGTCATGTTCGCCAGACGTTCGATGTCCAGGTTCTCGTCGTATTTGATTTTTTTCAGATGAATTCGCAGGATGGCTTCGCGGCCTTGGCGGTCGGGGCGGTCCACCAGCACCTGGCGGTCGAAGCGGCCCGGCCGCAGCAGGGCCGGGTCCAGAATCTCCGGCCGGTTGGTGGCGGCAATCAGGATGACGCCCACCTGGGAATCGAAACCGTCCATCTCCACGAGCAGTTGGTTCAGGGTCTGTTCGCGCTCGTCGTGGCCGCCCATCGCACCCATACCCCGGGCCTTGCCCAGGGCATCGAGCTCGTCGATGAAGATGATGCACGGTGCCTTGGCCTTGGCCTGGGTGAACAGGTCCCGCACCCGGGCGGCCCCCAGGCCGACGAACATCTCGACGAACTCCGAACCGCTCATGCTGAAGAAGGGCACCCCGCTCTCCCCGGCCACGGCCTTGGCGAGCAGGGTCTTGCCGGTGCCCGGGGGGCCGACCAGCAGCACGCCGCGCGGCATGCGGCCGCCGATATCGGTGAAGCGGCCCGGCTCCTTGAGGAATTCGATGACCTCCGTGAGTTCCTGCTTGGACTCATCCACCCCGGCGACGTCGCTGAAACGCACGCCGACTTCGTCCATCACGTAGATCTTGGCCTTGTTCTTTCCCAACGACATGAAGCCCGGCTGCTGGCCCTGCATGCGTTTCATCATGAAAAACCATATACCGACGAAAAGAAAGACCGGTACGATCCAGGAGAGGAGGTCGCGCACGAAGGTCGACTCGATTTCTCCCTTGAAGATCACGCCATGGCCGGACAGAAACTCGGACAAATCCTGGTCCACCCGGACCGTCCGGAACGCCTGCCCCTGCTCCTTGCTGTTGGCCGTAGGCTTCAAGCGGCCCTGGATCTGGTTGGCGGTGATGGCCACCTCCGCCACCCGGTCTTCATTGAGGGCCTTTAAAAATTCGCTATAGGGCATGACCTGGACCGAAAGGGCCGAAACGATCATGTTCTGGATGATGAGAACCACCCAGACGCCCAGCAGGACGTACCACATCGAAAACTTTTGGTGTTTCTCCATTCGGCCTCCCTGGTCTCCCCGGTTCCCCGGTGCTGCTGCTCTTATCGAAAACCATCAGTGTTTTCGGTTTTTTATAACGCGACGTAAATATAAGTAAATAAATTCCAAATGCAACTGCGGCGCCCGAGACTCTTATCCGTGAGCGGTCTTGGTTTGTCCACCATCGTCACTTTCTCGATCGGAAACCTGGACCTCGGTCCAACGCCCGGAAAACCGATTGCAACCGTGGTGGACCTTGTTGGATGGCTCTTTTCCCCGGCAATGGTTGGCCGAAAGCAGCATCGACGGCGAACCCTTGCCCTTGCAAATTCGAATACCAACCGGTAAGGTACCATCGTGGCAGCCGGTCCTCGCCGAAGGTTACGGCTGCCATGAGATCCCGCTTCAACAGGGAAAAAATCGACATAGAAGTCCATCCATATGGAACTGCTCAGGAGGCTGTGGTGGATGGGGGAGAGGGAACTACGAAATACGCCAAGGGCGCGAAAAGGGAAGTCGATCCGTTACCAGGCACTTTCGCGTAGTTCGCCCATTTCGTAGTCACACGTGATTTCTGATAGCATTTGCGGAAAAAGGAGGCCCTCATGGAAAAAGATTGGATTGCCAACGCGTACGAGGGGATGTCCCGGCGCCAGTTCCTGGCGCAGGTGACCGCTGCCGGGGCAGCCATCGCAGGCTTTGCCATCGCATCGAAAGCGGTGGCCGGCGAGATCATTACGACGCCCGCCGACGGCCTTGCGGTGAGCGACGGGAAGGTCAGGGTCGACGGCTTCCAGGTTCCGATCTACGAGGCGCGCCCGGCGGCTCCGGGCAAATACCCGGTGGTGATCGTGATCCCGGAAATTTGGGGAATGCACGCGTACATCAAGGACGTCGTGCGCCGTTTCGCCAAGCGCGGCTTCCTCGCCGTCACTTTCGAGCCGTACGCCCGCGAAGGGGGCGTGCTGCACCTGGCGGACATCCAGGCCGTTCTGAAGGTTGCCAACGCGGTGCCCGATGCGCAGGTCATGGCGGACCTCACCGCCATCGTCGCCTACGTGAAGAAGCTTCCGGCCGCGCGGGCCGACCGGATCGGTGTGACCGGATTCTGCCGCGGGGGCCTGTACACCCTGCTCTTCGCGGCCCAGAGCCCCGACGTGAAAGCCGCCGTCCCCTGGTACGGCCAGATCAAGCCCGCAAAGACAGCGGGCATCCGCACGGTGGGGCCGCTCGACGTCGCCGCCCAGATCAAGGCGCCCGTGCTGGGGCTTTACGGCGGGGCCGACCAGGGCATCCCGGTCGCCGATGTCAAGGAGCTGGAGGCCGCCCTCAAGGCGGCCGGCAAGACCGCCGAGTTCGTGATCTACTCGGATGCGCCCCATGCCTTCCACGCGGACTACCGGCCCAGCTACCGCGAAAATTCCGCCACAGACGCCTGGGCGCGCTGCCTGACGTGGTTCAACAGGCTATTGAAAAACGGCGCCTGAGTCCGTGATCCTGCGTTGCGTGGCTCTTTTAAATACTCACACATGAACTCGTATGCTGCGCTTTCCAAATCGCCACGCGCCTGGCTGACGGCCTGATGTTTGTTTTCCGACATCCTGTTAAATCGGTTTTGAAGTCAAAAGGACAGTTTCGCTCAAGATCACCTCTTCGATGCGTCAGGCGCTGAAAAATTTAAAATTGCAACGGTTAGAAGTCATCCACGCTGGCGAGGACACGTTTCCTTTGAAAGCAAAAATACGTGCAGCTTCCATATCCCGAGTCTTGATAGATCTCGATGTCTTTGGCTGATTCCATCGGCCGTATTCTACATCTGATTTTGAAGCCGGAGGAATTCCCCGCTGCCATCACTGGCTGATACGGCGGTTGTTCTGGGGAATCTTGTCGCAGCGGCGCTTTCCAATCTCTTATTTCAATCGACGCAGCCAGGTCCGTTATGGTTTTTATGCAGGGATATCCACGCAGTATCCATGATTGTTCGGCAACGTGATACCATCCAAATCACAAGGTGGGTAAACCTTGTGATATAGGTAGAGATCGGCTCAGTTAAACACTATTTCATCAATCATTTCTTGCGCTCCTGCGTTAACGATGCTCAAACCTTATTTTGCGGTCACTATGCAAATTGTTTGCAAGGGATGACGGATAAAACGCTATTCGTCAGAGGGGATCATGCCACTTGCGAAAATTGAAGTTCGAAAAGTGCGTCCGGCTTCCGAGGTTGCGGCGTTGATCGAGTCAGTCTACCAAGCCCAACGTGAAGCTCTCAAAGTGCCAGAGGGTGATCGCCAGATCCGCTACATTGAACACAAGCCGGAGCATTTTGCAGTGCCGCCCGGGAAAACCGAGAATTATACTCTTGTTGAAATCACTCTTTTTCCAGGGCGCTCACTGGATGCCAAACGTATCCTTTACCGTTCTATCGTTCGGCGATTTGGTGAGTTCGGGATAGCTCCAACAGACATTTTTATTATCTTGAACGAACCGCCGTTGGATAATTGGGGAATACGAGGCGGAGTGCCAGCCTCTGAAGTTGACATTGGGTTCAAGCTTAACGTCTAATCCTCTAACATCAAGGCACTGCACCGGACAACGTTAACGCTGCCGCTGACTTTTTTCATTGGGCTGCCTAAATGCAACGCAGGGCCATTTGATTCGCTGGATATACGGCTTGTTTTTTGATTGCCGGATCGCTTTAAGGTTGATTTGAACATTAGATTGATAAACACATTTATTGAGGAAAAGGTGTTTAAAAAATTGCTACAAAAGATAGGCATAGCTTTAATACCTGTGACCATTTTAGCTTGTCAGCAGGACAGACCGCTCACCGATTACGAACCAAGATCAAGCCAAGAAGAGTCGGTTAAAAAAGTTTTGTTGGCGTTTCAAGAGGGTGTTCTCACCCAAGACTCAAAAAAAGTTGAAGCACTCATTCACGAAAATGCGTCAATTATGATCGGAAGCGACCGCAAAATGCTTTCCAAGACGGAATACGCGGAAATTCTTTCCTATAGGTTGGCCGAAAATTCGTCCATATTCCTTGGAACTCCCAAAATAGATATATCAGGCGACAAAGCAGAAATCAGAATCTATATGAAGCGCGGTGGCGGACGTTTTCTTATGGTGTTCACCATGCTAATGGAAAATGATCAATGGTATATTTTGAAATGGGAGTATTAATTTTTTGGTATAAGCGGCTTTTTCATATTATCAGCCCCTGAACCTCCTGACTAAGGCAACAGGTAGATCTCTTGCCAACTGTCTTAAGCCATTCTGTCGTTGCCGTTTCTAGCTCACTCGGCTTTTGGGCCGCAAAAAACCACTGGAAGCTTATGATATTGAGCATCTTTTGCTCAGTTTTCCCGGATGTAGACGTTATCGGCTATCACTGGTTTTACATCCCTTACCATTCGTTTTTCGGCCATCGTGGGTTCTTTCATTCGCCATTTTTCGCTGCAGTGCTCAGCCTATTGATCGTAACATTTTTTTATCAAAAGGTGACACCTTTTACCAAACGCAGGTGGTTGTTCCTCTATTTTTTCATTCTAACGACAAGCCATGGAATATTGGATGCGCTGACTGACGGGGGGCAGGGCATCGCGTTGTTGTCACCATTCAGCAACCAGCGGTACTTTTTCCCCTGGACGCCACTCGAGGTCTCACCCCTAAGTCTTCAATCGTTTTTAAGTCAAAGAGGTTTTAACGTTATACGTAACGAACTGTTGTGGATTTGGATACCATCGTTTTTTATCGCTGTTTTCATTAACCTACTGAGAAACAGAAACAAAAATGGGGGAGATGGGTGTCAAAGGAACGGTGCTTTGAGTAGAAACTCAAACTAAGGTAGAGAATAGGATCGCTTACTTTACTATGACAATAGGGGTCTGTTCCCAATTCAGTCTTGCTTATGAGGTATTTAAAAGTGTCAGCAAGGCGGCGCCCCAACATGACGCTTTACCCGGACTGATGCTTTGCTGTGCTGCGCTACAGTCGGTAAGATTGGCGTTATTTTATTCATGAAGGGGGAGAACATGAAAGAAAAAGTATCCCGTAGAGAATTCCTTGGGGCCACAGCTGCCGTCGGTGCCTGCATGTGCGGATTGAACGGTTGCAACCTTCTATTGCCTCAAACTGGCAATACGCCCCAGATTCATCCTCCAGCCTATGAGATTACAGAGTCAAATAAGAAAGTCGAAATAATCATCGATACAGGGAAAGCCTTCGAGCTGCTGAATGAGGGAAGCGCCGTTAAAATAATTGATTCCCGGATAAAGGATCGCATAATTATTGCGAATACAGCAGAAAACGATTTCAAGGCATTGTCAATATCTTGCACCCATAATGGAGCTGAAGTCGAGTATATGCACGACCAGAAGATATTTAAGTGTGTCAGTTTCAATCGGGCCGAATTTTCGCTGGATGGACGGTCGATT
>DATITS010000193.1:0-5451 GCA_035467535.1 Desulfobacterales bacterium
TTTACCCTTGAAGCCTTTCAGGCGCTCCAGCACCTTGTCCCCCGTGGCCTCGCGAAACAGCACGAAAAGGGCCGAGGCCCCGGGCGTGAAGTTCGCGCTGAACTCCTTCATGAAATTGTTGTCGATGCCGATGTCCGTGAGTTTGCCGCTGATGGCGCCGGCGCTGGCGCCCACGGCGGCACCAAGCAGCGTGTTGAGAAAAATCATGCCGATCAGCATGCCCCAGAAGCCGCCGCTCGCGGCTCCCGCCATGGTCAGGTTGACGGCCTGATGCAGCTTGACTTTGCTTTTCTCGTCCTTGGTGACCACCACCACGTCTTCCATCTTGATCAGATACTCTTTCTGCAGCTTGGCCAGCTCCGCCCGTACGGCAAATGCGGTGTGCTCCTCGGGAAATTCGATTACGACCAGATTACCCATGATAACCTCCTTCAGTTGGTGTGGAATTGGTTGAAAGACTGCGTGCTTCACGATGGACAATTCAGGCCTGACAAAGCGCCGCGTATCCCCAGTAGGGCGAACCTGAACACTCCAAAAGTTTTGAAAACATAAGAATAAACCTGAAAGAAAGCAAGGCTTATGTTTCAGATACGGGCAATAGGTCGCATGTGTCCCACGGTCAGCGGCCTCGTGTCAGGATCCAGTAAACCGAGCCGTTGGGTGCTTCGACCGCATAGATCAGTCGGCTCCGGGGGGTCTCGACGTTGGTGAGCCGCAGGAATAGATCGTCGAAAAACTCCGGCGTTTCCAGGCTGAAATTGTGGAAATTGCGCGTGCGGTTCACCGGTGTTACATCCACCACGGTCACATCTTCGCTGTCCGGATCGGTCGAGTCCGTCACGCGCACGGCCTGGTCCAACTGGCGCGGGCTGACGGTGCTTTCGCCGCGCCGTCGTCCCCGATTGAGGAGGCGGCTTGCCAGCAAGGCCCTGTCGTTGGAGGAGACGTAGATCGTGGTCTTGCGGGCCAGGGCCTTGAGCGCATGCTTGAACTGGTCGTTGAACTCATTGTAATCGACGTCCGGCGCGGTCAGCACGACGTCTTCGATCTCGGTCTTAGCGTCGGCCAGGTCCGTCTGCTCGTAGAGCAGGCGGAAGGCATCGACGACGACCTGGCCCCCCATGCTGTTCGCTATCAGCCACAGCCGCTCGGGCCGGATGTCCCGGATGGACAGTTCCAAGGTACGGGCCAGCTCCGCCCCGGAGGCCTCGGCGACCCGCTGCGCGCGCTGGTAGCCGCCCGGCGAACTGCCCTGGTTGCCGGGCCAGTCGAACAGGAGAACCGGCGAGTTGATGTCCAGCACGTGGCCGAGGAAGGCGGTCTTGCGCAGGCCGGAGGGGAAAGCCTCCCTGAAACCGTGCACGACGACCAGCAACGACCGGAGCGGAGATTCTTTGACGCGCGCTTGCACCTGCGCGACAAAGCTCGCGGAATCCAGCTCTTGCACCGCCGTGAGCTTGATCTCCTCATTCTGGAACCACTCGGTCGGGTTGATGAGCATGCCCAGACCCAGAGAGGGTTCAATCTTGACATCAAAGTAGCCGAACGTGAGGGTTTCCTGGCGCTCTATCCCGAAACGCTCCTCGAGCGGCCCGGCGTTGCTTTCCGGGCGGCGGTTCGTGACGAAGAAAAACCGATACTCCCCCTGCTGGCTCAGTTGGGCGACCTGCATGCGCCGGAACAAAAATGCCTCGGCGCGCTGCAACGCGTAGCTCGTCGAAGAAAAGTAGACGTTGTAGAACCAAACTCCCACTCCCGTCAGGACCAGAAGGGTCAATCCGAGACCGAAGAGCAGATTTCGTTTGAAACGGGTCATGGCATCACCTCGTGCACCGGCCCGGCCCGGAGCGTGTGCGTCTATTCAACGATCGTGATCATTTCATCTTCATTCGCCGGCATTTTTACCTGGCTTTTCAAAGGATTTCAAGTGGCCTGCATCCCACGGCCCCGGGGGTGGAGGGAGCTCAGGCAGTCCCCTCGAGCTTGACCCGGCGCTTGCTCCAGAGCGCGTAGGGCACGGCCAGGAGCCCTCCCAGGATCATGTAGGTCAGCAGGGTGGGCACGAATTGCTGCCCGTAGTCGGTCAAGCCCGCGAGGAAGAGCGCGAGGCCCACGTTGCGGGCGATGCTCGCGACGGCCAGCACCGCCCGCTTCTTCTGGGTCGGCCCGCCCAGGAGGTGACCGGCAGCCAGTGAAAGCGCCACCATGAGGACAATGGCCGCGGTGGCCGGCCAGCCCAAGTTGAGCATGCCCCGCAGATCGGGGACGAGGGCCAGAAGAACCACCACCATCAGGACCAGGATGATCAGCAGGATGTTGGCCAGCACCCGCAGCGGGTTGCCGATGCGGGCGGCGACACCCGGCAGAAAACGGCGGATAAGGAAGCCGACAAGAATCGGCAGAAAGGTGACCTGCGCGATCTGGCGGGCCACTTCGAGCGGGACCACTCTCTCGATCAGGAGATCGAAAATGGAAAAATAGACCGACAAGATCAACGGAGTGACGACAACCGCCAGCAAGGCCAGGGTCAGTTGGAGGTTGACGGCGTATGGCAGCTCCCCGCCGGCCATCTCGGTACGCTTGGTGGTGAGCGGGGCGCCCGGCGCTGCCGCCAGCACCGCGAGGCCGGTCGCAACGGCGGGCGGCAGAGGGAAGGCCCACAGCAGAATACCCACGATTCCGGGGACCACCACGATGACGGACAGAAGCGAGCGCACCAGCAGACCAGGCTGCCGTGCGAGGTATGTGATCTGCCGGAACGAGTGGTTGACCCCGATGGCAAGCATGAGGCTGAAAATCGTGACAGTGATGAAATGACCGACGATCGGATTTTCCATGATACCGACTCCTGCTTCAACAACCTTCTAACAGAAATAGGCCGCCATGCCGTAGAGCGGCATGACCTGTCGCTGGAAAAGGGTGATGAGCGCGAAGATGCCGATGATCAGCAGGATCAGCGCAACGATTTTCACCAGCGGCCGGGGCTCGCCGTAGGTGAACTGGGCTGACTGGATCCGCTTCACGACCTCCCCATACTGGATGACCCCGCCGAGGATGCAGAGCATCCCGAGAACGATGAAGCTCATCCCGAACCAGAGGGGGGCATGGATCTGGTCGATGAATCGTCCGGTCTTCTCCATCTCATCCATCTGGATATATTCGTAGGACTTGGCGATGGCGAACCCGAACCCGATCAGGGAGATGGCCGTTCGGATCCAGGCCATGAGGGTCCGGTCGTAGGCCGCCCGGTTGCGCTCCTTGGCGAGCTCATTGGCGAGATTCGTCTTCACCTCTTTTTCGTCAGATGACATGTATCCGCCTTTCTCCGAGCTGATTCATCGTTCAGCACCGCAGGGTACCCGGCGCTGTTTTGATCGTCTCGAATGAACATCGACATGGAGCGACCGCTTTAAGGGGTTTCGCCGTTGCCCTTCCCCCTGACGGTGGATGCGTCAAAGACCACCTGATCGTAAAACCAGAGCTGCCCGTAGAACCGCCGGGCACGCTCCCGCAGGCCGGAGCTGTCCTTTCCGACGGCGGCGCGCTCCAGGAGGCCGGCGATCGCCGTCGCGCCGTCGATCGCCTCGTAGAGCCGCAGCTGCAGCGAGTCGATCGGCAGAAACAGGTCGTGGTACTCGTGGCCCTGATTGACCAGGATTGCGGCCGCCCCCGCCGGCAGCCGATCCCGCCGGCAGGCCGTCTCCGGCAGGCGGATCGGCACATACGTAAGCCAATCCTCGCCCTCGAATCGGGGAAAGCCTCCATCGCCCGGGGCGTGATCCCGGTAGGCGATCAGGCTGTGGCGCAGCATGGTCCCGCGAAACAATTCGAGAGCGGCATACTGCTCCTTCAGCGGCAGCGCCGCCAAACGGCCGGCATGGGGGGTCGCGGCCAAGCCGCTGCACTGGGGCAGGTACGGCGCCTGCCGTACCCACCGGCCGAAGCGCAGCCCCTCCGATTCGATGAGATCGAGCAGCTGCTGCACGCTGAAGGCGCGCTCCTGCGGATTGAGAAGCGCATCGGCCAAGGCATCCTTGCTCTGGAAATCGGGGGACTCCGCGAGCAGCCGCGCCAGCGGGTGGCTGCGCGGCAGGGCGGTCAGGGTGAAGGCCAGATCTCGGATCTCCTGGTCCGTGGCGCCCACCCCCAGCCGGCGGCAGTATTCCTGCAGCATGGCCACCCCGGCCCGGCCGTAGGTGCCATAGACCATGAGATGGATGGCGCCGTCCGGCGCCAATACGCCGCGCAGGCTGGCAAGCCCCTCCGCCGGGTCGGGCAGATGGTGCAGCACCCCGGTGCAGATGATGAGATCAAATGACCGGCCCAGCTCTCCGGCCCGCTCGACCGGAAGCCGGGCCACCTCGAGATTTGTAAGGCCGTGTTTGCGTTTGAGCGCGTCGGTGTGGCCCAGACTCGCCGCGCTCACATCGATGCCGACCACGTGGGAGCCCGGCCGGCGCAGGGCATGCCGGGCCGCCTGGGAGGTCCCGCAGCCGGCGACCAGCACCTGCAGGTTCCCGCGGTAGGCCGCCTCCGGAAAGTGCAGGTGAAAATCGGCGCGGCGCCGGCCGTCTTCCTCCCACCGCCGGCGGTAGCCGTCGAGGGCGGAGGGCGGCGGATAGGGATGCTGCTCGTAGAAGCCTTGCACGGCTTCCCGGACGGCATCGTGGTCCGATCGATCAGCGCTCCGATCGTTCATGGGCTCATACGTGAAAACCGCCGGTGCAGCACACCCCGTGGGGGCGCCGCACCGGGCGGCTTTGTTCGGGTTAGTCGATGTTCAACGCCTGCTCCATCTTCTTCAGCACCTGGTCGATGCCGAAGCTCGCCGCTTTCATGCGCGGCGGGAACTCCTTGAAGGTCTCCAGGAAGTTCTTCACGATGAACTGCGCCGCATAGGTCAGATAGGCCCGGTCGATCATCCAGTCCCAGTAGGTGTTGGAGGTGATGTCCGCCCGCTCGAAGGGGTCCGTGCGCAGGTTGAAGACCTTGGGGATGCGCAGGTGGGTGAAGGGTTCCGCCCAGATCATGACCGTGCCCTGGCAGCGCTGTTCGGCGAAGACGAATTTCCAGTTGTTGTAGCGCAGCCCGACCAGGTCCCCGTCGTCGGAGAAGTAGACGAACCCGGGACGCGGCCCCTTCTCCGCCTTGCCGGTGAAGTGGGGCAGGAAATTGTACCCGTCCAGGTGCACCTTGAATTTCTTGTCGCCGGCCGAGTGGCCTTTCTTGAGCTTTTCGCCGATGTCCGTTTCGCCGGCGGCCGCCAGCAGCGTCGGCAGCCAGTCCTGGTGGGCGATCATCTCGTTCGAAACCGTGCCGGCCTTGATCTTGCCGGGCCAGCGCACCATCATCGGCACCCGGAAGGCGCCCTCCCAGTTGGAGTTCTTCTCGTTGCGGAAGGGGGTCATGGCGCCGTCGGGCCAGGTGTTCATGTGCGGGCCGTTGTCGGTC
>DATITS010000194.1:0-2106 GCA_035467535.1 Desulfobacterales bacterium
GGGGTCCGCAACCGGCCGGATTCGAACCCGCCGCAGTGGGGCTCGCGCAGGAGCATGAACTCCTCCGAACGGAGTCCCGTCTCGCGCGCGCGACGCACCACGCGCACCAGCGGGTAGGTGCGACAGGACGACGGCCGGTCCGGGTAGACGCGGCAGCCCTCAGCGGACAGGAAGGGGCAGGTGAGCTGCCCCGCGTCCCCGGGGACGAGCGAGACGACCGGCAGCCCCGACCCGGGGCCGGTGCGGCAGATCGTGTACCGCCGCAGGAACTCCCCGGTGGGCAGCCCCAGGCCGCGCGTCAGGCGCAGCACGTCGTAGGGGGTCAGGACCTGGCTGAGGTCGCGGCAGCACGCGTTGAAGCACGCCACCCCGGGGCGGCAGTCGAACGCGAAGCGCCCGTCGGCGGCAATCGGGGTCATGCGGGGATCGAGTTCGTTCACCGGCTCACCTGACGCGTCAGATTTCACGGAGTGCGGTGAACGCTAACCAAAATTGCGGGGTTTGTCACTTCCAAAGTGGGTCACCGTGCTCCGGGTCCTCTCGTCCTCGGGACGGGCCTCTGGAGAGGCCTCAATATTTAGTGTCTCCGGCCCTGCTTTTGACTAAATATGGGCACCTCCCAATCCGCGGAAATCTGTTGCTATTTGTGCGGGTTGTGCGCTCAAAAACCTTGACAAGGCATATGCGGGATGCTATGGTCCATCGCCTGCTGGTGATATATCCTTCTGAATTCATGAAACATTTTGGTGTCTTGAGCATACGGGGCGCAATCGAGCCGTTATTCAACGGCTGCGCATGTCCTTTGTCACCACTGCATCATGACTGCTTTTAATTCAACGAAGGAAGGGAGGTGCGACACACTCAGAGCTGCCTACGCGATCAATCGACCCGACACCACTCATCAACCTGAAACCACTTAGGAGGTACCTCAATGCCAAGTTTTGTCATTCAAGAAAAGTGCGACGGCTGCAAAGGCGGCGAGAAGACGGCGTGCATGTACATCTGCCCCAACGACCTGATGGTCCTGGACCCGACGGCCATGAAGGCCTACAACCAGGAACCCGATCAGTGCTGGGAATGCTTCTCCTGCGTCAAGATTTGCCCCACCCAGGCGATCGAAGTGCGCGGTTATGCCGACTTCGTGCCGTTGGGAAGCAGCATCATGCCGATGCTGGGCACCGAGGATGTCATGTGGACCTGCAAATTCCGCAACGGCCTTGTTAAGCGGTTCAAGTTCCCCATCCGGACCACTCCCGAGGGCCAGGCCAATTCCTACGATGCGTTGAAGGGCAAAGACATCGAAAGCCAGCTGCTGTCCACGGAAGAGGCTGAAGGCCGTGCGCTTCCGAAGCCCAAGGAACTCGTGAAGTAGACAGCGGGACCCTTTCACCAAGCGACGATCATCTTACGACCACATCAAGGAGGAAATAATATGGCATTGCCGAATAAACCCAAGGGTGAACTCAAGGCCGTGAAGGATCCGGAAGTTGTCGAGAAGGAAGTGGACGTCCTCATCGTCGGCGGCGGCATGGCCGCCTGCGGCACGGCTTTCGAAGTCAAAAAATGGCTCCAGCCGGAACAGACGGTTCTGCTGGTGGACAAGGCCGCTCTCGAGCGCTCCGGCGCCGTGGCCCAGGGCCTCTCGGCCATCAACACCTACATCGGCGAGAACAGCCCGGACGACTATGTCCGCATGGTCCGCAACGACCTCATGGGCCTGGTCCGCGAAGACCTGATCTTCGACTTGGGCTGCCACGTCGACGACTCGGTATGGCTGTTCGAGGAGTGGGGGCTGCCGATCTGGAAGAAGGACGAGGCGGGCAAGACCCTGGACGGCATCAAGGGCAAGAAGATGGGGACCCTGAAAGCCGGTGCCAAACCGGTGCGTACCGGCAAGTGGCAGATCATGATCAACGGCGAGTCCTACAAGCGGATCGTCGCCGAAGCCGCCAAGAAAGCCATCGGAGACACCAACGTCCTCGAACGCGTCTTCATCGTCGAGCTGTTCCTGGACAAGAACAAGCCCAACCAGATCGCCGGCGCGGCCGGCTTCTCCGTGCGCGAGAACAAAGTCTACATCATCAAGTGCAAGACCGCCATGATCGC
>DATITS010000195.1:0-3754 GCA_035467535.1 Desulfobacterales bacterium
GAGCACCGGGAACTGGGCGGAGAGCAGGCGCTCGACCTCCTCGCGCATCATGCGCATCTCCGCCGACAGCCGCACAAAGCTTTGCACCAGCACCACGTTGCCGATGGCATCCCCCACCCGTTCCGCCATATCGCTGCGGCGCGCCTCCTACTCCCCGTGGGCCGTCATGGTAGGCCGCGTGACGTAGCCGGTGAGCAGCGCCGAGACCAGCAGCAGGATCATCAACACCAAGGAGAGCCGCCAGTTGAGGAACAGGGTCATGGGCAGCAGCACCAGTATGGACACCAGTGTCGACAGCTGCTCGCGGAACATGGACAGCCACAGCCCGAAAAGGTGGTCCCCGCCCTGCAGCATGATCTTCAGCAGCCGGCCGGAGTGGGAGCTGCGGTGATAGGCCAGGTGCAGCTGCAGCACGTGCTCGAAGAATTGGGCACTGACGTGGTGGCGCTGGCGGTGCGCCAGCCGGTCTGAGTGCAGGGAGACCAGGATCCCGGCAACGATGCCCCCCACCCCCACCGCCGTCCACAAGCCGAAAATCTTCGCGCCGTCCCTGAAGGTTGCCTCGGCCCCGCGCGCGGAAGCCTGGGTGAGCAGGTCGATGGCCTTGCCGAACAGGATGGGGTCCAGGAAGGGCACGGCCGCCAATCCCAGGTTGGCGAAGGTGAGGCCGAAGGCCAGCCCGCGAACGGGTTTGAGCAGGCCGAGCACCCGGCCGTAGACTTTCAGAAAACTCATCTGAGGCATGGTTACAACGCTCCCGTTTCGAAAGGCACAACCATTTTTTTTGCCGCAGACACACGCAGACACACGCAGACGGGCGCTGAATGCTTTCGCATTCTGCTGCATGGGTTTTTAGCTCCGCGACCTGCGGAGCTAAAAGATGCGATCGCTTCGCGATTAAGAACCATTCGCAGCTCCCCGGCACTTCGCCTGGCGCGGATCATCTCACCTGCCCGGAGCGCGAGCCTGTTTTCCTCCGCCAGGTCGGCGGAGGAAAATGTCTGCCTCTGTCTGCGGTTAATACCAATATTTTTCCCATTCGCGCCTTTCGCGTATTTCGCAGTTCCCTCTTCCCTATCCATCATAGCCTCCGAGTAGTAACCCATGATGTGACGCTGCATTACTATGGGCTCCGCCCCTCACTGTCAAGGAACTACCCGGCCACGCCCGTCCGGTCGGACCGCGGCGCTGTTTTTTCTTTCACATGCCGCCCACATAGTGTATAGACCATCTCTTTTTTAGCAACCACGCTGGCCGCAAGGGGGCGCACATGAAAACCGAAAAAGTCGGGCAACGCATCAAAGCCATCATGGGCAACAAGGGGCTGGGCCTCGCGGAGCTTGAGCAGCGGACCGGTCTCAAGGCCGAGCTGATCCGCCTGGTCGAGGAGGAAGATGTGTACCCGTCACTGGGACCGCTGCTGAAGATCGCGCGCGCGCTCGGCGTGCGCCTGGGCACCCTTCTCGATGACCAGGTGAGCAGCGACCCTCTCATCATCCGGCACCCCGAGCGCAGCCAGGAGTTGAGCATGCTGCGCTCCAAAAACGCGCCCGTGGCCCTTCGGTTCTATTCGCTCGGCCGGGGAAAGACCGACCGGCACATGGAACCCTTCTTCGTGGAACTGCTGCCGGAATCGGCAACGGAAAAGCATCTCTCCTCCCACGAGGGCGAAGAATTCATCGTGGTTCACTCCGGCCGCGTCGAGATCGTCTACGGCAAAGAAGCTCACATACTGGCGGAAGGGGACAGCATCTATTACAACTCCATCGTGCCGCACTATGTCTCTTGCCATGGCCAGGCGACTGCCGCCATCTATGCGGTGCTCTACTTTCCGGACTGATGTCAGCGGGGAAAAATCCATGACCGCAGAACGTTTACGCGCCGTGACCCTCGGACAGATCCTGGATCGAACCGTGGCGGCGTTCCCCGACAACGAGGCCGTGGTCTACGTCGACCGGGATTTCCGACTGACCTATCGCGAGTTTGGCCATCTGGTGGACCGCCTGGCCCGGGGGCTGATGTCGATGGGGGTTGGAAAAGGCGAGAAAGTCGCCGTCTGGGCGACCAACGTGCCCTACTGGGTGGCGCTGCAGTTCGCCACGGCCAAGATCGGGGCCGTGCTGCTCACCATCAACACCAACTACCGCGTAAGCGAGCTTTCCTACGTGCTCGCACAGTCGGAAACCGAGAACCTGTTTCTCATCGACGGCTACCAGGACATCGACTACCTCCAGACGGTTTACGAGCTGGTGCCTGAGTTGCGAACCCAGGAGCGGGGGCACCTCAAGACCGCGCAGTTCCCGCACCTGAAACGGGTCTTCTTTCTGGGCCTGGAGAAACACCGCGGGATGTATTCCGTCCCGGAGGTCCTGGCGATGAGCGCCATGACCGACGAGGGCGACTACCGGGCCCGCCAGGCCGCCCTCGATCCCCACGACGTCGTCAACATGCAGTACACCTCGGGCACCACCGGGTTCCCCAAGGGGGTCATGCTGACCCATCACAACATCGGCAACAACGGCTACTGGATCGGCGCCAACCAGCACTTCGGCCCCTCCGACCGGCTCTGCCTGCCCGTGCCGCTGTTTCACTGCTTCGGCTGCGTCTTGGGGGTGCTCGCCGCGGTGAACCACGGTGCGACCCTCGTTATCCTGGAGGGCTTCGACCCCGTGGCGGCGATGACCGCCGTCGAGCAGGAGCGCTGCACCGCTCTTTATGGTGTGCCCACCATGTTCATTGCCATCCTGGGCCACAAACTCTTCGACAAGTTCCGGTTCGACAGCCTGCGCACCGGCATCATGGCCGGCTCGCCCTGTCCGGTGGCGGTCATGCGCCAGGTGATCGCGAAGCTGTACATGCGGGAGATCACTATCTGCTACGGGCTTACCGAGAATTCACCCGTCATCACCCAGACCCTGATCGGCGACGACATCCAGCGGCAAACCGAAACCGTGGGCCGCGCCATGCCGGGCATCGAGGTCAAGGTGGTCGACCCCAAAACCGGGGATGCCCGGCCCGCAGGCACCCAAGGCGAGGTGTGCTGCCGCGGCTACAGCGTGATGAAGGGCTATTACAAGATGCCGGAGGCGACCGCCAAGGCGATCGACGCCGACGGCTGGCTGCACTCCGGGGACCTCGGGGTGCTGGATGCCGACGGGTATCTCTCCATCACGGGACGGCTGAAGGACATGATCATCCGCGGCGGCGAGAACATCTACCCGCGCGAGATCGAAGAGTATCTCTTCAAGATGGAGGGCGTTGCGGACGTCCAGGTGGTCGGGGTGCCCAGCCGCAAGTACGGCGAGGAAGTGGGCGCCTTCATCAAGCTCAAGCAGGGGGCGAGTGTCACGGAGGCGGACGTCAAGGACTTCTGCCGCGGCCGCATCAGCCGCTATAAGATCCCACGCCACGTCGGTTTCGTCGCCGGCTATCCCATGACGGCCAGCGGCAAGATCCAGAAATACAAACTCGTCGAGCTTTCCAAAAAGCTGTTCCCGGAGGAGGAAACGTCATGATCTACAATGAAGAGATCGAAACCATGCCCCGGGAGGCGCTCGAGTCCATCCAGCTCAGGCGGCTGCAGACGACGGTCGCGCGGGTATACAACGCCACCCCGTTTTACCGGCGGCGCTTCGACGAGGCCGGGGTTGTGCCCGCGGACATCCGCTCGCTTTCCGACCTGCAGAAACTGCCGTTCACCACCAAGGCCGACCTGCGCGACAACTACCCGTTCGGGATGTTCGCCGTGCCCATG
>DATITS010000196.1:0-53148 GCA_035467535.1 Desulfobacterales bacterium
CTGGCGACCCTGTTGAGCCGACTGCTGGGGTTTGTGCGCGACGCCATGATCGCCTGGTGCTTCGGCACCGGGTTCGGCGCGGATGCCTTTCTGGCCGCTTTCCGGATCCCCAACCTCTTCCGGCGGCTGTTCGCAGAGGGAAGCTTGAGCTCGGCCTTCGTGCCGGTCCTCACCGAGACGTTGTGGAAAAGCGGCCACGCCGAGGCCCGGTTGCTGGCGGCCGCTGCCGCGCGCATGCTGGCCGGCCTGCTGATCGTCGTCTGCCTGGCGGGGATGGCCGCCGCACCCTGGATCGTGCGGCTGATGACCCCTGGGTTTGCCGGGCCGAAGCTCGATTTGACCGTCTCCCTGGCCCGCATCATGTTTCCCTACCTGTTCGCCGCCGGGATGGCGGCGCTCTGCATGGGCACGCTCAACGTTTTCGGAAACTTCGCCGCCCCGGCCCTGGCGCCGGCGTTGTTCAACATCGCCATGATCGTTTCAATCCTGGCTGCCGCGCCGCTTGCGGGAAGGCCCGAATATGCCTTAGCCCTCGCTGTGCTGATCGGCGGGGCGGTTCAGCTGGCCCTGCAGTTGCCTTTTCTGGCCCGTCACCGGATTCCGGTCTGGCACCGGGCCCGTGCCTTCCACCCGGCGCTTGCGCGGGTGGCTCGCCTGTTGGTCCCGGCCGTGCTCGGTGGCGCCGCCTACCAGATCAACGTGCTGGTCGGGACCCTGCTCGCCTCTTTCCTGCCGGAAGGCAGCGTGAGCTATCTCTACTACGCGGAGCGGCTGCTGGAGTTTCCCCTGGGGGTCGTCGCGATGGCCGGCGCAACCGCGGTGCTGCCGAGCCTGGCGCGCGAAGCGGCGGCGGGTGACGCGGCGGCCCTGCGGTCCACCTTCGGGTATGCGTTCCGGATGGTCTCTTTCCTGACGCTGCCGGCGATGGCCGGGCTGATCCTGCTCGGAGAGCCGATCGTGGTGCTGCTGTTCCAACGGGGGGAATTCGGGGCGGAATCGGTCCGGTTGACGACCCAGGCCCTTTTATACTATGCTGTAGGCCTGTGGGCATTTTCAGCCGTGCGCATCGTGGTGGCGGCGTTTTTCGCCCTGCAGGACTCGGGCACCCCGGTCCGGGTGGCGACCCTGTCCATTCTGGCCAACGTGGTTCTCGGAGTCGTGCTCATACGCCCGCTGGCGCACGGCGGGATCGCCCTGGCCGCCTCTTTGGCTTCGTTTCTCAATCTGGCGCTGCTGCTCCTGGCGCTGCGCAAAAAGCTGACCGCCGTCGACTGGCGCGCGATCGGGGTTTCGCTCGGCCGCTCCCTGGCGAGCACCCTGGTCATGGCCGCCGGGGTTGCATTCATGGCGCGGACGGTGATGGGCCAGCAGCCCGCCACGGTCGTCGGGTTGGCCGCGTGCATGGCCGCCGGGGTACTGATCTATGTCGGCGCGGCGTTTACCCTGAGATGCCCTGAGCTTGCCGGAGTTTGCAGTTTGGTCAAAAGGAGTCTGCGCGCACGATGAGCCGGAAACAAGGCATGCTGCTCGGCACGGCGGTGCTTCTCATGATCGCGCTGCTGTTTTTCATCGTTTTCAGCGAGCGGGGGCTCGCTGAGCTCAGCCTGTCGAAAAAAGAGCGGGACCGCATCAAGGCGCTCAACCAGCACCTCACGCAGGAGAATCTCACGCTCGGCGTTGAGATCGACCGGCTGAAGAACGACCCCCACTATATCGAGAGCGTGGCGCGCAAGGAGTATGGCATGATCGGGCAGAACGAGATCGTGGTCAAGCCGCAACGCGCCTCCGACCGCTGAGAGGAGATGCGCGATGGCAAGCGACCGGCAGCACGAGACGCTGACGATGGCGAGGCTCCTCTCCGAGCAGGGGCATTGGCTGCGGGCGGCTGAGATTTGCCGGCACCTTCTGCAGAGCCAGCCCGGGCGGGAGGATGTGGCGGAGGCGCTGGCCGAGGCCGAGCGCCGGGCGCAGGAGAGTTCGCCGAAAACCGCGGCGCAGCTCGTCCCGCTCTTTCAGGAGTGGATCGATCTGCTTTTCAAGTACAAGCGCCTGCGGCAGCTGCGCACTATCAGCCGGAAAATATAAAGCTTGAAGCTGGGAGGCTTGAAGCTTGAGGCTGGGAAGCCGTTACCCCGACACCAAATCCCAAACACAAGACGCTCCGCGCCTGGCGCCTGTAATAATTTTAGGCACTTTAGCGCACTTTAGGCATTTTCAGGCATTGAACCGGCTCACTGCTTTTTCTCGGCCGGTTTGTCCGCTTTCGGCGCTTCACCCTCCTTTTTCGCCCCTTCGCCCTCCTTCGCCCCCTGGTGCAACACCGCCTTCACGCGCGAGGTGCCGCTGCTCTCTGCAAACGATTTCCCGTCGCGCCGGTTGAGGATGATCTTGGAGCCCGTGATGGAATTCTCACCGCTGGTCACGCGGGAGTTCTCTCCGATCAGCGTCAGGACGTCGGTCGCGGGGTCGTACTCCGCCCGGCCCGAGTCGGCGACGTACTGGTCGCTGATGATATGCACATGGCCGATGGCCACCATTTTGGTCACCTGGCTTTTGGCGGACTTCTCCTTCGGGGGATTGATCAGGTCGCCCTCATAGAAGATACGCAGGGTGTCGGCCGTGATGGAGAAGTTGCCCTGCGTCGCCTTGACCGCGCCGGTAAACTCGGCCACTTTCTCGGTGTTGTTGTTGACCAGGCGGTCGGAGACGATCTCGGTGGGTTCGTTCGACGCCCCACCGCCGGTGGGTGAGAAGAGGCCGGCCGCCATGGCCGCCGGCGCCCCGTTGAAAAAAACCATCCCGACAACCGCCGCCCCGCAAAGAATCCCTATTCGTTTGCACCATTTCATAATGTCAGCCTCCTGCCGCAAACCATACACCCGACCGGTCCTGCGGATCAACCCGCGCGTCTGTTGGGTCCATTGAGTCTGTTGAGTCGGGGGGTACCCCGCGCGCTGGAGCTGGAATGCGTTCATCCCTGCGCGCAGCACCTGATTTTTCATCTGAACGACTTCCGCTTTGCATTACCGCAGCAGGTACGCGCATGCGGCGATACCGGCTGCGACCCCGGCCAGGTCGGCGATCAGCCCGGCGGCCAGGGCGTAGCGGATGCGCCGGATCTGGACGGCGCCGAAATAGACGGCGAGCACATAAAACGTGGTTTCAGTGCACCCCTGCAGGGTGGAGACCAGATAGCCCGTGTAGCTGTCCGGGCCGATGGCGGGGTCGTTGATCACGGAGGCCAGAATGGCGAAGGCCCCGGAACCCGAAAGCGGCCGCATCAGCGCCATGGGCAGCGCCTCCGCCGGAAGGCCCACCTGCGCGGTCCAGGGCCCGAGTGCGCCCACCATGAGATCCATGGCGCCGCTGGCGCGCAGCATGCCCACGGCCACCAGGATGGCCACGAGGTAGGGGATGATCTTGACGGCCACCTGGAAGCCGTCGCTGGCGCCGTCGACGAAGGCCTCGTACACACGCACGCGGCGGCAGAGGCCAAAAATGAGAAATCCCGCCATGAGACCGGGCAGGATCCAGGGCGAGATGGAGCGGCCGTAGGCCACGGTCACGGGAATCAGGGTCAGGATGCCGGTCAGTGCCAAAACGCTCGCCCACACCGGGTAGGCCCCCCGGGCCGTATCCGGCAGGACCGCGGGCGGCTCGGCCGGCGGCGGCGTATCGACCGGGCAGGGGAGAGGTTTCCGGGTGAGCCGGCGCAGGAGCTTGACGGCGATGATGGCGGTCGCAGTGGAGCAGGCCGTGGCGAAAAGCGTGGTGGGCAGGATCCCGGCGGGGTCGGCGGAGCCGGCCGCAGCCCGCAGGGCGATGACGCCGGTGGGCAGAAGGGTCACGCTCGAGGTGTTGATTGCCAGGAAGAGGGCCATGGCGTCGGTCGCGGTCCCCGGCGTCGGGTTCAGCCGGTTCAGCTCCTGCATGGCCCGGATGCCGAAAGGGGTGGCGGCATTACCGAGACCGAGGACGTTGGCCGACAGATTCAGGATCATGGCGCCCATGGCCGGGTGCTCGGGCGGGACTTCCGGAAACAGCCGCGTCATCAGGGGCCGGATCAGGCGGGCGATCACCGTCAGCAGGCCGCCCTTCTCGGCGACCTTCATGAGCCCCAGAAAGAGCGTCATCACGCCGACCAGGCCGAAGGCCAGCTCCACCGAGCCGGCGGCGGAGTCCACCATGGCCTTGGAGAGCGCCTCCATGGGCACGAGTTCTCCGGCCGCCGGGGCGACGAAAAACTGGCGCCAGCCGGCGGTGACAAAGGCGAGCAGGACGATGCCGAGAAAGATGATGTTCATTCTCTCCTCAAGGCTTCAATCGGGTCCAACCGCGAGGCCTTGCGCGCGGGGTAAAACCCGAAGAAGATCCCCACGGCAGCTGACACCGTGAAGGCGATCGCAATGGCGCTCGGCTGGACGATGGCCGGCCAATCCCCGAAGGCGGTGAAGGCCATCGACCCCGCGACGCCCAGCAGAATTCCGATAAGGCCCCCGATCATGGAGAGCGCCACCGCCTCTGTCAGAAACTGCATCAGGATGTCGTGCCTGCGGGCCCCCACGGCCATGCGAAGGCCGATTTCGCGGGTGCGCTCGGTGACGGAGACGATCATGATGTTCATGATGCCGATGCCGCCGACCATGAGCGATACCGAGGCCACCGCCGCCAGGAGCAGCGACATGGTGCGCGAGGATTCGGCCCGGGACTCCAACGCCTCGACCTGGTTGCGCATCCAGAAATCGTTATCCTGGTTGGGGCGCAGGCGGTGTCGCTGGCGCAGCAGCTCCCGAATCTCTTTCTCGGCGATCGAGACGAGCTCCGGGGATAGGACCTTCACGGCGATCGCGTTGACGAGTCGGCCGCTCAGCGCCCGTCCTCCCAATACTCTTTTCCGCGCGGGGGCCATCGGAATAATAACAAGGTCGTCCTGGTCATAGCCGCCCATGGAATACCCCTTGGCTTGCAGCACGCCTGCGACTTTGAAGGGGACCCGTTTGATGCGGATGACCGAACCGGTTGGATCCTGGCCGGGAAAGAGGTTTAGGGCAACGGTGTTGCCGACGAGCACCACCTTGGAATTGCTCCGGAACTCCTCGGCTGCGATGCTTTTCCCGTTGTCGAGGGTCCATTCACGCGCTTCGAAATATTCAGGGGTGACCCCCACAACAAGGGTGTTCCAATTTTGGTTGCCGGAGATGACCTGCGCCCAGCCGCGAATATAGGGTGCCGCGACCTGGACCTCGAGAATTTCCTTCTGGATGGCCTCGGCGTCTTCCTCGTTCAGGGTCGGCAGGGAGCCCGCGCCCAGACGGACCCGGGAGGTGGTGGACCCTGGAAAAACGTACAGCAGGTCAGCCCCCATGCTGTTGATGATCTCGGCCACCTGGGCCTGGGCGCCGGTCCCGACGGCCACCATCACGATAACCGCACCGACGCCGATGATGATGCCGAGCGTCGTCAAGACACTGCGCATGATGTTCACGCGCAGGGCGCGGACGGCGTCGCGTACGGGCTCTAACAGCATCATGGGGCTTCGTCTTTCGCATGGTGCGAAATATCGACCGCCTCCGGCGGCGCCGGATCCGGCAGCGTTGTGGCGTCGATGATGCGGCCGTCGCGGAACCGCAGGATGCGACGGGCAAATTTGGCGATGTCCGGTTCGTGGGTCACCAGGATGATGGTGATACCGTCGCGGTTCAACTGTTGCAGCAAGTGCATGATCTCCACGCTGGTTTGGGTGTCCAGCGCCCCCGTGGGTTCGTCGGCAAGGACCAGGGCCGGGTGGTTTGCCAGGGCGCGGGCGATAGCGACACGCTGCTGCTGCCCGCCGGATAGCTGCGAAGGATGGTGATGGCCGCGGTCCGCAAGCCCCACGGCCGCCAACACCTCGCGGGCGCGTGCATGGCGTTGCGATCGCTGCATGCCGCTGTAGCGCAAGGGAAGTTCGACGTTTTCAATGGCCGGCGTGCGCGCCAGGAGGTTGAAGTTCTGAAACACGAAGCCGATCTTCCGGTTGCGGATCTCGGCCAGGTCGTCCGCTGTCAGGCGGGAGACATCGCTTCCATCGAGGATGTAACGCCCGGAGGTCGGCGAATCCAGGCAGCCCAGGAGGTTCATGAACGTTGATTTGCCCGAGCCCGAGGGTCCCGTCACCGCCACGAAGTCTCCGTGCATGATCTCAACCGACACCCCCTGCAGGGCGTGCACCATCTCGCTGCCAAGCAGGTAGTCTTTGGTGAGATCCTCGGTTTTGAGGAGGGCGTTTGTCATTTCTGCTAAAAGGCGAAACGCTTCGCGGCTCGCCCGGAGGTTTTGGAGGCTGTCGGGTTCACGCCGATGATGATCTGCTGGCCGTTGTTGAGGTCGCCGCTCACCACTTCGGTGAAAGTGCCGTCGCTGATGCCGAGGACCAGGTCAACCGGTTGTGGTTTGTCCTTTTCTGCGGCGACGTAGACCTTTCCCCGGAGGGGGGAGAGGCCTTCCTGTGCGGCCGCGAAACGGACGTATTTCTCCCGCTGCTCGGGGGAGAGCAGGGCGGCAATGACGTTCCGGGTGCGCTCGCGCTGGGTCTGGGTCTCACGGCGGATCTCTTCGGGAGGGGCATCCTGTCTGCGCAGGGCTTCGAGGTTCTCACGCGCGTCGGCGAGGATGACCCGCACCTGGTTCTGCTGGGATCCAGTGAGACGCAGCGCCGCGGTCAGCTGCTTCAGGCGTTCCTCCGGCTTAGCCGTTTCGCCGGAAGAAGCCAAGGCGCTGCGGGATTGCCCGGTGCTCTTGGCATCCTCGCCGTTCGGCTTGAACCGCAGGGCGGCGTTGGGAACCTTGAGGGCGTTCTGACGCTCGTCGACAAGGATCTGGATATTGGCGGTCATCCCAGGGAGCAGGCGCAGGTCGGAGTTGTCGGCGGAGACCAGCACGGTGTAGGTCACCACGTTCTGCACGACGCGCGGCGCCTTGCGGACCTGCAGCACCTGGCCATGGAACTCTCGGCCGGCGAAGGCGTCCACGGTGAAGATGGCCTCCTGGCCAACGTGCACGCGGCCGATGTCGGCCTCGTCGACGTCGGTTTCCACCTGCATCTGCCGCAAATCCTGGGCGATGACGAAGAGTTTGGGCGCCTGGAAGGTGGCGGCCACGGTCTGGCCGATGTCGACCGCGCGCTCAATGACGACGCCGTCCACCGGGGAGCGGATGAAGGTGTTTTCGAGGTCGACCTCGGCCTGGTTCAGCGCAGCCTCTTTCTGGCGTACCTGCTCGACGGCATAATCCACCTGGGCGCGGGAGGTCTTGAGGGCGGCCTCGCGGGTGGCGACCATGGATTCGGCTGCGCGCGTGTCGGCCTCGTCGCTATTCATCTGGGCCAGGGTCTGGTCGTGGGCGGTCTGGGCGTCGTCGATCTGGCTTTCGGAAACCGAGCCGCTCCGGAAGAGGGCGCGGCGGCGTTCCAGGTTGCGCTTGGCGTTGACGAGGGTGACCCGCGCTTTTTCAGTCCGGGCCTTGGCGCTGTTCAGTAAAGCGGCGGCGTTGGCCAGCTCTTTTTGAGCACGTTCGGTGCCGGCCCGCTGGATGTGCACATTGGCCCGCGCGACATCAAGCTCGGCCCGGGCTTGGCGCACCTTCGCCTCGAAAATCTCCGGGTCGATGCGCGCGATGACGAGTCCGGCTTTGACCTCGGAATTGAAGTCCGCCAGGAGCTCTTTGACCTGGCCGGACACCTGGGAGCCCACCTGAACGGTGATGACGGCATTCAGGGTTCCGGTCGTGGATACGGCACTGACGATGGGCCCGCGCTCGACCTCGGCCAGCCGGAACGACAATGCTCCGTTTGGGTCGTCACGGAAGAAGAGCGCCCACACCAGTGCAGCTGCCCCCAGGAGCAGGGCGCACCCGATCGTCACTTTGATGCTACGGCGCATGGACCTCCACCATCATCCAAAGAAGATACTCAGGTAGATAGACTGAAGGCTGAAGGTTGAAGGAAAAGACATACGTGGTCATTACTACCCTTCAGCCTAAACACCTGAGCAGCTTTAATATTAGAGGCAAGCCGCAGAGCTGTCAATTGAAATGGGCAGAATTGCAGGCAAAGCGGAGTCGGCGGCGGCCGCGGGGGGACAAAAAAAGAGCGCTTTCCCCTCTCCGGAAAAGGTTGGGGAAAAGCGCTCTGGACTTAATAGGCGATTCAAGGTGACGTCCCGAAGGCGCGGTTGGCTCTTAGTGCTGGGCGGAGCGAATCTGTTTGCCGGCCAGGGGGTTGTAGAGCTTCATGATGGCCACTTTCATGACATCGATGGTTTTCATCTGGCCGATGATGTCGACCAGCTTGGTTTCGGCTTCGGGCGGCAGAACGCATGCATTGGACCCGTCAAAGGCCAGGCCCGGAAAACCCTTGGCGAGTTTCTTTTGCTCTTTCTCTCCCAGCGGCACCTGGATCGCTTTCTTGCCGCCGAGGTCTTTCACCTGGCCGGCGAGGCCGGCGCCCTCGATGGTTTTCATTTTCGCGTCGTCAAGGAAAACATTGATCAAGTAGTCTGCCATAAGAATCCCTCCTGCCGTCTGAATGTTGATGTTAAAAAGCCCCGTCCGAATTCCTTAGCCTTTTAGTGGGAAATTTTCAGTGTGTCAAGAACCACGAACCTGAAAGCTTTCAGTCAATCCACCCGAGTTGCTATCGGGCGATTCCGGGCAGGGCTGTCTTGTCTCCCCGGATCATCCGGACCGCCTGCAGGGGGATGTAGGCCCGACCGGTGGCCGGGGCGTAGACCACCACGCCCTCGAGTGCGAACATGCGCTCTCCCAGCTTGAGGAAGTTCTTGTTCACCGGCAGTTCCGCGGCGCTGCCGCGGTAGTCGATTTTCACGACCGGGTTGGCCGGGTCGGATTTGTCCACGCCGACCTTGCCGTCGGCAAAGGTCTTGGCGGCATCGACGAAGAGCCGCCCGTTCAGCCGGGCCAGGTCCAGGCCCATGGCATCGGCGCAGACCCGGGCGATGTCCGGGGCCTCCAGGATCCCGCCGGGCTTGCCGGGACCGAAGGCAAACAGCGGCACGTCGCCGCCGGCATGTCCGTGGGTGGTCCAGCCGACATAGGTGTATTTCGGGCAGAGCACCTCGCCGATGGCATAATACGCGTCGTCCGAGCGCGAGGCGGCGTTGGCGAGAATTTTCCGGGCCTCCGCATCGGTGATGTCCAGGGCCCAGCCGTCTTTGATCACCGCCTGCACCCGGGCGGGGGTTTTATCCTTTTCAATCTGCTCCATCATGGCAAAGGAGGATGCCTGCATCTTGCGGAACGGTTCCAGGAATTTCTCGACCTTTATCTGGGAGTAGAGGCCGTCGGTGGCGTAGTTGCCGATGGAAAAGCCGCCGGTGTTGTGGTCCGACATGGCCAGGACCAGGGTGTTCCCGTCCTTGCGGGCAAAGTCCAGGGCGGCCTGGACGGCCTGGTCGAAGGCGAGCAGGTCGCTCAGGAGGTAGGCCGGATCGTTGGCGTGGCAGGCCCAGTCGACCTGGCTGCCTTCCACCATCAGGAAGAACCCGTTCTTGTTGCGGGCGAGGAGTTCGATGGCCTTTGCGGTCATCTCCGCGAGGGTCGGCTGGTCCGGGTGCCGCTGCGGCCGGTCGATCTCGGGGTCCATGTGACTTGCGGCAAACATCCCGTAGGCCCGGCCCGCTGCGAGGCGTTGCAATTGCTCCCGGTTCTCGACGATCTGGTAGCCCCAGTTCTTCAGATGCTCGTAAAGGTTGTCGCCGTCCGTGCGGCGCCCCTTGAACTCCTTGAGCACCAGGTGGCGCTTGCCGCCGCCGAACACCACGTCGATTCCCTGGTGCACGGCCTGCTCCATGATGTCGTCTTCGTCACCGCGGGAAGGCGTGTGCGCAATATAGGCGGCCGGGGTGGCGTGGGTCACGCGCGAGGTGGCGACGATGCCGGTTGATTTCTTCAGGAGCCTGGCGCCCTCCAGGACGGTGGCCACGGGCCTGTACCACAGCTCCTCGGGCGGCGGAGGGACCACGGACAGGGTGTTCCGGTTCGGGCCCACGCTGATGAATTTGTCGTTGGTCCTAACCCCGGTGGCAAAGGCGCTTGCGGCCGGAGCCGAGTCGGCGATCACCGAGTCGGCGATGTAGGTCTTGATCGCGCCGACCTGGTAGGGGTCGTAGGAGAGCGGGGCGCCCTTGAACCAGCGGGCGAAGGTGTGCTGCTCGGCCGAGCAGCCGTCGGCGATGAGCACGATCACGTTTCTGGCCTTGGCGGCTGCCAGAACCGGTGCAGTCCCCACGAGTACGAGTGCCAACACCGCCAGCAACCCGGCGGCCAGCCAGCGATGACGTTCCAAGCGTGTCATGCCTGTCCTCCTTCCGATTCGACTTGGGCAAGATTTGTGGTAAGGTGCATTTTGTCCGACAACGAAACATATCAAAGCCCAGCGCGGAAAGGAAGCCACTCCATTACCGAATGAACAGCGTCTGGTTCCCCGAGACGTGTGCTTTCTTTTTCAACAGGGAGCACCGCCGCAAATTCGATGAGGTAATGGCCGGGCTTATCTCCCGCCGCATCGTGACCTGCACGGACGGGAAACTTTTCACCCAGGCGGCGGCATAGCATGAATTTTTTGGTAACTACTCTTAGCGTATTTCGCGCATTTCGTAGTTAAAAGTGAATTCAAAAGGAGGTTCGTATGGCAGGAAAAATCGCTTCAAAATGGCCGATGGGATCGGCTCCCTGCGTCTCCGCCGCCCTCCCGGAGCGGATGGACGCCCTGACGATTCGAAGAGACGACTACGGGCCGCCCTCACGCGCAATCCGGCTTGAAGAGGTGGCTGCACTCCGCCTGCAGGCCGAGGACGCCAACCGGGTCCTCGTCGCCGTCCTGGCCACGGGCCCCAACTTCAACACCAATTTCGCCAGCCTGGGCCTTCCGGTTCCGGTGTTCGGCCGGGGGGATTCCGCTACGGTCCACGTGCCGGGCAGCGATGCGCTCGGCATCGTCGTGGACGCCGGCAGCGGTGTCAAGAGCGTCAAAGTCGGGCAGGCGGTCATCCTGGATTCCTGGACGGGGCGGAACATCATCCGCGGCTACGAGACCCATGACGGCTTCAACGCCCAGTTCGCCGTGGTCGACGCGGAGCGTGCGCTGGCGGTGCCGGATGAACTCAAGACCCAGAGTCCCGAGCGCATGGCCGCCCTGCTGCTGACGTACGGCACCGCCTATCGGGCCGTGGTCGAGCGGCTGGCGGTGGCGCCGGGGGAGAGCGTGCTGTTGATGGGCGGCGGGAAGGGGACCAGTTTCGCGGGCGCCCAGATCGCCAAGGCGCTGGGGGCCCGGGTGATCCTCATGGGCTCCAACGCCGCACTCGGCCGCGCGCTGATCGAGCGCGGGATCGCCGATGCCTTCATCGATCGGCGGCGGATCCCGGAAAGCGTTTTCGGGGTCATCCCGGCCAATCTTTCGGCGGATCAGTGGCTGGAGAAAACAGCCTCCTTCCGGGAGATCGTGCTGGCGGCCAACCACGGCCAACCCGTCGACCGGATCTTCGAGCACACCGGCGGCCGCAATTTCCCGCTGCTGGTGTCGGTGCTGGCTGAAAACGGCCGGCTGGCCTTTTTCGGCGCGACCGGCCAGGGCATGAAAGGCGAGTACAAGGAGAGCTTTTTCTACGGGGGCCGCCGCTTCGTCATGGATGCCCGCTGGGTCTGGATGCGGCAGAAGCAGGTCATTTTCCGCAACCGGACGCCGCGCGAGATCTTCACCGAGATCCGCCTGCCGGTGGGCCGCAACGGCCTGATCTGGGGCACCGATGGCACCGCGCTGGACTTTGCCCGGGCGGCGCTGGAGCGGCAGGCGCGCCTGGCCGTGGTGGCATCGCGTTCCAGGGAGACGGCGGGCATCCGGGACATGCAGGCCCTCGGTATCGCCGACTCCCAGATCATCGACCGCGACCGATTCGTGCTCCCGGAGGAGATGCCGGATCCCCTCACCGAGGCCGGGCGGCCCAACCCCGCCTACGGTGAGGATTACATGGCCTCCGCCCGCGCCCTGGGCAAGGCGGTGTGGGAGGTGTTCGGGCCGAAGGTGAGCCCGGATTTCATTGTGGAGCGGACCGACCAGAGCACGCTGCACTTCAGCACCTTCCTGCTGCGGGACTTCACCGAGCAGGACGACATGCCCTGCGGGTTCGTTGTCGCCCGCGGGCCGTCGAATCTCTCCATTCTCGGCTCCCACATGTACCGCTCCTCCCAGGCGCGGGACGTCGTCCGGCTGCTCTCCCGCAAAGCGCTGGTGATGGGGCAGGAGGATCTGGAGGTGACCGGGCTGGGCGGCCTGCCGGACATCCAGCAGAAAATGCTCGACGGAAAGATGGGCAAACCCAAGGGCGTTGCGCTGGTGCAGGCCGATCGCGCCGGCCGCAGCATCGCGGCGTTTGAAAACGGCTATCTGGGCGAGCACCTGGTCCGCTCCGACGCCGGGAAGAAGCGCCACGTCGATTTCCACCTGGCAGGCGCGGTGGGCATTCTGACCCTGTGCCGGCCCGAGGCCCTGAACGCCCTCAACAGCGACCTCATCCGCGGGCTGGGGGAGGCGGTCGCAGAGCTTAAAGCCCGCAGGGGCATTCAAGGCCGCAGGGTCCGCGGTCTCATCCTCAGGGGAGCGGGGCGGGCCTTCGTGGCAGGCGCGGACGTGACGGAGTTTGCCGGCAGCAGCGCCCGGCGCATCGAGGAGATTGCGCTCTCGGTCCTCAGGCTCTTCTCCGAGATCGAGAACCTCAAGATCCCGGTCATCGCCGTCCTGGACGGTTTCACCCTGGGCGGAGGCAACGAGCTGGCCATGTCCGCCCACTATCGCATCGCGACCGAGAACGCCGTGATCGGACAGCCGGAGATCAAGCTGGGCATCATCCCGGGCTACGGCGGGTTGCAGAGACTTCCGCGGCTGGTCGGGCCGTTGAAGGCCGCCGAGATGAGCGTCAACGGCGAGCCGATCGGCGGACGGGAAGCCCTGCGCCTGGGGCTGGCCGACGAGTTTGCGCCATCCGCAACCGCGCTGCTGGCGGCCTACCGGGTGGCCGAGGCCTGCATCAGCGGCAGGAAAAAACTGCCGGACCGGAACTGGGACGCGATCGCCGGCCGGCAGACGGGTAAGATGAACGCCTTGATGAAGGCGCCACGGGTCCGGGAGGTTCTATCCACCCCGGCCCCCGGGCCGGCTGCGGCCCGGGACCTCGCCGCCGCCCGTGAATTCGCGGCAAAATACGTGTTCGAGGCGCTCGCGTATGGCTACAAGGCCGGGTTCAAGAAGGGCCTGAAGCACGATGCGAAGCTGTTCGGGGAGGTCGCCGCCTCGCCGTCGGGCCAGGAGTGGATCCGCCGGTTCATCGACAAGGACCCCCGGCAGGCGTCGTTCCTGACGATCCTGGCGCCGGGATGAGGGGCGGGGGCGGCTTCACACCATAGGATTTTTAGGAGTTGGGGCAGCGCAGGCGCTGAGATAGGGCCGCAGCGCTTTCTGGATCCGGCGGCGGATGATCTCGGCCGGGTTCAGGGCCGGCTCGCCGGGCGACAGGATCGCGGCGTGATCCGCAAAGAACTGCACCACCAGGTCGGCGGGTACCGCCGGCGCAAGGTTTGCGTGCAGGCGTTCGAGAGCCGCTTGCGCCTCCGGATACTCCCAGTAGTAGCGGATCCGGTCGAGCCGGCTGTCAAGACGCATGCGGCGGCACTCCTCTTCGGTGCCGCGATAATGCGACCGCCAGTGCACCGGGTGTTGCAGCATCAGTTGCTCCATGACCCGGCGCAGATTGGACGGGGCGGCATCCCGCATGGATATCAGACGCTCGGCTTCCATCGCTTCCAGTGCGAACACCGCTTCGCGAAAAGCGTTCGTCAGGCAGGGTCCGGCCTTGAGCAGGGGGAAATGGTCCGCGACCATGCGAGTGAGGGCATCGGGCGTCTGGTAGTCGGTGGAGTGAATCTCGTAGGTCATGACCCCCGGCAGGTTCCGATGAAACGCCGTGAGGGCAGAGGCTTTCGCGGGCACGTAGCGGGCGACGCTGAAATTCCCGAACTCGACGCCGGGTTGGACGATCACCGCGAGCAGCCGCTCCCACGCGCCGGACAGGGCGGCTTTGCGGAATCGCGATTCAGTCTGCGCAAGGAACTCGGCCACGTCCTCTGGCCGCGTGACCTGGATCTGCTCCGGGTTGTCCACGGTGCCTCCCGGGATCGGAACCTCGGCCCCGATGACATAATAGGGCCGCGGCCGTGACCCGGGCAGACGCTCGGCGGCAGTTTCGGCAGCCCGGCACAAGTCCGCCGTGCGTTCGGCGGCCACTTCCAGGGGAAGGCCCTGCGGTGGATCGTCGCTGCACCCGAAAGCGGCATCCAGGTGCAGTTTGTCGAAACCGGCCTCCACGCAGCGGCGGGCCAGTTCGGCCGCCTTGGCCATGGCCGCGGCGGCCGGCTCTTTTCGCCACGCGTAAGGCCCCAGGTGATCGGCCCCCAGCAGGAGGTTTTCCCGCGGAAAGCCCATGGCGGCGGCCATTGCGCCCACGCGCGATGCAAATGCCTGGGGGGTCATCCCGGTGTAGCCGCCGAATTGGTTGACCTGGTTGGCCGTGGCTTCGACCAGCAGGGGCCGGCCGTGGTCGCGGGAGAGCGCGATCGCCGCCTCGAGCACCTCGCGGCGCGACGAGCAAACGGCGTACAAGCCGCCGCGCCGTCCGGCCAGGTGATCCGCTCTCAATTGCTGGAGGATATCGTTCATTCGCTGCGCTCTCGCCAGTTCCGGAAACGTGCGTTATGATAGCCCATGGTCGGCAAAGCGGTCAATGATTTGAAACACGCCTTCATACGGTGGGCCCTGATCATCGCGCTCGGCGGGACGGCGACCGGTGCTTTTTCAGCGTGGGCGGCGGATGCTGCGTTGGAGCGCCTTCAAGATGCCGTTCGCCGTTATGCGACGTCTGCCCTGGTTGTGGAACACCCGGCGGCGCTCGCGCCGGTGAAGCCGCGGGTTGTTTTCCACGGCGATCGAAGCCGAAAGCGCATAGCCCTCACGTTCGATGCCTGCGCTACGAAAATCGCGAGCGGCTACGATGAGGAGGTCATCCGGGTCTTGATCGAGACCCGCGCGCCGGCGACGCTCTTTCTGGGCGGTAAGTGGATGTTGGAGCACCCGGGTGAGACCCGCCGGCTCGCCGCAATCGACCTGTTCGAGCTCGGGAATCACTCGTTTCTGCACCCGCACATGCCCCGGGTCCCGGATGCCCTGGTGCGCCGGGAGCTCGAATGGACCCAGGCCGTCATGTATTCGCTGACCGGTCGTCAGGCCGCCCTCTATCGGCCCCCGTACGGGGAGCATGACGAACGCATTTCAAGGATCGCGGCCGAAGCCGGTTTGACAACCGTTCAGTTCGACCTGGCCTCCGGCGACCCGGACCCGGGCCTATCGAAGGAGCGGTTGGTGCGCTGTGTGACGACGGGCGCGCGCAACGGCGCGATTGTCGTCCTGCACATGAACGGCCGCGGCTGGCAGACTGCGGCAGCGCTGCCCGACATCATTGCCGGGCTGCGCCGAAATGGGTTCGACTTGGTCACCGTGGGCGAAATGCTGCGGGAAGGCCGGGGAGACGACAGCAACTGAGACTCAGGTGAGAATAGTACTGTTGACTCACCTTGCCGGATCGAGTAATTGAAAATTCCTTGCAGAAAACCGCAGGGAATGCGCTCGCTGTTCGGTTCAAGTTGTCCGAATATCAATCACGAGGGTCCTGTATGACAACCGTCACGATACCCTTCGGCGGCAAACCGCTGCAGTTCGAGGTGCCTGACCGAAACCGGACGCAGGTGTTGAAGCCCAACGCCTGCCGCCCCATCGCGGATCTGGATGCGGCCATCCATGCGGCTCTGGCGAACCCGATCGGGCAGCCGCCCATCGAGCATTGGGTCAAGCCCACGGACCGGGTGCTCCTGGTGAGCGACGACAACACTCGGCTGACCCCGGCCGACCGCATGATCCCGCCGCTGCTCACCCGGCTGAATGCCGCCGGTGTCCCCGACCGAAACATCGCCTGCATCATGGCCTTGGGCACCCACCGCTACATGACCGAGGAGGAGATGAGTGCCAAGGTGGGGCAGGGGGTCTGGCGGCGCATCCGGGTTTTCAACCACGCCTGGCGGGAGGCTGAAAACCTTGTGGAGCTCGGAGCCTCCAGCGCCGGGACTCCGCTGCAGGTGAACCGCGCGGCGGCCGAGGCCGACGTCGTCATCGGGCTCGGCGCCATCGTTCCGCACCACATTCCCGGCTATTCCGGCAGTTCCAAGATCATTCAACCGGGGGTTTGCGGCCCCAAGACGACCGCCGAGACGCACATGCTCTCCTGCGAGGGCGGCGGCGACTCGCTGCTGGGGATCGAAGACAACCCGGTACGCCGGGACATGGACGACATGGCCGACCGCGTCGGCATGCGGACCATCTTCAACGTCGTCATGGACAGCGAAGGCAGGGTCACCGACATCTTCTTCGGCGAGATGCGCGCCGCCTTCAAACAGGGCGTCCTGGCCGCGCGCCGGATCTACGGGGTCGAATACCGCGAAACGCCTGACATCGTGGTTGCCAACTCGTACCCCTGCGACCTGGATTTCTGGCAATCCCACAAATCGCAGTACCCGGCCCAACGCATGGTCAAGCCCGGTGGGACCATCGTGGTCTGCACACCGGCCCCGGAGGGAGTCAGCCCGGTGCACACGGACCTGCTCTCCTACACGGCCTGGCCGTCGGCGGAGATCAAAGCCGCCTATCGGGCCGGACGGCTGAAGAACGGGGTCGCCGCGGCGCTGGCCATCGCCTGGGCCCTGGTCCGCGAAAAAGCCACGGTGATCACCTATTCGCCGGGCATCCCGGCCGAGCACAAGGAAAAGCTGGGTCACATTCACGCCCCCAGCGTGCAGTGGGCGTTGGATGAGGCGCTGCGGCGGCAGGGGCAGGATGCACGCGTGGCGGTGTTGAGCCACGCGCCGGATCTGCTGCCAATTAAAATGACTGCTTCGTAAAAACAAACTAAAAAAAGAGGGGGGTTTTCGTGGCATCTGAACAGTTGCCGATCGTCGGCATCTCCATGGGCGACCCGGCCGGAATCGGGCCTGAGATCTGCGCCAAGACGCTGGCGCTGAAAGAGATTTATGACCTGTGTCGGCCGATCGTGGTCGGCGACGCCGGGGTCATGGCCAACGCCGTGCGCTTTTGCGGTCTGAAGCTGGAAGTGGCGGGAATACAAGCGGTTTCCGAGGCGAGGTTTACCCGCGGTGGTCTCGACGTGCTCGACCTGAAAAACCTGCCGCTGGATCAGCTGCGGCACAAAGAGGTTACCGCCGCGCAGGGCCGGGCCTCCTTCGAATACGTGGCCAAGGTGATCGAGCTGGCCATGGCCGGTGAAGTCGACGCCACGGTGACCGGACCCATCAACAAGGCCGCCATCAACGCGGCCGGTTTTCACTACGCCGGACACACGGAGATCTACGCCGATCTCACCCGAACCCGGAATTACTCCATGATGCTGGCGGAAGGCAACTTCCGCGTCGCCCACGTTTCGACCCACGTCTCCTTGCGGGTGGCCTGCGAGCGCGTTCAAAAAGAACGGGTTCTCGCCGTCATCCGGCTGGCGCATGCCGCGCTGCGGCAGCTGGGGATCGAGTCCCCGCGCCTCGGGGTGGCCGGGCTGAACCCGCATTGCGGGGAGGGCGGACTCTTCGGCAACGAGGACGATCAGGAGATCGCCCCCGCCGTTGCCGCAGCCCGAGCGGAGCACATTATCGCCGACGGCCCCCTGCCGGCCGACACCGTTTTTTCGAAAATGCGCGGCGGGATGTACGATCTGGTCGTCGTGATGTACCACGACCAGGGCCACATCCCGACCAAACTGATCGGCTTCCAATACGACGACACGACCGGGACCTGGGGCCAGATGGCCGGCGTGAACATCACCCTGGGCCTGCCCATCATCCGGGTGAGCGTGGATCACGGGACGGCCTTCGGCAAAGCCGGGGAGGGGCGCGCCAACCCGCAATCCATGATCGAGGCCATCAAGCTGGCGGCGAAACTGGCAGCGGGCCGGAAGAGCTCTTGAGAATACGGTGGGGTACGATCCGGGGACAAACAGTTGTAAAATGAACAAGGTGGTCCACGTTGATGTGGACCACCCGGCGAGAAAAGAAGGAGGTTGAGAAAGTTTTGAGTTGGAATTTCTCAACGGCTCGAATCCGATTCGAACCGATACTACTGAGCCACATCAGCGGCAAAGGTTACACCCTGTTCAAACGGGTGCGCCGACGAACCGAACCAGGCCATGCGTCACGACCGCACCAAGTGGAATGAAAAATACCGCCGACGGGACCACCCCGACGAGCCCTCCGGGATCGTGAAGGAATTTTTCAGCAGGGCACCCGGCAGGGCGGTGCTCGACATCGCGGCCGGCAGCGGGCGCAACGCTCTTTTCCTGGCAGAGCAGGGGTTTGCGGTGGACGCGGTCGATATCGCGGAAGAGGGCTTGGCCTTGTTCAGCGGCCGGCACCCCGGGATTCGGCCGATCTGTGCGGACCTGGACACCTTCGACATCCCCGCCGGGCGCTATGACCTGATCCTGAACACGCTGTATCTCAACCGGCGGCTGTTCCCCCAGATCTGCGAGGGGCTCCGGCCCGGCGGCCTGCTTATTTTCGAAACCCTGCTCGAGCTGCCGGGCGGGGCGGGTCACGGCGAGCGCTGCCGGGATTATTTCCTGAAGCCAAACGAACTGCTGCATTGTTTTCTGTCCCTGCGGGTGCTGCACTACCACGAGGAGTGCGACACCGGCCGGGATGAGCACCGGCGGCTGGCCTCACTGGTGGCGGTACGCCCATGAAGGAGGCGGGATGATCTGGCAGAGCGCGCTCGGGTGCGGCAGCTTCATCGCGCTGGCCTGGCTGTTGAGCGAAAACCGCAGGCGGGTGAGCATCCGTCTGGTCGCCAAGGGGCTCCTGCTGACGTTTGCGGCAGGCGGCGTGCTGGTCTACGTGCCGTTTTCGCGGGACGTGTTCGCCCTTCTCAACCGCATGGTGCTGGCCCTCCAGGAAGCCACCGCTGCCGGCACCTCCTTCGTGTTCGGGTACCTGGGGGGAGGGCCGCTGCCGTTTGCTGAAAGCTTCCCCGGCAGCAGCTTCATTCTGGCGTTTCAGGCCCTGCCCATGGTGCTGCTCATGAGCGCCCTGTCCTCCCTGCTGTTCTACTGGAAGGTGCTGCCGGTCGTCGTCCGGGGCTTTTCCTGGTGTCTGCGCAAAACCATGGGCGTGGGCGGGGCCGAAGGGCTGGCCAACTCCGTCAACGTTTTTGTCGGCATGGTGGAGGCCCCGCTTTTCATCCGGCCGTACCTTGAGCGGATGACGCGGAGCGAGCTCTTCTCGGTCATGACCTGCGGCATGGCCAACGTCGCCGGCACGGTCATGGCTCTCTACGCATTCATTCTGGGCGGCCGGGTGCCGAACGCCATGGGCCACATCCTGGTCGCATCCCTCCTCAGCCTGCCGGCTTCCATCACCATTGCCCGGATCATGATACCGGAGACCGGCGAGGCGACCGCCGGCGAAATGAGCGCACCGGAGACGGCCACCAGTTCCATGGATGCCGTCACCAAGGGCACCCTGGAGGGCGTTCATCTGCTGGTGAACATCATCGGCATGCTGATCGTGCTGGTGGCGCTGGTCACCCTCGTGAACCTGATTTTCGGGCTGTTCCCGGATGTCGCTGGAAGCCCGTTGAGCCTGCAGCGCCTTGCGGGCCTCGTCATGGCGCCGGTCTGCTGGCTCATGGGGGTGCCGTGGTCCGAAGCGCCGGCCGCCGGGGCCCTCATGGGGACCAAGACGGTCTTGAACGAATTGATCGCCTACCTGGACATGAGCCGCCTGCCGGCCGGCACCCTCAGCCCGCGCAGCCTCCTGATCATGACTTACGCCCTGTGCGGGTTCGCCAACCCCGGAAGCATGGGGATCATGATCGGCGGCATGAGCACCATGGCGCCCGGCCGCCGCAACGAAATCGTCGAACTGGGTCTGCGCGCCATTGTCTCCGGCACTCTGACCTCCTGCCTGATCGGCAGCGTTGTCGGTGTCATCGGGGCATGATGGAATATGGCATGGATGGTTTGGCGTTTGCCGCGTATGCCCTTGACACCCTTTCACGGATTATCTATTCTATCGACGACGGATTCATTCTGAATGCACCAAGGAGGGGTCATGGCTGACAAGCGCAAATTCGAATGCGAAACCTGCGGGAAGAAGAACGAGTTGGAAGCGGCCGGTGCCAAAGTGCCGGAGTGCTGCGGCAAGCCCATGCGGGCATCCGAGAAGCTTCCGGTCTGCGAAATGAGCACCACGGCCGAGCACAGCCGGTTCACCGGAAACGACGAAGCGTGCGACGACGGCCGTTCCGGGAGCTGAAGCCGTCTGGGCTTCGCCGGCGATCGGTTCGCACTCTTTTCGCTGCACTTTGAGGGCTTTGTTCCGGGAGACGCTTCCCGGTCAAGGCCCTTGATTTTTGGCCCCCTTGACCGGGTGTGCCCCATTTTCAGCGCAGCTTAAAAAGGCCAGAAATTGTTGTCGTGCCAGATCGCTTCGGTGATTTCCCGGTCGAGCCGGGACAAAAAATTCAGGTGCTCGGTCTCCCACTTCGCCAGCCATTCGTAGAAACTCTTTTCGGTGGCATCCTGGGCCTCGGCCGCGCGACGGGAGTAGACCTGGATGGCGTTCTTCTCCATGGACATGGCCGCCGCGATGGCCGCCGCCTCATAGTCCGCAGCGGAAATCTGCCGTTTCAGATCCCGGGTGAGGATGTTCGATGCCGTCTTGAAAGCGGCATCGGCCGCAGAGGCGCCGGCTGTGAACTTTTTGCCGGCGCGGTGGTTCTTGAACTGCTCGGAGAGGATACTGACGTGGGTTAATTCCTCTTCTGCCATCAGGCTGAAAAACTGCTTGACGGCTTCGCTGGAAGCCTGCTCGGCGACCTTGGCGTAAAACGCGTGGCCACGCTTTTCGAGCAGAATCGCATTCTTCAGAATTTCGACGGTTTTGTCTTCGCTCATGTAACCCCCCTACAATAATTATTCCCGCAACATAGACACTTGCCGCCGGAAACGCAAGCCGGTTCGGCATCACGGCCGGGCGGCGCCATACCCGTCGAACATGTCGGCCAGCCACATTTCATAACGGCTGCGAAGCCGCGGCCCGTCGAGAAATCCGTTGTGGCCGCCATGCGGTTCGACCACGACGCGGGTCCGTTCGTTCGCACGGAGTTCGTGATAGTCGCTCACCGGGATGATGGGGTCGTCCCGCGCCGTCAGCAGCGCGGTGGGCACGGCAATCGATTGCAGCGCATCGCCGGTGAGGGTGTAGGCCTGGAAGTAGGCGCGGGCGGATGGATACCGGCTGTAGCGCTCCACGAGCGCGTCGGTGATCGCGCGCAGGGTTCGCAGGCGCAGGATGCCGGAAAAATCGTAAAGGTCCGGGAAAAGCTGCTGCTTTACGGTCAAGGAACGGCGCCATTTTTTCAGGAAGTAGCGGCGGATCAGGGGGTGGCGGTCCGCCCGGTCCGTGGAGACTTCCGGATCCAGCGCCGCGCTGACGGCGACGACCTGCCTCAGGTTGGGGATCGGCTGCGCTGCGCAGCGGCGCGCGATGCGCAGCGCGAAGTTGCCGCCCAGCGAAAAACCGGCCAGAAACACGTTGAGCTCCGCCGCGGCGGCCGCAACCTGGGTGACGGCCTCAAAAACCTCGTCCAGCAGAACCGCGTAAAAGATGCCCCGGTTCAAGTGGTGGCTGCGGCCGTGGTCCCGGAGGTTCAACCGGAAGACCTCGTAGCCACGGCGGTAAAGCGTCCGGCCGGTGCACAGCATGTAGGTGGAATCGATGCTGCCTTCCCAGCCGTGCAGCAGCACCACCAGGCCCTTGGGGACGATTGCCGGGTGGCGGGAATGGGAGCCGAGCAGGCGGATGCCGCCGCCGGCCTCCAGGATGACGTCACGCGCTGCCGCCCGCATGGAGTTTGCGCCGCGGGCGCGGAGGCCGCTGCTTGCCAGGAAGGTCTGCAGGTGGCCGTTGCGCAGCCAGAACGGGGCGGCGTAGGGGGGGAGGGGCGGCAAGGCGTTCATGCACTCCCGCCTGCCGGGCCTCGGACAGGGCCGGGTGCCATTTTCGGGTCCTGATAGAAGGTGACCTGCCACGTGAGCGACACCACGTCGTTGCGAATGATGTAAATGCCCCGGTCGTCCCCGCGAAACTTGAAATAGCGGTGATCCGGCGCCAGCCAGCGGTCGAGAAGCTCGGCGACCGCGATGCGCCGCTCCCCGATCCACACCGTCTGCGGGGTTTCGTCTCCGCGATAGCCGCAGTAGCATTCGACCCGGATGTTCATAAAACAGGGCCATTCCGTAAAAACCAAAATTAGAACCGCTCGACTCAGGTTACCCATAGCACATTTCAGGCCGGTTTGTCAGACTGGCCTGGAATGTGAGGTTGTCTTTTTTGCGTTTTCATATATGATAAACCGAACAGCGAGCGAATCTTAAAAAAGACCGCATTCCTTATAAGGAGATGGTTCGCCCATGGGAATATTTGCTAAAGACAAGCCTGAGACCGCAGGCGCTGATGCGGCGCGCAGCGACAGCGACACCGCCTTTTTCGGGGCCAAACTTTCAATAAAGGGAAAAGTCACCGGCAGCGGCAACCTGATCGTGATGGGCAAACTCGAGGGGGAGGTCGATCTGGCCGGTGAACTGGTCGTCGCCGCGCCGGCCGTGCTGAACGGGGAGTTCAGGGCCACCACTCTGGCTGTGAGCGGCAACGTCACCGGCACCCTGACTGCCGGGGAGAAAATCCATCTCGAGAAGAGCGCGGGGGTGAACGGCCGGATCAACACTCCCCGGCTGTCGGTGGCGGACGGCGCGACGTTCAACGGCGAGATCGAGATGAAAAAACCGGTGGACAGCGCCGGTGCGTCCAGGCGTACGGATAAGAAGTAGCTACGGAGAGGACGACCCATGGCAAAAGACGCATCATCCGGCACCACCTCCCTGGTGAGTCGACCCGTGGTCGTGGAGGGCGAGATCAGCGGCGAGGAGAACCTGCACGTGGACGGCCGCGTGAAGGGCATCATCCGGCTTTCCGGCGACTTGTTCGTGGGGGCCGGCGGTGTAGTGGAGGCCGAGATCGACGCCCGCAGCATCGTCATCCAGGGAGCCGTCAGCGGCAAAGTGATCGCCCGGCGCCAGCTTGAGATCCAGCCGTCGGGCCGCTTCACCGGCGAGGCCACGGCCGCTTCTTTTGAAATCCGCCAGGGTGCCGTGTTCGAGGGAGTGTCGCGCATGCTCGGCAGCAAGCCCCAGGCTCAAAAACCTGCTGACTCGGCAGGCCCTTCACCTAAAAAATAAACCGGACACTCCGATGCAGTCTCTGTAAATTGCGCCCCGCAACGACTATAAAAACTTTTTATGGCCATAAGATTTTTTGACCCTTCATCCCGTCTCCGCACCGGTTCAATTCCTTTCGCTTAAATTCTATTTTAAGCAAGAATACAGACTGTTAAGAGCGAAAATCCAGGTGGTGAGCGGCAGCTGCCCCCGCGGCATGCAAATTGCTTTCTTCAGATGTCGGAAAAAACTCGTCCGATTGTTTGGAAGGCAACGCCGACAAGGGAGATAGGCCATGAAACCCGATTTCATCATTAAATTCATATGCTCCGTTTTCGCCATCGCATTTGTGGTGGCGGCGCCCGCGCAGGTGCCGGCCGCCACCGAAGTCCTGGAGGTGCGCGTGGCGGCAAGCGACAGCGACGCCGAAGAGAGCGGCATAGGCGTCGTCACGCTGACCGACGCTACACTCGACCTGGGCGGGCTATACCGCCTGACCGGCCTGCGCTTCCCCAACCTGACCATCCCCAAGGGCGCGCCAATCACCCGCGCCTACATCGAGTTCGCGGCCGACGGCCAGGACACGTCCCCGACCATTTTCACCATCGAAGGCGTGGCCGCGGACAACGCCCCGGCGTTCACCACCGCCCCCTTCAACCTCCTGCTGACCAACACGTACAGCACCCCGAAGGTGAACTGGGTGGTCGACTACCCCTGGGTGACGGTGGACCAGGTGCACCAGACGGCCGAGCTGAAAAGCATCGTCCAGAAGATCGTCGATCGTTCCGGCTGGGCCCCTGGCAACGCCATGGCCTTCATCATCAGCAACAACGACGACGTCATGCGCAAGGCCAAGTCCTGGAACGCCGATCCGAACAAGGCCCCCAAGCTGCGCGTCGAATACACGGTTAACGCCATCGAAGTGCAGGTGTCGGCTTCAAGCGACGATCTTTACCAGGGATATTTCGGCGCTACCGCCACTACCTACAATGCTGACACGCTGCAATTTGGCAACAGCTCGTATTACTATCCGGGGCTGAGGTTCCAAAACGTCAACATCCCCCAAGGCGCGGTCATCAACTACGCCTGCATCAAGCTCGTGGCCAAGCAGGATCGGCCGGCTGAAACGGGATACGTCCGAATTCAAGGGGAAAAGCGGTTGAGCCCTCCCACCTTCACAACAGCCAACACGTACGCGGACCCGAGCGTGATCTATCGCCGCAACAACAACACACCGATTCCGAAGACGGTTTATGCCACTTGGAGCGGTCTCCCTGCCTGGACAGCCGGCCAAGTCTACACTTCGGTCGACATCAAGAGCGTCGTGCAGGATATCGTCGGGCAGGCCGGTTGGGACTTGAGCGACAAATCCATGGTTTTCCACTTGGGACCGGGCGGCGGAACGCTGACGCGATATGCCTGGACCTACGACAACCCTGACCCCAACAAGGCCCCGCTCCTTCACATCGAGTACGGGCAGGCCGGAGGTGGGGCGAGCGGACCTGCGATCTTCACCCTCAGCAACACAGAGCTCGGCCGCTCCTGCTTCGAGGGCAGCACCGCCGAGAGCCAGCGCTTCGACCTGATCAACAGCGGCGCCACGACGATGAACTACACCAGCACGGTGACCTACTCGAAGGGCTCGGGCTGGCTGGTGCTCAACCCGCTGGCGGGCAGCGGCACGCTCGGCCCCGGCGAGGAGAAGAACTTCATCGTCTCCTTCGATACGACCGGGCTCACCGCCGGGACCTACGAGGCCTTCATCCGCTTCACCGACGCCAACGCGCTATACAGCCCGGCCGAGGTTAGGGTCAGCCTGGCGATCATGCCGCAGGGTCAGATCCAGTGCGGGGACATCCCGCTCTACACCCAGAATATCTCGAGCCCCGCCGTGATGATCCTGCTCGACCTTTCGGGGTCGATGACCTGGGAGATGGACCTGGTAAAGGAGACCGACGTGCTGCCGGTAACGCCCAACCTCAGCCCGGTGGTGCAGGAGATCGTCAACCGCGACGGCTGGGCCCCCGGCAACGCCATCACCTTCATCATCGAGAAGGTCTCCGGCACCGGCTACCGCAAAGCCCGTTCCTTCGACGGCTACAACCCCTCCAAGCCGGTCTTCACGGTCAGCTACAACGACGGAGGCGAAATTAAAACCTACCAGACCAGCGTCATGCGCTCGACAGACGACGGCGACGCCTACAGCGCCATCCCCTACAACGCCACGGGCGGCAGCCTGTTGCTCGCGCAGGGGGGGAGCGGCTACGGCGCCGCGATTCGCTTCGATGCGCTTCCGGTCCCCAAGGGGGCCGCCATCACGGACGCCCGGATGCGGTTCGTGCCCTACCAGACCCAGAGCGACCCGGTCACGGTGAAGATCCGGGCGCACGCCAGCGACAACTCGCCCACCTTCAGCACGGCTGCGTATCCTCAGCTCTTCGAGTCCTCCCGGCCGCGGACGACCGCCCAGGTCGACTGGGCCATGGAACCCTGGACCGGGGTGACGGTCGAGACCAAGATCAATGTGGCCAAGACCGTCATCAGCGAGCTCGTCAAGGACACCGGGATTTCGTGGGGCTTCGGCTCGTGGGCCAACGACTACCTGGCCTACTACCGGCCGGAGCTGAACTACACTCTGATCCACGCCGGGTGCAACGCCCACACGGCCGAGCACCAGGCGAAGTTGCAGGCTGCGGTGGCCGGCCTGTCGACCTACTCCAGCACGCCTTTCGGCCCGTCGATCCTGGCAGGCAAGAAATATTTCAACAAGGAGAAGGCCGAGTGGGACCCGATCGTGAACGCGGAGGTCGGGGTCAAGTTCCAGGACGCCTCCTGCCAGCCGAAGTTCCTGATCCAGGTGACCGACGGGATGGGGAACGTCCCCAGCACGAGCGACACCGGGCTCTACAATGAGGAATACAACACCTGGTACAAGAACCTTGTGGCCACCAACGTGAACGCCACCGCCGACGCGGGGGTGAGCGTCGTCGGCGTCGGATTCGGGCTTCCCGAAGGCGAGGACGAGCAGTTGTATGTTCTGGCCGACGTGGCCAACACGCGCGGCAAGGTCTCGACCAGCGACAACCTGTATGCCATGCACCAGGAGGACACCGGCGGCAATGCCAGGCCCTACATGGCCGAAACCAAAGACCAGCTGATAGAAGCCTTCCGCATTATCATGAACAACGTGAAGAGCGCGGTGTTCTTCGGCTCGGCGCCGGCGGCCACCACATCGACCGATCTCGGCGACATGGTACTGCTCGCCTCCTTCAACGCCGGCAACTGGACCGGGGATCTCCAGGCGGTCACCAAGGACGCCAACGGCAAGTGGAACGCCTCGCTTTGGAAGGCGAGCGAGAACATCCCGGTCAACCGCAGCGTGTGGACGGTCGATGCTGGCAACAACCTGATCACATACACCGATAGCACGCTTGCCGGCGACAACTATTTGTGCAAGAAGATCGGCGACATCATCCACTCCACTCCGATGGTGGTGGGTGCCCCGGCATTTTACTACACCTTCGACAACTACGCGAGCTTCAAGCGCAACCTGTCGGTGACAAGCCCGCGCAAGAAGATGGCATACGTGGGGTCCAACGACGGCCTGCTGCACGCCTTCAGCCTGGATGACGGAAGCGAGAAGTGGGCCTTCCTGCCCAAGAGCCTGCAGGCGAAGCTGGACGAGGCAGCCAGCGGGGCCTCCTACGACATGTGCTCGTTTTCCTACTGCCACCGCTACCTTTTGGACGGCTCGCCGCAGGTGGCCGACGTGTATGGTTTCTTCGGCGGGGCGAACAAGTGGCGCACGATGCTGGTGGTGGGCCAGCGGGGGGGAGGGACGGCCTACACGGCGCTGGACGTCACCAAGGGCGAGTCCTTCGGCGCGGGCGCCGACCAGGCCAAGTTCCTGTGGGAACTGACCGATGCGGAAATGGGGGAAAGCTGGTCGGAAGCGGCCATCGAGCGCGTCTCCTATCCGGGCGGCGGCACGGGCGCCGCGGCCTGGGGCGTGTTCGTGAGTTCCGGCTACCACGAAAACGACAACCTGCAGTACAACAAGGAGGCCTTCCTCTACGGCGTCGAGGCCGACACGGGCAACGGGCTCTGGAACGACGGCCAGAACACCATCAACAAGATCAAGCCGACCACTGAGAAAAAGAGCCTGGGCTACAAAAACCTGGCAACGGACAACTTCGTCGTGGGCGAGGTCATCACCGGCCAGACCAGCGGCGCCAAGGGTAAAATCACCTCGATCATCATCAGCCCGGACCTGAACGGCACGCTGTTCGTTACCGACAACACCGGCAGCTTCTCGAACAATGAGCAGATCGTGGGCAGCGCCGGTCACCGCGCCGTGGCGAACGGCACGCTGGTCCTAGTGGAAGTCGGCCAGAAGAACAACGCCCTGAGTAGTCCCGTGACGGGCAATTTCAACTTCCAGGACCACATCGAAGACTGCATCTACGTGGGGGACCTGTACGGCACCATGCACCGGGTGGACAGCATCGGCAAGGGCCAGACCCCGTCGGCCTCCAAGCTGTTCAAGTTCAACCCCTATCCGTTGGGGCCGGATGAGCGGCCGATTCGCGGCAAAGCCAGCATCGCTTACAAAGAGGGCGGCAGCGGGCTGTGGGTCTACTACGGCACCGGCCGCTACGAAACGGCGGGCGACAAGGTCAACAACCAGCAGCAGTATTTCTTCGGGCTGAAGGACGCCCCGACGCCGCGGGCCACCCCTTACAGCCTGGCGGATCTGACCACCCTCGAGGCGCGCTTCACCACGGCGACCATCGGCGGTAAAACCCTGAGGCTGCGCACCATCAACGGCAGCAACGCGAGCGGCAATCCCTGGGCCATGAAACTGTTTGCCGGCCAGAGCGGATGGGGCGGGCCGGCAACCATCGGCGGCAGCGAGCGCGTGTTCACCAAGCCGTTGGTGGTGGGCGGGATTGTGTTCTTCACCACCTTCATCCCGGATGCGGACATCTGCACCGGCAGCGGCGACACCTACGTGTTCGCGCTGGACTACAAGACGGGGCTGCCCCCGGGCACGCCGGTGTTCGACATCAACGGGGACGGCAAGTTCACCGACGCCGACAAGGTGGAGATCAACGGCAACTTGATGATGCCGATCGGTGTCTACGTCGGCCGCGGGCAGGGTTCGGCGCCGGTGCTGTTCAAGGACACCCTGTTCATCACTACCTCCACCCCGCAGTCCGAGACGGGAGGCAGCGGCAACGTGACGGGTTTGAACGCGTTGCTGGTGAACATCCCACAGCAAAAGATCCGCGTGGAGTCGTGGAAACATAATTAACCGAAAGGCTCACGGCGCAAGTTACAGGGCGCAGGGCTGAAAGGAGAAAGGAGGGCGGGGGAGGTAATATAACCCCCGCCCTCTTTTTTTCGTTGCTACGCCCAGATACCGGGAATGGGCGTGCGGCAATATTCGCATTGGTTTCCTTGGAGATGGTATTCCCGGATGAAATAGCCGGCGCGTGCGATCATAAGTTTGCGGCAGTTGTGGCAATAGGTGTGGTTGCCTTCGTGGTTGGCAACGTTGCCGACGTAGGCGTAGCGGATGCCTTCCGCGATTGCAATCTCCCGGAAGCGCGCCAGGGTTGAGACCGGCGTCGGCGGCAGGCGGTCCAGCTTGTAGTGGGGCTGAAACCGCAGGAAGTGCAGGGGGTGGTCCGGTCCGACCTCCTTCAGTATCCAGGCGCACATGCGCCGGGCCATCTCTTCGTCGTCCACGTAGGTCGGCACGACGAGGTTGGTGATTTCCAGGTGGACCCCCTGATCGTGCAAGGTTTTCAGCGTGGTCAGCACCGGCGCCAGCCGGCCGCCGTTCAATTTGCGGTAGATGGCGTCGCTGTAGGCCTTGAGGTTGATGTTGGCGGCGTCGAGCAGCCGGCAGAGGTCTATCAGGGGGCCCCGATTGATGTAGCCGTTCGAAATCAGGACATTGCGCAGGCCGGCCGCGCGGGCGGCCTTGGCCGTGTCCAGCATGTATTCGTAGAACGTGACCGGTTCGGAGTAGGTGTAGGCGATGGAACGGCAGCCGGCCTGCTGTGCGCTGCCGGCGACATCGGCCGGAAAGAGTTCGCGGTGCTGCACCTCGTGGGGCTTCGCCTGGGAGATCTCCCAGTTCTGGCAGTTCAGACAGCGGAAGTTGCAGCCGGCGGCGGCCAGTGAGAACGCCGTCGACCGCGGCGCAAAATGGTAGAGCGGTTTCTTCTCGATCGGGTCGATGTGCACGGCGCAGGGGTTGCCGTAGGCTAGGCTGTAAAGCGTTCCGTTTACGTTGACCTTGGAGCGGCAGACACTGCGGTCTCCGGGGGAGAGCACGCAGTGGTTGGGGCAGACCAGGCAGGCGACGCGGTTTTCATCCAGGCGCTGGTAGCTGTATCCCTCACGGGACCATTTCCAGGCCTGTTGCGGGCCGTCCCCTTTGAAAATGCTGCCGCTGACGTCTTCCTGGGCCCATGCCCGGGAAGCGCATGCCGTGAAAGGACCGAGTGCCGCCGCTGCCGCGCAGGAGGCGATCCACCCGGTGCCGTCAATCAGAAATTGTCTGCGCGACAAGGTTTTCATGCAGCCTGCCCGCTATCAGGAGGCTCAGCAATTTCAAGCCGATCAACGCGCCGATCGCCCCCGTGATTCCCAGATAGGGAATGAGAACCGTGCTCGTCACCAGTGTACCGAGCGCCGCCCCGATCAGATCCGCTGAAAAAACCCCGGTGGCCGCGCCGCCGTCGTCCCCTCTCAACCGCAAGGCAGCCGGCAACTGCACGCCGCAGGCGAAGGAAACCGTGAAACCAAGGAAGAGGTAAAACGCCTGCCCCAGGCGGTCTCCCGCATGCACGGCGGCGAAGGTGGCAGCCAGCAGGCCGATGAGCGCCATATCCGAGAAAATCAGAACGCGCCGAGCCCGCGCAGCGAGCCGACGGCCCCAGAGGGCGCCGGGGAGAAGCCCGGCCAGGAAGACCGTCACGATGATGCCGATTTTGAAATAAATATACCCAAAAAAAATCTGAAACGCAAAGATAACCAGGATCTCGCTGCCCATGGCCACCCATCCGGTTGAAAACAGCACGAACTCCACGCGGCTTGCGTGCCGGAAGTAAAAGCCCAGCACGCAGGCGAGGGTGCCGATGAACGCGAGCGGCGAAGCGTCAAACATCGCGAACCATTCCGAGAACACCGCGCGCATGACGTAGGGCGCCAGTTCTGCGTTGGGCGGGGCGGCCGGGTCCATCCGGCTCTGCAGGTATGAAATGCGCTCCGGCGTGACATTGCCCTCGTAGTAGGCACTGATGTAATGGGTCGCAATGCCTTTGCGTCTGAGCAGGTCGGGAACACCGGCCTGGAGGGGGCGGTTGCCGCAGATGAAGAAGACCCGCTCGCCCGGCAGCATCAGCACATCCGAAAAATAAGCCTTGGCCGTATGGTAAATGGAGGAGAGTTTCAGGCGTTGCGGTCCGGCGAGGTAGCTGTCGAAGCCTTCCATGGAGAAACCGAGCACCCCCTGCTCGGACAGCCGTGAGCGTGCGAGGGAAAAGAACCGGTCGGTGAAGAAGCGATTGGCTTGGTAGGTCTGCGGGTCGTTGATGTTGACCAGGATGGCGTCGTAGCCGGGGGCCGCCTCTGCGAGAAAAGCGCGCCCGTCGGCGTGGATCACGCGCAGGGGGGAAATGCGCTTCAGGAGGTTGAATCGGAAAAGGACCTCGGTCAGATCCGGGTCACGTTCGACGTAATCGATTGCCGCAAGCTGATACTTTTCAAGCTCTTCCACCACCCCGGCCGCCGCCGATACCAGCAGGACGCGCTGCGGCTCTTCGAGCTGTGCCAACGCATAGTGAACGGCTTGCTCCGCGGCGGCTTCGTCCTGGCTGTTCAGCATGGGAACACCGTCCAGAAACAGTGTCACCAGTTCCTGCTGCGTGACCACGGTGATGCGGCCGTAGCGGGTTTCACGGTAATGGGCGAGTTCGCCTCGTGAGGGCGTGAGGCTGGCCCTCTCTGAAGCCAGGCCTGCGACCAGCGTCAGAAACACTGCTGCGGCGGCAAGCCGGCGCGCGGGCCCCGGGCGGCGGCCAGATGGGTTCAGGAAAAGCGCGGCCGCCAGCAGGGGCAGGTGGGCGGCGACGATCGCCTGAACGGGGGTCATCCAGAAAACGATGAGAAAGCAAAACAGGGCGCCGCCCCCGACATCTCCGATGTTGTCCCAGATGTAAACCAGGGCTCCGGGATAATCCGCGCGCTCAGACCTCAGCACAAAAAGGCTCAATGGAAGCAAAAACCCGACGAGCAGGGCGTAGGGGGCCGTGACCGCCGCGACGTAAGCGAAAGTGGGATAAAAGCCCACGGAGGCGCCGCGGGTGAAAACGAGGTCCCGCAGCAGGCGGGCACCGAACAGAGTGAGGGTCGAAAAAAGCACCAGCGCGAGCGAGAGCCAGCAGAGGGCCTGCAGCGTCGCGAGCCGGCTGCCGGCCGTCTTCCGGGAGAGCAGCGTTCCGAGTCCGCCCAGCGCAAGCCAGCTGAACAGGATCAGGGCGATGACGATTTCATTGCCTTCAAATTGGCTCAGGAACTCGCGGATGAGAACCAGCTGCGTAACGACGGAGGCGATTCCCGTTGCGATGACGACGGCGATGGTGCGCTGTTCACGGGTGCTCTTCAAAGTATTGGACCTGGTAGGTCGCGACCTCGAGTTTGCCGCGTTTCCATGCGTCCCGGGGCAGGCCGGCTTTGAGACAGAGGTGGCCCAAAAAATCCTCTTTTTTTGGAAGCTGCTCCCATACCTGGGGCAGAAAGGTCGCGCTGGCATGCCCTTGGCGGATGATCACTCCGTCCACGTGCGCGCGCAGCTTCCGCAGCAGGTCCTCCGAATCGCTGAACGCGAGCGGTTGGGGCTCGGTGAGCACACTGACTTCGATCTCGACCTGGGCGAGTTCGCTTTCCGTGAGCGGCGAGAACCGCGGGTCGTGGAAGGCCGCGTTGACGGCATTGCGGCGGACGCCTTCAGCCAGGGGATCGGAGGCGGACAGGCTGCCGATGCATCCCCTGAGCTGGCCCTTGAGTTTGAGCGTTACGAACGTGCCGCAACGGGCCTGAAATGCGGGCTCGCTCAGCGCCGATCGCACCCGGTCGGCATCGGACGGCGAAAGCGGCCGGCCGAATTTCTCCATCAGCGTGCGGCGCGCGAGTTTCACCAGCACCTGGCCTTTTTCCGGCGTCAACAGGTGGCTTGCTTCTTTCATGGCAGGCATGGGCGGGTCTCCAAAAAAGGCGATGGCGGCATAGCCCACCACCCGGCTGCGGTCGCCGGCGGTGTCGCCGCTGTTGAGATAGTTGAGCAGCACCGGCTGCCAGCCGAAACGGTCGGCCAAGGTGAGCAGGACCGCCAGCGGGTGCACGCCGCAGGCGGAGTTGGCATCCTGGAGAAGTGCCCGGCGGTCGCGCGCCAGGATCGCGACGATGCTCCTGCGGTCCTTGGCCTGGGCCTCGGCATAGGGCAGGAAGTGCGACAGGTCCGAGCTTACCACCACCAGCGTCTCGCGATCGACCACGGGAAGCAGGGCGGCAGCGAGCCGGTCGACATCCGAACGGCCGATCACCACCGGAATCAGCTGGAAGGCCTTGAGAAAAGCCTGCAGAAACGGCAGGACGACTTCCAGGGAGTGCTCACGGTCGTCGGCCGGGGGCAGGGGTGCGAAGAGCTCCGGCTGCTTCAGAAGATCAGCGGCGGCGGGGCTGAGCTCGACCCGGCCGAGGGGGGTCTGAAACGCCTGCACCGCTGGAACGGCGGCGCTGCGAACGCCCAGGAAATGGTCGGGACCCATCAGCAACACGGTCTTGAACTGGTTTTCCGACAGCACGCGGGCGGCATGCGCGGCGGTCGGCCCGGAATACGAGTACCCGGCGTGAGGCAGGATGAGTGCTCTGAGCGACCGGAGCTCCGGTAAGTCCTGTTGCGCGCTGCCGGCGCTCTGCGCGAGCCGGTCGATCAGATTCCGGAGCTCGCCGGGTTCCGATGGGTAGAAGCTGCCGGCCCGGACCGGCGGGCGGACAATCTCGTCGGAGGCCGCGCTGAAAGCCAACAGCGCCACCATTAGCGCAACCATGAAAAGGATGATGGGGTTGGATTTCATGAAATGTTCGGGATAGCGCGACACGTGGATGCCTCCGGCAAAGAAATAGATCGCCGCCATGCCCGTCCATGCCGCCGAAAAATTCGCCTGATCGCTGGCCGGAGGAATTATAATTCGTCGCGAAATAGTACCGACCGACAGCGGCCCCCTTTCCTTAACAGGGTGTTGAAAAACAAGCATCAGGCCGTCAGCCAAGGCGTGCGGCATTTTGGAAAGCGCAGCATATTCTGGAATATGTGAGCATTTACAAAAGCCGCACAACGCTGGATCACGGCCTCAGGCGCAGTTTTTTAACACCCTGTTAATCCTCTCCCGCAACCCTGGGGGAAAGGGCAGGGTGAGGGGGTGCTCGTGTCAAGACAACTATGCGGCCCTTGATAAGACTACACTTGCCCAACGCCGGGAGTCAACAAAAAGTGAAACGTTAAATGGTGGTGGCCAGGGAGAGTTCGTCATGGGCGGGGCAGGTCTGGCTTTCCGATTCCTCGGTAAGCGTATTCCAGTCCTCGCGATACATCGCCTTGAGCACGCTGTTGAACATGAGGATCAACACATCGTAGGCGTTCATCCGGCAGGCGGTGCTGGATTCAAAGGCTGCGACGGCCTGTGACTTGCGCTCGGAGAGCGCCTTGAGAGCGGATAGGTGATTGAGAAAGCGCATCCTGGCGTCGATCGAATCCGCAGCGGTATTGCACGCATGCGACTTGGCTTTCAGCTCCTCCATGACCTGGCAGATCCGGCCGTGAGAGGACTTGCGCAACTGTTCACGGATGCCCGCACTTGAAAACCAGCGCTGAGCGTCGATCAGCTTTTGAAGGGTGGTGCTGATCGATTCGATGTCACGTTTCAGAACCTGGACGAACAGCGCTTTTGCCGGTTGGGGGATATCGGCCTCCACGAACCGCAAGACGCTTTCGGCAGCCTTCATTTTGGCACGGAACTCGACGGCAGCGCTGCGCCAGAAAATGCGGCTGACCTCCTGGAGTTGAGGGTCCAACGCTGCCGCCTGACGCATGGCGTTTATCACACGTTTTTTGATGTCGGCAAAATGCGTGGCGGTGTGGTCGAACAACAGCTCTCCGGTGACGGCCTTGAAGATCATCACCAGCACGGCCTGCCAGTCCTGAAAATGCAGGATACGGGACGTGTCCCCGAAGCAGGCGGCCAGCACGGAATTGGGGAACAGATGCGAGGGTGTGGCATAATAGGGCGTGCCCCCCAGCAGGGGCTGCCGGATGTTGTTTTCCTCGGTCTTGCCGAAATAGACGGCCGTTTCGACGTCGATGAATCCGAGGGAGTAATCGGCCGACGACCGCAGGAATGCCGGATAATTTTGGGTGTCGCCGGCCACCAGGAGGTTGTCGGGCTTGAGATCCCGCATGGCCACCTGTTTTGCTCCCAGCCAGGCCAGCAGTTCCAGCAGGTTGGTGATAATCCCGGCGATGGGCATGCGGTTCTGCTCGAGCGACAGGCGCTGAGCGAAGCTGCGGATCGCCCGGGTGTAAGCGTCCACGGGGTCGCGATATTTTTCGAACAACCGTCTGAAAACGGAGGTGATGGCGGAGATGAGCTCGGGCGAAAGCCCCGGGTCGGCTTCGCCGATCTGCCGCTTTTCCAAGTAGGCCACGAACCAGGCCTGGATGCGGTAGGCCGTTACGCCCGGGGATGCGCCGCGGTTTTTCAACAGCTGCAGGATGTCGGCCTCGCATTGGTTGTACAGGTCGCGGATTTCAAAACCCACCGCCTCGTTTTCATCGCCGTAGCGTTCCTTGAATTTTGCCGGGTACCGGACCAGTTCGGCGGTGGAGTTGACCTCGGTGCGGATGGTCTCGCCGAGATCGTGAAAGCCGTCGATGATGTGGCTCAGGAAGTAATACCGCGAGAGGTCCATGAAGTAGACAAACGTGCCCTTGATCTTGAGGGTGTCCTGATGCTCCGGGTTTTTGCGCAGCCAGGCGAGGTATTTTTCTTCGAGCAGTTCGGCCGGGGTCTCCATGTGCGGCGACAGTTGATGGATCTGGCTCAAGATGACCGATACTTTGGGGATGATGCACTCCTTGGGCGCCAGACGCTCGACGATGTGTCCTTCTTTTTTGATATTGGCCACATAGTCCTCAAAGTCCCTGACCGGCTTGGGGGGGATCTTGACGACCAGGTGCTGGTCGAAGATCACGTAATAGCACTTGCTTTTGCTGCCGCTCTCCTCGCCCAGCGGGCCGATGGTCATTCGCCGTTTCACCCAGTCGCCGCCGTGTTTCACCCGTAATTCATAGACCAGGTTCGGTCCGGCTGAGGCAGAGGTCAGTTTGATGAACTCTGCCGGCGTCTCGGGGCCGGCCCCTACCTGCTGACGATAGAGATACAAAAAAAACCTTACGATATCGGTGCGCGTAGGCAACTCAGGCACCGTCTCTTTTGAAGCCGGTGCTTTTTGGGGGAGAGGCTTTTTGGGGTAACGGCTGCGGACAAAACGCACGGAAAAGAGCAGCACGCCGAAAACCAGTACGGCCGCAGTGATCCCGGGGTGGACCTTGATCTGATGCGTGATGGCCGCGCCGTCCTGGAGCAGGGGGGCGAAATAGCTGACGCACCGGGTGAGCGCCGCCATGCAATCCGTGCCGGCCGCCTGGAGCACCTGAGGAAGGCTCTGGGTCCCGATGTACTTGATGTCCGTCCGGCTGATAAAATGGGTTTGCTTGTCGTTCTCGTAAAATATGTCGTTTCCCGATTCCCAGGTGCGATTCACCGGAATGACCTTCCCGTTCTGGAGAAGGATAACTTTTCGATTTAAATGGTCTTTTGCCAGCACGGCCGCACCCACGGCCAAAACAACCAGGCAAGCGACCCCTATTTTCCATTTCCGCATGCGGCGACCTTGTTGACCCGTATAGGCGTTTCACACTCCCCGGCCGGACCGGGGGTATCGTTAGATGTGATATCGGTAATATTGAGAAATTCTTGAGGATCAATTTAAAAAGCGGGACGCATCCGGCCGGATAAAAACGAGCGGCGAGGAGGTGCGCGGCGGACGCAGAGTGCTCCCGGTTTCGATTGACCCCGTCGCGGCAATTGATTATATTCACCCCATTCCGACTCCGGCGTAAAAACAGGTGTGATATCGAATCGGTTTGAGCAACGCGGCGACCACCGGGTCGGCAAAGCGAGTGCATGGATGGCACCGGCGTTTGCGGCTGAGAGGACGTTAGGGCGGCTGGGCAAATGGCTCCGTATGCTGGGCTTTGACACGATCCTCGAAACGGAGTGCCCCCGGGGGAGATTTTTCGATCATGGGGGCGGCCGCATCCTGCTGACCCGCACCCGGAGGGTCATGACCACGCGGGCGGCGCGAAAGCCTGTCTTGATCCGCTCCAACGACCCGCTCGAGCAGCTCGGCGAGGTTTTCCGCGCCGCCGCGCTCACCCCGGAGGACCTGCGACCGTTCACGCGCTGCCTGCGGTGCAATGAACCCACCGTGCCTGCCCCCAAGGCGGAGGTTCAACGCAGTGTTCCGGATTACGTGTGGCAGCGCTACTCCGATTTCAGCACCTGCCCGCGTTGCGGCAGGGTGTACTGGCCGGGAACCCACACGACGCGGAGCCTCGAAATTATCGAAAAACACTCGGGCTTATGAATTTCAAACGGACCGTCATTGCCCTTGAAAGGCGGCTTCGGCACTGCCGGAACGTGGTAACCCTCGGGGTTCGCACCAACTTCGACGACTACAGCCGGCAGGAGCGGGAACTGATCTGTGGTGCCTCAACCGTCTATTACCCGTCGACGTTCTATGCCGACCTGTTCAACGCCGCCGGCAAGAAGACGTTTCCCAGCTACCACACCTACAAGTGCGTCCAGGACAAGATCAAGCAGACGGCCCTGTTTGACCTGCTGGGCATCCCGCATCCGCGCACGCGGGTTTTTTATGGAAAAAAGCAAAAGGCCACCATTGCCTCCCATTTTCAATTTCCATGCATCGGCAAGATCCCCCGGGGCTCCGCCAGGGGCCGGGGGGTGTTCCTGATCCCCGGTGCTGCCGAGCTCGAGCGCTATTGCGGCCGCACGGGAGTTGCGTATGTCCAAGAGTACCTGCCGATCGACCGGGACATGCGGGTGGTCGTCATCGGCAAGCGGATCGTGCATGCCTACTGGCGGGTTGCGGCGCAGAGCGATTTCCGGACGAACATCGCCGCAGGCGGGACGGTATGCCTCGATCCCGTACCCGACGACGCCCGGGAGCTTGCCTTGCGCACGGCGCAAGCGTGCGGGTGGGACGATGTCGGCATCGACATCTGCCGGTCCGGCGGGCGGCTCTACGTGCTGGAGGCCAACATGAAATACGGCCGGGAAGGTTTTCACCAGGCCGGCATCGACTACGTCAACCTCATGGAAACGATGATCGAAAATGGAGAAATCTGAAAAAGTATTGCTGAAAACCATTCGCGAAAAACTCGACTTGCAGGAATCCGGGTACCGGTCGGTCCACGCCACCCCGAATTCCGCCGCCGTCCGCCGTGAGGCGGAAGCGTTCCTGACGGAAGGCTATCGGCAGGCGTTTTCGGTCGATGCCGACCGCATTCTCCACTCCCGGGGCTATGCGCGCTATATCGACAAGACCCAGGTTTTCTATCTCATCCGCAACGACCACATCACCCACCGGGTCCTGCACGTGCAGCTGGTGTCCAAGATCGGCCGCAGCATCGGCCGGTTCCTCGGGCTGAACGAGGACCTCATCGAGGCCATCGCGCTCGGGCACGACATCGGACATACGCCCTTCGGGCACGACGGGGAGCGCTTTTTATCCGAGCTCTGCCTGGAGCACGGCATCGGCACGTTTCAACACAACGTCCAGAGCGTTCAGTTCCTGGACCGGGTCGAGCGCAAGGGTCGGGGCTGGAACCTCAACCTGCAGACCCTGGACGGGATTCTCTGCCACGACGGCGAAGTGCACAACCAGAGGCTGGCCCCGGACCGCAGCAAGACCTTCGAGACCCTCCAGGCCGAGATGGCGGCCAAGAAGCACGAACCGGACCGCGGCCTGGTCCCGATGACCCTGGAGGGCTGCGTCGTGCGGATGGCCGACACCGTCAGCTACATCGGCCGGGACATCGAGGATGCGATCCGGCTCGGCCTGATCCGGCGCGCCGACCTGCCGCCGGAAAGCGTCCGCATCCTGGGTGAGACCAACGGCACGATCGTCTACAACCTGGTGACCGACATCCTTGGGAACAGTTACGAGCAGGGCCACGTGGCCTTCAGTCCCGAGATGTCCGCGGCGCTCCGGCAGCTCAAGCACTTCAACCTCGAACGCATCTACCTGAACCCCCGCATGAAGCCGCACACGGCTGTCATCCGGGGCCTGTTCCGGCAGCTGTTCGCCCAATACCTCGACGACCTCGCCCGGCAGCGTCAGGAGTCCGTCATCTTCCGGGGCTTCCTGAACGGCATGTCGGAGGGCTACCTGGACCGGCACTCACCGGCCGAGATCGTGCGGGACTTCATTGCCGGCATGACCGACCAGTACTTCCTGAATCAATGCCCGGAGCACTTGCGGCCGGGGTATATCCACAGCCAGGATTAGCCCGAACATTTGGGCTATCTGAAATCACTTTTAACTACGAAATGCGGGAACGACGCGAAAGCGCATAAATGCTCAGGTGTTCAGGCCGAAGACTGAAGGGCAATAATGATCGCGCAGGTTTTTCCCTTTTCGTGCCTTTCGCGTGTTTCGTAGTTCTCTCTTCCCCATTCGTAATGGCCTCCCGGGTCGTTGCTAACCGGGATATGAAGCGTGGCGCCTGAGGCACGTGCGCATGTTTGAGCCCCGCACCTATCGCAGCCTGGTTTCAACCGGCCGGCTGACGTCGTTCGCGGTTGTGGTCAAGGAGACCGACCTGCTGGTGCACGCCGCGCTAAACCTGCACGAAGCGGCCCGGGAGCTCGTGCTGGAGCACCGGGGTTACCTCGAGGCGTATATCCGGCAATACCCGGAGTTCCTGCGCACGCTTGCGCCTTGGCCGCTGCGCGGACCGCGGCCGGCCGTCGTGGGCGAGATGATCGCGGCCGGTGCTGCGGCCGGCGTCGGCCCCATGGCGGCCGTGGCCGGCGCCATTGCCGAGCAGGTCGGCCGGGGGCTGTTGCGGCGCTCGCCGGAGGTGATCGTCGAAAACGGCGGGGACGTTTTTCTCAAGACGGCCGGCGCGGCCACGGTGGCGATTTTTGCCGGAACGTCCCCGCTCAGCTTGCGCATCGGTGTGCGCATCGCCTGCGGGGAGGCGCCGCTTTCCGTGTGCACCTCTTCCGGAACCGTCGGGCACTCCCTGAGCTTCGGCCGGGCCGATGCCGTATGCGTCGTTTCGCGCTCCTGCGCCCTGGCGGACGCTGCCGCCACGGCGGTCGGCAACCGGGTCGGCGCCACGGCGGACATTGCCCAGGGCATCGAGCAGGGCAAGGCCATTCCCGGCGTCGAGGGCATCGTGATCGTGGTGGCGGATCGGGTGGGCTTCTGGGGCGGAATCGAAGTGATCCCCGTGCGGCCAAAAAAGGGTTGAGTTTTCATGCCGGAAAGACTAAATTGTGTGCTGACGGCCCCGGCGCCGGGGCGATGCCGCCACCGGCCGCACGGGGCGCCAGCGGCATGACTTTCTGCCAACTGAAGAGAATGAACCCGACTCCCATGAAAACCATGTGGGCGCCCTGGCGGATCGAGTACATCCTGGCGGACAAGCAGGAGGGCTGCGTGTTTTGCAAGGCCCTGTCCGTGCAGGATGGGCTGACCCTGTTCAAGGGCCGGCAGACCATGGTCGTCATGAACAAGTACCCTTACATCAACGGGCACCTCCTGGTGGCGCCCGTCCGGCACGTGTCGGAACTGCAAGAGCTCGGCCAGGATGAAATGGGCAAGCTGCTGTCCACCGTGGAGTGTTCGATCGGCGTCCTGAAAAGCGTCATGCGGCCGGAAGGCTTCAACGTCGGCCTCAACCTGGGCAAGGTCGCCGGGGCCGGGATCGCGGAGCATTTGCATTTTCACATCGTCCCGCGCTGGTCGGGCGACACCAACGCCCTGGCCGTGTTTGCCGACGTGCGCGTGATCCCCCAGCATCTCAAGGAGACGTACGACAACCTGAAACCGCATTTCGAAGCGATCAGCCCATAGCGGGGTGTTGAACAACGGCGCCTCAAACCGTGATCCAAGGGAGATTCCGACATGAACAAAATGAAGTTGATCATATGGTTGCTGGTTTTGGGCCTCATGGGGCTGGTCATTTATCAGAATGAGGGTCATTTTCTCAACACCGAACAGAGCCTGCGGCTGAACCTCGGGGTGGTGCCCGAATACCACTCCCCGCAGTTGCCGATGGTCTTCTTTCACCTGATCTTTTTTCTTTACGGCCTGATCGTCGCTTACCTGTTCGGACTGCCGGAGCGTTTCCGGAACCGCAAGGCCATCAAGCACCTGACAGCCGCCGACACCCAGCGGGAAAAGGCCATGACCGAGCTGAACACGGAGTTGGCCCGGATCAAGGGTGAGCCGCTGCCCTCGGCGCCGAGCGGTGCTCCCGAGTCGTCCATCACCTCGCCGGTCAAACCCCGTTGAGGCCGGATCCCGACCCGGCTCCGCCGCCCGGCTGTTCGATGAACCCACCCAAATCCACTCCCATGATCAAACAGTACCTGGCGATCAAGGGGGACTACCCGGACGCCATCCTCTTCTACCGCATGGGGGACTTCTACGAGATGTTCTTCGAGGATGCCGAGACCGCCTCCCGGGTCCTCGAAATCACCCTGACATCGCGCAACAAAAACGACGAGTCGCCGGTGCCGATGTGCGGGGTGCCCCATCGGGCTGCCGCCACTTACATCGCGCGCCTGATCGATAACGGCTACAAGGTGGCCGTCTGCGACCAGGTCGAGGATTCTGCCACCGCCAAGGGGCTGGTCAAGCGCGAGGTCGTGCGGGTCATCACCCCGGGAATGATCATCGATGCGGAGTTTCTCGATGCGCGCGCCAACAACTTCATCCTGGCCGTCGCCCGCGCCGGCGGCGTGTCCGGCCTCGCCTATCTGGACATTTCGACCGGAACGTTCCGCGCGACGGAGGCCTCCGATCCCGAGGCCGTGCTGGAAGAGGCCCGGCGGGTCGCACCGAAGGAGATCCTGCTGCCGGAAAGCGCGCGCAACGACCCGACGCAGACCTGGGCCGGCCGGCTCTTCGGCGACGTCGCGCTGACCCACATCGAAGACAAGGCCTTCGACTATCGCCGCGGCTACGAGCGTTTGACCTCCCAGTTTCAGACGCTGACGCTGGAGGGCTTCGGCGGCGAGCACTTCAAGGCGGCTGTGAGTGCGGCCGGCGCGCTCATGTTCTACGTCGCCGAGACCCAGAAGCAGAAGACCGCCCACATCACCCGGCTTGAAAGCTACTCGCTCGCGAACTGCCTGGTGGTGGACGAGATCAGCCGGCTCAACTTGGAGCTGACCCGCAACATCCGATCCGGTACCCGCCGGGGGACACTGCTCGCTGTGCTCGACCAGACCCGCACTGCCATGGGGGCACGGCTTTTCCAGGGCTGGCTGCGCAGCCCGCTGCGGGAGCGCGAGGCGGTCGAACGCCGCCTGACCGCCGTGGCGGAAGGCAAGGACAAGGGACTCGTGCGCCGGCAGCTGCGCGAGCAGTTGAAGGCGGTTCACGACATCGAGCGGGTCGGCAGCAAGACCGTCATGAACCAGGCCAATGCCCGCGACCTGGTGGCGCTGAAGCAGTCGCTCGTGATGCTTCCGGCGATCTGGGGAGAGCTGGCGGAATTGTCGGCCGAACTCTTCCGGCCGACGGATACCGTCGATGACCTGAGCGGGCTGGCCGAACTGATCGAGCGTTCCATGCGCGAGGATGCGCCGCCGACGGTGAACGAGGGTCACCTCATCAAGCCGGGCTTCAACGCCGAACTCGACGAGCTCGTGCGCATCAGCCGGGACGCCAAGGGGTACCTGGCGCAGCTCGAACGGCGTGAGAAGGAACTGACCGGGATCGCCACCCTCCGGGTGAGCTACAACAGGGTGTTCGGCTACTACATCGAGGTGCCGAAAACACGGGCCGCCTCGGTGCCCGGACACTACGTGCGCAAGCAGACACTGGTGAACGCGGAACGCTACATCACCGATGAGCTCAAGACGTTCGAATCCCGGGTGCTGGGGGCCGAAGAGCAGCGCGCCGCCCTGGAGCACCGACTGTTCCAAGAGGTGTGTGCGGAGGCGGCCCGTCACCATCCGAAGATCCAAGCCGCGGCCCGCTTCCTGGCGCAGACGGACTGCCTGCTCAGCCTGGCGGAGGTCGCCGACCAGAACGACTACTGCCGGCCTGAAATTTTCAGCGACGGGCGCATCCATATCGAGGATGGGCGGCACCCGGTGATCGAAAAAATGATCAGCGGCGAGCGCTTTGTCCCCAACACCATCGTCATGGACGACACCGAGAACCAGGTGCTGGTCATCACCGGCCCGAACATGGCCGGAAAATCTACCGTCATGCGCCAGGTGGCCCTGCTGGTGATCATGGCCCAGATGGGCAGCTTCGTGCCGGCCCGCCGGGCCGCCATCGGTGTCGTCGACCGGATCTTCACCCGCGTCGGCGCACTGGACAACCTCTCCCAGGGCCAGAGCACGTTCATGGTCGAGATGCAGGAGACCGCCAACATCCTGAACAACGCCACCGAAAAGAGCCTCGTGATCCTCGACGAAATCGGGCGGGGCACCAGCACCTTCGACGGCCTGAGCATCGCCTGGGCAGTGGCCGAACACCTGCACGATTTGAACCGGAAAGGCGTCAAGACGCTTTTTGCCACCCACTACCACGAACTCACCGATCTGGCTGACCAGAAGCCGCGGGTGCAGAATTTCAACATCGCGGTAAAGGAGTGGAACGACGAGATCATCTTCCTGAGAAAACTCGTGCAGGGCGGGACCAACCGCAGCTACGGCATCCAGGTCGCGCGTCTGGCCGGCATCCCGCCCGCGGTCATCCGCCGCGCCAAGGAGATCCTCTGCGGCATCGAAAGCGGGGAGCACGGCGCTCCGGTAACGGTAGCCCCCGGCCGGGGTGCCTCACCGGGGCCGGTGCAGCTTGACCTGTTCCGGAAGTCGGAGACCCAGGTGCTCGCGCGGCTGCGCACCGTCGACCTCGACAAGCTGACGCCCCTCGAGGCCATGAACCTGCTCAACCTTTTGCAGGAGCTCGCCGGAGGGGGTGCAGGCTGACCCGGGCCGGCGCGCTTTAACAGGGTGTTATAAAACTGCGCCTCGCGTCGTGATCCGGCGTTGTGCGGCTTTTGTAAATGCTCACATGCAATCGGCTGGAAGCTGGAGGCTCGAAGCTGGAAGCCTGGCTGACGGCGGCTGACTTTTTTTAAGCTTCGAACCTCAAGCCTCCTGCCTCAAGCTTCTATCTGCCTTGGCTGACGGCCTGATGCTTGTTTTTCAACACCCTGTTAAATAATAGCCGATCCTGCTGGAAATTATGAGAAATTTGGGTTACAGTAATTGCAGGGTTAGTACTCCGGTAGAGATGGTTCAGGGTTCGGCGTTCGGCAGAGAGAGATGGACGCATCTCCACGGTTGGTACATGGGGCCGTTTTTCAAAAACGCTATCGTTTGCAAATGCCCGAATCCGATCTATGCTGGCCCTAAATGTCCCTACGGGGAAAAACGAATTCGATGGCGCCGGTTCTACCGGATTCCCTGAACCCTTGAACTCCCGAACCCTGAGACCTGAGTAGTCACAGTGCAGATATATAAACTCCGGGCACATCGGATAATGCAACGAATCCTTGTTATATTTTCTCTCTTCGCCGTCTGCCTCTGCTTCTGCCCGCTGGGCGATTGCGCCCATGCGGCCGGCTTGAGCGATGCCTTTTTCCAGGCCGAAAGCTGCGGCCGAGCGGTGCGCAAAGACCCAAAATCCGCCAGAAACCCGGCCGCCTGGAGCGCGTGCATCGAAAAGTTTCAAGCGGTCTATCGCAAGGAGCCCAAAGGCCCCTGGGCACCTCCCAGCCTCTACAACAGCGGGATGCTTTACATGGATCTCGCGCGGCAGTCCGGAAGCGAGTCCGACAAGAAAGCCGCCATCGATCAGTTCGAGCAAATCCAGAAAAAATTTCCGGACAGCGCCTACCGCGATCGGGCCGCCGTCGAACTGCAGAAACTGAGCACACCCGGCCCCATCAAGAACGACAAGCCGGCCAAGGAGTCCGCCGGCAAGACGGCGACGGCCGTCAAGGGCAAGCCAGCGGACAAAAAAGAGGACCCCGATAAGGCACCCGCGCTATCGTCGGCGAGCGCCGGCGCCAGGCAGACCTACCGGAAAGGCGAGGAGTGCTTTCGAAAATTGCGCTCCAACAAGCCCACCGAGGGCACGCGCCGGGAATGGATGCTCTGCATCGGGCGTTTCCACAGCGTCTATCTCGAGCAGCCGGCCGGCGAGCTTGCCGCCGTGAGCCTCTTCATGGAGGGTGCTCTCTACCAGGATCTCTACAAGGGTCTGAAGTTCGACTCCGATCAACGCGCGGCGCGGGAGAATTTCGAAAAAATCGTCAAAGAGTATCCCCAGAGCCCCTATGCCGCCAAAGCCGGCCAGGAACTCCAGGGCATGGCTCCGAGCCGGGTCGAATCCGCGGCAGTCGCACGGAGGCGCGCTGTGCCGCCCGTGGCGCCCTCCGAGCGCGAGTCGCCGGCGGAGGCGGCACCGGAGAGTGCGGTCGAGCCCGGCCGGGCCCCGGCGCCCGGGGAGGAGGGCCTCGCGGTGGTGCAGGACGTGCGCCACTGGTCCAACCCGAACTACACGCGGGTCGTGGTCTATGTGGACCGCGAAACGGACTTCATGCACCACATGTTGAAAAAAGACCCCGTCATCGACAAGCCCCCGCGACTCTACGTGGACTTGAGCAATGCCACCATGGGGGACGGCAAGCAGAAGAACATCCCCATCAACGACGATCTTCTCAGTTACGCGCGCGCCGCCCGGAACACGCTGGATTCGGTGCGCGTGGTGGTGGACATCAAGTCCTTCGAAACCTACAAAGTGTTCTCGCTGAAGGACCCTTTCCGCATCGTCATCGACGTCTGGGGCGGAAATGGAACGGCCAAGGCGTCTGCCGGCCCATCGGCGGAACCGGCGGACGATGCGTTCATCGACAAGACCCGCAAGATGCCGCGCGGTGCCCTGGCCAAGCAGTTGGCGCTCGGGGTGCGCCGCGTGGTCATCGATCCCGGGCACGGGGGCAAGGACTTCGGTGCGCCGGGCTTCTTCCCGGGCGTGCACGAGAAGGACGTGGTGCTGGCGATCGCCAAACGCGTGGCCCACAACCTGCGCGAGGAACTCGGACTTGAAGCGGTGCTGACCCGGTCCGACGACCGTTACCTCACGCTCGAAGAACGCACGGCTTTCGCCAACACCCGCAACGGCGATCTGTTTGTCTCCATCCACACCAACGCCTCGCGCGACCCCCGCGCGTACGGCACCGAAACCTATTTCCTGAACCTGGCGACCGACGACGAATCCATCCGGGTCGCCGCCATGGAGAACGCCACCTCCACCAAGAACATCAGCGACCTGCACTCGATCCTGAACGACCTGCTCAAGAACGCCAAGATCAACGAGTCGAGCCGGCTGGCAGCCTTCGTGCAGGCAACGCTCGTCCGGAACCTCAACCTCAAAGGATACAGCCGGATCAAGGACAAGGGCGTCAAACAGGCGCCGTTCTACGTTCTACTCGGGGCGCGCATGCCCTCGATCCTGGTGGAGACGGCCTTCATCAGCAACCGGGAAGAGTGCCAGCGGCTGACCAACCCGTCCTACCAGGAGAATGTGGCCGACTCCATCGTCAAGGGGATCCGCACTTACATCCAGCAGCTCAGCCCGACGGCCTTCAGCGAGCCGCCCCGCGGAACTCCAGGCTAATGAACGATCGGCTCGCGTGCCGCCGACTATTTTTTGCAACGTTGTCAATTTCGGATCGTGGGGAGGAGTCCATGGCGTTTGAAAACATCATCTATCAGATCGATGCGGGTATCGCGACCATCACGTTCAACCGGCCCAAGGCGCTGAATGCCCTGAACCAGGCGCTTCTCGCCGAGCTTTCCAAGGCGCTCGACGATATTGCCGCTGACGAAGGCATCCGGGTGCTGATCCTCACGGGGGCCGGCGAGAAGGCGTTTGTCGCAGGTGCTGACATCGGCGAGCTGGCAACCTTCAGCACCCTGCAGGCCAAGCACTTCTCCAAGGCGGGCCATGCCATCATCGCCAAGCTGCAGGAGCTGCCGATCGCGGTGATTGCCGCGGTGAATGGCTTTGCGCTGGGAGGGGGCAGCGAAATCGCACTGGCCTGCGATTTCATCTACGCCGCGGACACGGCCAAGTTCGGCCTGCCGGAGATCAATCTCGGCCTGATTCCGGGCTTCGGCGGAACCCAGCGGCTGCCGCGTTTGATTGGGGCCAACCGGGCCAAGGAACTGATCTTTACCGGCAAAACGCTCACCGCGGCCGAAGCCGACCAGGTCGGGCTGGTGAACAAGGTTGTGCCGGCCGCCGCCCTGATGGAGGAGGTGCTCAAGACCGCGAAAGAGATCGCCGCCAAGGGCAGGGTGGCCCTGCGGGCCGTCAAGCAGGCGATCAACCAGGGGCTGAACGTGGACCTCGTTTCGGGTTGCCACATCGAAGTCGATGCCTTTGCCATCGCTCTCGCCAGCCCGGACGCCAAGGAGGGGACCGCGGCGTTCCTGGAAAAGCGCAAGCCGGAGTTCAAGGGGAGCTTGAAGGGATGATCATGGTGTTTGGGTGTCATGGTATTTAGGTGTTTTTTTGGTATTTAGTTGTTTAGCCAAACACCCAAACACCTTCTGCCTATCGACCATGGACGACAACCTTAAACCAAAAATCCAACTGGTCTGGGGGGTGATGCTGGTGCTGGCGGGCGTTGGCATGTTTTTCCGCATCCCGCAGGTCATGCCGCAGATCAGACAGATCGAATATTTTGCGGCGGTCATCCCCTTCATCTATTTCTGCATGTATTTCGTGGCGGTGTTCCTGATCGCGGGCGGCGCCCGGAAACTCTATCTCAGCTATAAGCAGCTGCAATCCGGTACTCCGCCCAGGCCCTAACCCGGACTGCTCGGCAGACAATGATGGATGGGGAAAAGGGCACTACGAAATACGCGAAAGGCGCGCAAGGTGAAGTCACGCTACTGTGCGAAACGAAATCCCCCCGGCCCCCTTTTCCAAAGGGGGAGAGCCGCCGAGATCCTCCTAACCACCTGAGTAATTATGCACTTAAGCGCCTTTCGCGTATTTCGTAGTGAAAAGTGATTTCACATAGCTGAGTAGTAACAGTCGCGCAGCGCAGGATCACGGGCCGAGGCACCGTTTTTCTACGGCCTGTCGAGAGCCTCCTCGAACTTCTGCAGCTGGCGCTCGTACAGGGATCGGTCGCCCTTGGCCACCTCCAGCGCCCGCTTTTCCGCCTGGACAGCCTCGCGCAGCATCCCGTTGGCGTAGTAGCTCTGCGCCAGCGTGTCCAGGATGTAGGCTGACGGCTCCAGGCGCGCCGCGCGCCGTGCCAGCTCCAGCGCCCGCGGCGGGTCGCGCAGGCGCTCGTCGTCGCAGGTGGCGAGCAGCCAAGCCAGGTTGTTGAGTGTTGCCGGGGAATCCGGTTTGAGGGCCAGGGCCTTCTCGTAGGCGTCGATCGCCTCGGCGTAGCGCATGCGGCTTAAATTGAAATCCCCCTGCAGGCTGTAGAGGGCCGGGTTTTGGGGAGTGCGTTCGATCTGCCGCACGATGATTTTTTCGAGCAGGTGGCTGCTCAGCTTGGAGCCCACCGCCCCCATGTTCAGCTGATAGCCGAGCACCCCCATGCAAACCAGGGCGGCCGCATAGACGGCCACACTGCGCCGGATCTTTCCGTCCTGCCGCCGGATCCAGTTCGGGTCTTCCTCGCATTTCTTCAGGTAATCGATGCGCTCGCGGATGCTGAAGTGGTGCCAGTTGGGCCGGTCGTAGGACTGGCCGCTGGTGAAGGCAATTTTCTGAAGGGTGGTGATGAGCGCAACCCCGCTGTCGAAAAGCGTGTAGACGTAAGTGTCCGCCTGGCGCTCGAAGTTGCGCATGAAATAGCCGAAGACATAGCGGAAGTAGACTAAGAAGACGCCGATCATCAGCACGCTGAAAACGCTGGAGGCCATCGTGGTCTGGTTCAGGCCGCTGTGGTGGATCAGCCACCAGATCGGTTCGACGAACAGCATGGCGTAGAGGATCAGATCGAAGGACACGTAGGAGACGAGCAGGTAGCCGGCGAAGAAAAAGAGGTAAAAGACCAGGTGCTTTTTCTTGATGTGGCCGATTTCGTGGGCGATGACCGCGTCGATTTCCTCCGGGCCGAGCAAGTCGAGCAGGGCGGGGGTGACCAGGATGTAACGGAATTTGCGGATGAGGCCCATTACGCCGGCCGTGATCATTCTGCCGCCGAAAAGGGGCCAGTAGAGAATATTGGCGTATTCCATGCCGGCCCGCCGGCAGATGTCGGCGATGCGCTGCCGCCGGCGGCCCTCTTCGAGCGGGGTGCAGCGCCAGAATTTCTGGATCATCGCGGGGCCCATCAGGGAGATGGCCAGCATGACCAGGCAGAAATAGAGGATCTGGCCCTCGTTGGTGGCGAGAAAGGCCTTCGGCCATTGCAGGGGCAGGGCGTTGATGAGATCCGTCAGGCCCGAGATGAGCAACCACGGCACCAGTGCCGGCATGGAGAACGAGACGTTGGAGGCGACATACTCCCGGCGGCCGAAGTCGGGGTGATAGAGCCGGCGGTAGACGTCGAAGGCCAAGGCCCACACCAGCCCGAGGTGGGCCATGAAGAACAGCAGAAACAGGAGTGCGGGCAGTGTGGGCGCCTGGGAAAAGAGCGGCAGGTCGCTCACAAAGGAGGGCAGGCTCAGGCCGTAAACATCCAGTGCGAAAACCGCTACGGCCAGAACCGAGCATCGCAGCTGCGTCGACTGAAACCGAGTGTCGGAGCTCGAAAACCCCAGGCGGCCCACCTGGTTTTCGATGCGTTTGAAGCTCAGGCGCGTGAAGCCTGCGAAGGCAAGGCTGAGCAGCAGGCAGAAGAGCAGCGTGACGCCGCCGCCGAAGTTGGTCTCCTCGGAGGCCGGGTAGGTGAGGTAGATCAGCAGGACGAGAATGAAGTATATGAAGTTTCCGAACATGAGAAATGGGGTTCAGGTTTTCAGGGTTCAGGGTTCAGCTGTTTATAAAATGTGTAACTTCAGGGCTGATCAGAAATACCCAGGTGCAAGGCGCGGCAGCCACCGTGCAACGACGTTTGTTTCGCAGCTTGCTCGGCTGACGGAAGCTTGTCGGCAAACACAAGATGGCTCCGTAAAAAGCCCGAAGTCAAGGCGGCCGATTCTCGTGATGTGAGGCCTCCCGCGGGTACAACGCGGCTGCCGCGAGGTGACGGCCAGCGCAGAAGTCGGGCTGTTTACTGGGCCGCCCTGAAATAACGTTCTTTTTCGCTGTAGATGCACCCGCAGTATTGCTGGCGGTAGAGGCCCATGCGCTTGGACTCTTCCACGCCTTCTCTCCAGCCGGCCCGGAAATCCCGGTACAGAAACGGGACACCCACCGCACGGCCGATCGACTCGCCGACCTGGCGGATGATGTCGTGTTTCTGAAACCGGCTGTAGAGCAGGGTCGTGGTGAAGCCGTCAAAGGCGCCGTTCTTGGCGAGTCGCGCGGAGGCGAGCAGGCGCTCCTGGTAACAGACGGTGCAGCGATCCTCATCGTGGTGGGCCACTTTTCGGATGTAGCCTTCGAGGTCGTATCCGTTCTCGCAGATGAGCGGCAAATTGACTCGGTCGGCAAAGGTCTGCAGCGCCTCCTGCCGCTTGCTGCATTCGGTGTACGGATGAATGTTGTGGGGGTAGAAAAACCCCGTCACCGTCATGCCGTCCACCCGGAGTTCCCGCACCGGGAAGATGGCACACGGGCCGCAACAGGTGTGCAGCAGCACCTTCATGATCGTCCTCCAAAAATGGCGGTGCCGATTCTCACCAGTGTAGCCCCCTCCGCGATGGCCGCCTCGAAGTCCCCGGTCATGCCCATGGAGAGCTCCTCCATCTCTACGTTCGGCAGCGCTTCAGCGCGGAGCCGATCCCGGAGCTGCCGCAGGGCGGCAAAGAAGGGGCGCACGGTCTCCGGTTCGTTGAAGAAGGGTGGCAAAGTCATGAGGCCTCTGACCGCGATGTGCTCGAGCTCCCCGATGCCGCGCACCAGGGGCAGGGCCTCTTCAGGGGCCACCCCCGACTTGGTGGCCTCCCCGGCCACGTTCACCTGGACCAGCACCGCCTGGCGCTTTTTCAGCTTCCGGGCGCACTGGTCCAGCTCCACGGCGAGCCTCAGGGAATCCACGGTATGGATCAGGTCGAACATGCGCACGGCGTAGCGGGCCTTGTTGCTCTGGAGATGGCCGATGAAGTGCCAGCGCACCGGGAGGGTATGCAGCTGCTCGAACTTGTCGCGCGCCTCCTGGATGTAGTTCTCGCCGATGTGCGCTGCGCCGCCGGCGACCGCCTCCCGGATGGCCTCCGCTGGGAAGGTCTTGGTCACCGCGACAAGGTTTACGTCGGAGCCGCGGCGGCCGCAGGCCTGTGCTGCGGCGCTGATGCGCGCCCGGACGTGTTCGAGGCATGTCGCGATGGTCTCGGTCATGTGGGTCTTATCTGTAGGCCGTTTTGCGCCGCCGTGTCCCATCCGACGACCCCCTGGCCAATGAGGTGCTCGATCACTTCGCAGACCGGCAGCCCGACCACGTTGGTGTAGGAGCCGTTGATGGTCTTGATCAGGAAGGTCCCGATGCCCTGGATGGCGTAGGCGCCGGCCTTGTCGAACGGTTCGCCGGTCTGGATGTACCAGTCGATCTCCACCGCGGTGAGGGCCTTGAACCGCACGTCGGTTTCAACCGTCTCAGTGAGCAGGCTGCCCGCCGCCCGGCAGCAGATGCAATAGCCCGTCAGCACCTGGTGGGTGCGGCCGCTCAGGCGGTGCAGCATGTCGGCTGCCTCGGCCTCGGACTGGGGTTTGCCCAAGATCCGTCCTGCGACCACGACAATGGTGTCGGCGCCGATCACCCAGCTTTCCGGGAACTTGTCGGCGATGTCGCCGGCCTTCGACTGCGCCAGGGTGCGCACGGTCTCGTTCGGGGATGAAGCGGTCACGGAGTCTTCGTCGAAGTTGCTGGGGATGACGGCAAACTTCAAACCGGCCCGTTCGAGCAGCTCGCGCCGGCGCGGGGATTTCGAGGCCAGAATGATTTTAGAGCTGACTTCGGGCACTTTCATGCGCTTTTTTTAGCAGATGTGCCGGGGTTTGACAAGGTTTGCCGCCCGCGCTGCAGCGCCCCATGAACCGTTCCACAAACATGCTTCCGTCACCCTTGTCCAAAGTTGCCAGGGGAATGCCTCCTCGCGCTCTGCTGCAGGGTGCCCTCCACGGCCTCGACGCGGTGGGCGCTTGCCTGAGACTCGTACGGGAGAAACACTTCGAGCTCCCGGCCCCCGTTTTTCCTTGAACCCACGCTGAATTTTAGATATTAGACAAGCTTACGGAGCGCTTTCAAAGCGTTGGATCAGGCCTGAGGGCCAAAGGCGTTTCGCGGCTTGGAAGACCAGCGTACAGGTCTGTACGTGAGCATTTCACGCCGTGGAACAACACCGCTCCCGGGCCTCAGAGAGCGCTTTGAAACTGCTTCTTCGCCTGGGTGGCGGAATTGGTAGACGCAAGGGACTTAAAATCCCTTGGGACATCGTCCCGTGCCGGTTCGATTCCGGCCCTAGGCACCAATAATAACAAGGAGTTAACCATTTTTGGTTGACTCCTTGTTTTTTGGAAAATCGACAATTGTAACGGTCCTTGTAACGGTTCTCGATGAAAGATAGTTTTCCTGCCGCTTTGCCGCGAGCTTCAGGTCTTCCTCTGAAACGATGTTGTAACGGTCGAAGACGGAGCGGGTCTTATGTCCTGAGATTTTCATGGCCACCGTTTCAGGCACGCCGGAACGCACCATGTTCCTAACAGCCGTGCGGCGAAAATCGTGCAATATGGGGCCAGCCGGCAACTTGGCCTGCCACTCCTCAACATATTTGCCGTCCAGCCGGTAGCCATAGCCCAGCCCTGCGCTCCTGCAGGCTTCGTTCCACTTGTAGCGGAAGTCCTTAATCTTGCCGGTGCCGTCGCTATTGGGGAATACGGATTCGGTTAACCTGCGGGTGCGCTTGCGCTCCTCCCATTGGCCCTTGAAAAGCTCCTGAAGTTCGGTATCAATGAAAACCGTCCGACCTTCGTCGTTCTTGGTTGCTCCGGGGTCCAGGCGGACGATACCGGCTTCGAGGTCAACCCGGTTCCAGGTTAGGTCGGCGATCTCGGATGCTCGCCACCCGGTCTTGTAGGCGAAGGTCACAAACGAATTGAGGTAAGAGGGTAGGGCAGCCCGCAGAGCGAGGAAATCAGCGTGCTCAAAGAACCCCTT
>DATITS010000197.1:0-6498 GCA_035467535.1 Desulfobacterales bacterium
CCGCTGGCGACGACCCTCGCCGTCATGCTGCTTCACCAGCGCGGCACGATCGATGTGGCGGCGGGCCTGGGGTCCGTGCTGCCGGCGTTTGCAGGCAGCGACAAGGCCGGCGTGACCATCGCCCAGTTGCTGTCCCACACCTCCGGCATGCCGGATTACCGGCCGGATCATGCGCAGCTGGCAGTCCGGCCTTTTCCGGAACGCGCCGCGGCGCTGCGGGAACTGCTCCGCCGGGAGCCCCTCGCGCACCGACCGGGGGAGCGGGTGCTCTACAGCGACCTGGACTTCATGATCCTGGGCTGGGTCGTCGAGGCGGCTAGCGGCAAGCGCCTGGACCGGTTCGTCGCCGAGGAGGTGTATGCGCCCCTGGGGGTCGAGGACCTCTTTTTCATAGACCTGCAGCGCGGACGGCCGGCGAAGGCCTTTGCCGCCACCGAGGCGTGCTCCTGGTGCGGCCGCATCCTGGAAGGCGAGGTCCACGACGAGAACGCCCATGCGATCGGCGGGGTGGCCGGCCACGCCGGGCTCTTCGGAACGGCCGCCGCCGTCGACGGTGTGATCGCGGAGCTGCTGCAAGCCTTCCATGGGCCTGCGCCGGCGCGGCTGTATCACGGTGCCACGGTGCGGCGCTTTCTCACGCGCGTGCCCGGCACCGACACGACCCTAGGCTTCGACATGCCGACCCCTCCGAACCCAAGCTGCGGCCGGTTTTTCCCGGAGACGGGCGTGGGCCACCTGGGATTCACCGGCACGTCCTTCTGGGTGGACATCGAACGGCGCATCCGTGTCGTCCTGCTCACCAACCGCGTCCACCCCTCCCGCGGGAACACCGCCATCCGCGCCTTCCGGCCCGCCATCCACGATGCCGTGATGCGCGCCCTCGGGGCGGCCGCGTGACACCGCCCGCTGCGTCCGAATTGTTTTTGCTTGTTTTCGAGCAATAGTTTTGCTAATTTAACATGATAACATTGATGAACTCGCAAAAAAGTCATCCGATGCGATGACTTTGTGAAGAGTCCAAGTTCAAGGCGCGCGAATCTCGTGGAGTGAGGCGTATTTATAGTACGCCGCAGCGATAGCGGGATGAAGCGCAACGCCGAAATTGGGCTTTTTACGAAGTCGCCCCTATTGGCTCATGGACTGGTAGCTATGCAGCCCCGGCAGCAGGTTCACGCCGAAATAGGTGAACAAGACCGCCGCGAACCCGATGAGGGACAAATAGGCGATGCGTCGGCCGCGCCAGCCCCGCGTCAACCGGGCGTGCAGCAGGGCGGCATAGATGAACCAGGTGATGAGGGACCAGGTTTCCTTGGGATCCCAGCCCCAGTAGCGGCCCCAGGCCGAATTGGCCCACACCGCACCGGTGATGATGCCGACGCACAGGAACAGGAACCCGAAGACGATCAACTGGTGGGTCAGTTCGTCCAGGGCCTCCAGCGTCGGGAGCCGGCCGATCATGCCGCCCGCAGCGTCCGGCTCGCGCTGCTTGAGCAGGTACATGAGGCTCACCCCGAAGGCCACGGCGAAGGCGCCGTACCCGATGAAGCAGGTGACCACGTGGGCGATCAGCCAGTTGCTCTTGAGGGCGGGGATGAGCGGCTGGATGCGGTCGCTGATGTTCGGAGACATCGAGGCGTAGGCCATGGTCAGGCAGGCCAGCGGGGCTGAAAAAGCGCCGATCACCTGGTTGGCGTAGCGCCGCTCGACGACCAGGTAGATGAGGGTGATGCAGGCGGCGAAAAACACCAGGGACTCGTAGAGGTTGGAGAGCGGCGCATGGCCGAATCCGAGCTGGTAGGATTCGACCCAACGCAGGCCGAAGCCTGCCGCATTGCCGGCCAGCCCGAGGATGGCCACCCACGGGGCCATCTTCCCGGCGACCGGCTTCTTGAAGACCCAGGCGAAGATGTACAGGGAGCCGGCGAAACCGTAGATAAAGGTGACGGCGGAAAGGATAATGGAACTGGTCATGGCGGTCTCTCGTGTCTGTGTTTGGGGTGTTGGGTGGTAACTGCTCAGGTGTTTAGGCTGAAGGCTGAAGGGCAATAATGATCACGCATGTTTTCTCGGTAAAGGCCTTCAGTCTTCAGTCTATCTATATAGGGTGCGATGTCATTTGAAGATCCCTGCAGCAAGCTGCAGGGAATCTTCGACCGTATGGAATGCGGTCTGTTGATGATTCGCTCGCCAACCCCGCCGCAAGCGGCTGGGTTAGTGCTCGCTTTCGCGGTTCAACCCGGCCAGCGCCTCGGCCAGCCGGCGGACCCGGCGTTCCACGGCCGCCTTGTTCTTGTTGGCGGTTCCGGAGACGGTCACCTGCGTCCGCTCCCCCTTCCGCGCCACCTCGATGCACACCTGCTGGTGGGACCTGAAGAAGGTCACATAGCAGCCGAGAATCATCAGCACGAACCCGACGTACACCACGTCCACCCCCGGGTCCTGGTTCACCTGCAGGCCCGTGTAGTGGCGCTCTTTGAACTCGTCCACGGCGATGACGACCTCCCCCCGGCGCATGCGGTCGAAGGTCGGGAAACGCACCGGCAGAACGATCTCCTCCGGCGCGCCGCCCGGCGGCGTGAGGGTCCCGATGAAGGCATCCCCCACGGGATGCCCACGGAACTGGGCATTGTGCCGCAGTTCCCGCAACGCGAAAGTTCCGAGGTTTTCGGGCAGAAGAATTTCCGCCCCGACCCGGGCCTCCCGGTTGTACACCATGCCGGTAGCACGGCTGGTGAAGCTCAGCACGGCCTCGTCGGAGGGCAGCGACCCGTAGCTGGATTGAAAAATACTGATGCCCCGGTAGCGCAACGGGTCGTTGACGATGATGTCCTTTTGCAGCACCGGCTGCCCGTTTTCCAGAATGGCCAGTCGGGAGCGGAACTCCTTGGGGGCGCCGGTCTCGTAAAAGCTGACGCTGAAGTCGTCGCAGCGGATGGCGAACGGCAGACGCAGCTTCTGCCCGCTGTTGCGTAGCGTGACCTGCTGCACGGTGTCGCCTTCCGGAATGCTGACATAGCCGTCGAAGCCGAAAATCGACCCGATCAGACCGCCGATCAGAAGCAGCACCACGCTCAGGTGCACGGTGTAGACCCCGAACCGGGTCCAACGGCCGTTTTCCCCGAACATCAGAAACCCGTCCGCGCTCGGCTCCACCTGAACCGCCCTTGCCTTCCGGGAAAAATACGGTGCATACAAGGCCTGCAATGCGGCCGGCGGGCGGGCGTCCTCGAACTCGGCACGGCCCGGCAGGTTGCGGAACCGTGCGGCCTGGAAATGGGGCCGGCGCACCAGCAGGATCTTGCGATTGGATGAAATCCGGTCCACCGAGCAGACGACGACGTTGGCGGAAAGCAGAATGATCAGGACCTGGAACCACCACGAGTGATACATGTCGAAGAGCCCCAGGACCCAGAAGAAACGGAAAAGGGTCTCGCCATAGGCGGCAACGTAAGCCGCCGGCTCTGCGTTCTGCGGGATCAGGGTACCGATAATGGATGTGACGGCCAGGGACAACAGCAGCACGAGGGTCAGCTTGATCGAGGCGAACAGCTTCCAAAGCGCGGCCGTGATGCCGCCGGATGCCTGTTGTGCGGTCATGCGGGGAACGTGGTCCTTTCCGGGTGAGGTCATCCGCCGCCCCGATCGCTGAACGGGGCGGTTTCAATTTTCGGCCATGACCCGCAAAGGCCATAGCCGGTCCTGCAAAACGCCGCACCTGCCACCGGAGACATGCCCCCCGGCGGCAGGTGCGTCAAGAAGCAAACAGCCCCCGCCAGATTTGCGACTGGAGGCTGTTTCAGCGGAGGATGCGATCGGCCGGGCCTGCCGCCGTCAGCTCTTCACATAGACCCCGCGCGACTGCGTGTGAACGAGCCCCTTCTTGGTGAGCTTGTACAGGGCATTGCTGAGCTGGCGCGGACCCAGGTCCGTTTTGCGCTGCAGTTGGGCGATGCCCAGGCCGCTGCGGCTGCGCGAAATGGCGGTGTACACCGATTCCAGCACGGTGTCCGTGCGCTTCAGTCCGGCCCCTTTGACGGGCGCTTTCTTGGACGGTTTTCGGCCCGGCTTGGCTTTGCGCCCGGCCGGGGAAGCCGCCTTGCCGATCTGCTTCGTTATCTTATCCACCTGCTTGGACAGCCCGGAAAGGGTCTTGGATATCCGCGCGAGTTCTTCTTTTAAATTCTTCATCGATCAAATCCTCCCTATTGAGTTGTTCACCCAAACGCATCGCTACTATTTAGGGAAGGATAGTACAGGTGTTTTCGAAAGTCAATTTAGGGGGCTCCATGGGGAAGCAATTGCCGCCCGGTAACTGCTCAGGTGTTTAAGCTGAAGGCCGAAGGCCATGAAACATATCGCAAACGATGAATCAAGCCATTCAATACCTTCTCGGTCTCTACGAGCTTTTGCTCAATCCGAGATGAATCCTCATTGGGCAAGGAGCCAAACCGCTTCGATACGTTTAAGGGTTTGCCCCTAAAAGCCTTCAGCCTTCAGTCTATCCACCTCAGCCGTGCGGCATTCCAAGCCGGCAGAAAAACCCATGACGCGAATCCCGTTTCCTGATACACTATCGCAGCCTATTACGTTCATATGTGAGCATCCATGTCGACATTTTCGTGGGAAGAAAAACTCAATGAGGCGCAGCGCGCCGCCGTGGCGCACACCGACGGGCCCCTGCTCGTCATCGCCGGGGCGGGCAGCGGGAAGACCCGCACCCTGACGCACCGCGTCGCCCGACTGGTCGCGGAAGGCGTCCCGCCGGCCGCCATCCTCCTGCTCACCTTCACCCGCAGAGCCTCGCAGGAAATGCTGCAGCGCGCCACCCGCCTGCTGGACAGCCGCTGCGAGCACGTGGCGGGCGGCACGTTTCACTCCTTTGCGAACCTGAAACTGCGCCAGCACGGCGCCGCGATGGGGCTGCCCGCGGATTTCGCCATCCTCGACCGCGCCGATGCCGAGGACCTGATCGGTCTGTTGCGGAAGGAAGTTGCGGGCCTGCCCAAAGACCGGTCGCTGCCGCGCAAGAACACCCTGGCCGACATCTTCAGCCGGGCGGTCAACAAGGCGCTGCCCATCGAGGAGGTCGTCGATAACGACTACCCTCATTTCATGGACCAGCTGGAGACCATCACCTCCCTGCAGGCGGCCTACACCCGCCGCAAGCGGGACCATCACTTCCTGGACTACGACGATCTGCTGGTGTGCTTTCAGCGGCTGCTGCAGGAGTTCCCGGACGTGCGCCGCCGCATCTCCTCCGCCCACCGCTACGTGATGGTCGACGAATATCAGGACACGAACAAGGTCCAGGCCGAAATCCTCTACCTGCTGACGGACGCGAACAAGAACATCATGGTCGTCGGCGACGACTCGCAGAGCATCTACGCCTTCCGCGGCGCCAATTTCCGCAACATTCTCGATTTCCCGTCCCTGTTTCCCGGCACCCGCATCATCGGCCTGGAGGAGAACTACCGCAGCGCCCAGCCCATCCTGGACCTGACGAACGTCGTCATCGAGCGCGCGCAGGAGAAATACGCCAAGCACCTGTTCACCCGCAAAGCGGGCGGCTCCACGCCGCAGCTGGTCGAGGCGGAGGACGAGAACAGCCAGTCGCTCTTCATCGTACTGAAGATTCAGGAACTTACCCGGCGCGGGGTCCCGCTGCACCGCATGGCCGTCTTGTTCCGGGCCGGTTTTCACTCCTTCGACCTGGAAATCGAGCTAGCGCGCGAGGGTATTCCTTTCATCAAGGTCGGCGGGTTCAAATTCACCGAGTCCGCCCACATCAAGGATGTCCTGGCCCACCTGCGGGTGATCGCCAACCCCTATGACCGCATCAGCTGGCACCGCATTCTGCAGCTGATCGAAAAGGTGGGCCCGCGCAGCGCCCAGCGCATCTACGACGCCATCGCGGCGGCGGATGCCGGCGTGGCCGGGCTGTTCACGATCAGGCCCAAGCACCCGGGCATCGAGCGGCTCGCCGGCCTCTATCAGAGCGTCGACCCCGCCGTCATGCGGCCGGCGGAGATCGGGGCCGCGGTGGTGCAGTACTATCTGCCGCTTTTGAAGCAGGGTTTTGACGACCACCCCAAGCGCGCAAAAGACCTGGAGCAGCTGCTCGGCATTTTAGAGCGTTACCGGCGCCTGGATCAGTTTCTGACGGACATGGCTCTCGAGCCGCCGAACATCAGCGCGGAGGACCGTCTGGTGGCGGGCGATGTCGAAGAGGACCGGCTGGTCCTTTCGACCATCCACTCCGCCAAGGGTCTGGAGTGGCATTCGGTTTTCATCATATGGGCACTGGACGGCCGGTTCCCCTCGCTCTACGCCATGTCCAAAGAGGATGACATGGAGGAAGAGCTGCGGCTGATGTACGTCGCCGCCACCCGCGCCCAGGAGAACCTTTTCCTCACCTACCCGCGCCAGGTCTACGACCGCAGCCTCGGGATCGTTCTCAACCGGCCGTCGCGGTTCGTGGACATGATCCCGCGGGACATC
>DATITS010000198.1:0-16423 GCA_035467535.1 Desulfobacterales bacterium
GCTGGCGCCGGATGTTTTCCTTCGTACGCGCGGACCGGAACTGAAGTAAGTTGATGCGTATCATTTGTCGTCTACTCTTCTGAGGGCCAGTCCCATGGCGATGGCGGCTTGCGGGCCGATTTGTCGGATGTATTCCGGGTCAAAGCTCTTTTCGTCAACGAGAACCCCGTTAAACGGGTTCAGGGTCTCCACCTGGTAGGCGGATTCGGATGCGAGCAGCTGCCGAAACTCGACGATATTGGCGCCGCCGCCGCTCAGGATGATCCGCTTGATCGGATCGTCCGGATAGTTGGTGTAAAAGAAGTCCAGCGCCCGTCGAATTTCCGTGCACCAGTCGTTCACCGCCGCGGAGATAATCTGCTTCAGCTCGTCGGCGGACAGTTTATTAGATGGCTCGCCGAATTTGATGAGTTCGGCCTGATCGTAGGAGCAATCGAGCATCGACATGATCTTCTGGTTGACCTGGATGCACCCGAGGGCCACGTCCCGCATGAAGACGGAGGAGTTGTCCTTCAGGATGTTCAGCGAAGTTTTACTGGCGCCGATGTCGATCAGGGCGACGTTTTCACCTTGGATGTCATAGTTGGTCTCAAAGATGTTCTGCAGGGCAAAAGCCTCGACGTCGACGATGCAGGGGGTAAGACCGACCAGGGTGGCCAGGTTGATGTAGTCGTTCACCATCTCTTTCTTGGCGGCCACTAGAAACACGCTCATCTGGCTGGGGTTGTTCTCGACCTCCCCGAGGAGCTGGAAATCCAGGTTCACATCGCTGATGTCGAAGGGAATGTACTGCTCGGCCTCGAAATGAATGGTTTCCTGCAGTTGTGCCTCGGGCATCGTCTGGACGTTTATTTTCTTAATGATGACCGAGTACCCGCCGATGGACAAGGCCACGTTGGTTTCCTTGATGTTGGCGGACTTGAGCAGCTGGCGGATGATCTGCGACACCGTTTCCGGATCGCTGATGGCGCCGTCCTCGATCGCACCCGGCGGGATGTCGGCCATCCCGAACCGCCTCAGCTTGCGCCCGTTCTTGGTCTCGGTAATTTCGGCAACTTTTACCGAACGGGATCCGATGTCCAGGCCGACGAGAGAGTCTTTTTTTCGGAGTATCATGGGGCGTCTTCAGTCCTTGAATATTTTGGGTTTATCCGAAAGCTGCAACCCCAAGGCCAGCAATATCTTGCGTTGGGTCTCCATCCGGCAGGGCAGTCCTTTTTCAATCCGGGAAACGGTGATGGGGGAGACAGCGGCCTGTCTGGCAAGCTCTGTTTTGCTCATCAGAAGGGATTCGCGCATTTCTTTCAGTTGGTTTTTCGCCATGGGTCGCACGTGGCTCGGCCGTGGTGACTTCAGAATGACTACCGATTGTTCTTTAATTTTCTCACGAATAGTTTAATAAGTCAAAAAATTGAAAGTAATTAAGTTTAATTAGCCTTAATTGTCTGTATGTTGTACCCGGTCAAGATTTTTTTCTGCATATTGTAGTAATTTGTTGTCCGTTAAGAGTTGCTCATGTTCCGGGAAAGGACGGCTTCCGCGGAAGGCAGGGAAGCGGCTTTTCGTTCGGCAGTTGCAAACAGAAGTCTTAGCAAATTCCGCGCCAAGACCAGCCACTTGTCTGCCAAGGCCGAACTCACAGCCGAAACCCCTTTGTTATCAACGGATTCAGCGGTCATCACCGGCCGCCTGGGGCAGAGTCATCCGCCGGATGGATTGCAAAATGAAGCATTCGCGTCACCTTTTATCAGCAAAGCGTCAAATTTTTGAAATCGGTATTTCCAATTCGTAGTGCGCCGCGGGGCGCCTTCGAGCAAGCCGCTTTCGGAACCCTTGGCCAGCGCCTTTGAATTGAACTATCGACCCATTGCAAGAAAATCTTTAGCAGCATCTTGAAAAAACGCGCCCCGGGCAGTGATCCAGCGTTGTGCGGCTATTATAAATGCTCACATGCGATCGGTTGGAAGCTGGAGGCTCGAAGCTGGAAGTCTGGCTGACAGTGTCTGTTTTTTTTGAGCTTCGAGCATCAAGCCTCTTGCCTCAAGCTTATACCTGCCTTGGCTGCCCGGCCTGATGCTTGCTTTTCAACGCCCTGTTCGATAAAAACACTCTGGATGCTTGCAACGCATGTCGAATGTTTCTATAATCCCTTTCAACAGTTACCGGATATGGCCATGGCCGCCTCTATGAATCGACGCGTTCCCGAGGAAAAAATAAAGCCGTTTCGCCTCGTCAAGTATTTCACCTTCACCGGTCTGGTGGTCATTTTCCTCGTCACCCTCATTCTCACCATCCTGAACACCCACTGGGTGAAGTCCATGCAGCGTAAAAAAGCCGAAGACTACGCCCACGCCCTGATCGAGAACCTGAACCACCAGGTGTTCATCCAGTTCATCCTGCCGGTCGGCATGAAGTTCGGCCGGGTACAGCTCAGCAACCCGGATCAGTTGGAGCGCATGGACAACGTGGTGCGCAGCACGCTTCACAGTTTCAAAGTGGACGACCTGAACATCTACAGCATGAACAACACCATATCCTACAGTTTCGAGGAGAGGCGGATCGGGGTGGTGGCGGTCGGCGGAACGGCGCTGGAACAGGCCAAGGTTGGAAAATCCACCTCGAAGCTCGTCCGGCGCGGCGGATTCCTGGAGATCCTGCTCGGCTTCCCCAAGGAGGTGCAACTGGTCACCTTTGCGCCCCTGCGCTGGGAGGAGCCCCTGGGACGGATCACCGATACGGTCCTGGGGGTCGTCGAAATCGTCCAGGACCTGTCCGAGGACTACCAGACCATCTTCCGGATTCAAATTCTGGTGGTCATCACCTGCACGGTCTTAATGGGGGCCCTGTTCGTGGTGCTGCTGTTCGTCGTCAAGCGAGGGGAGACCATCATTGAACAGCGGGCGGAGGAACGGCTGCGGCTCAAGGAGCAGCTCAGCCGTGCGGAGCGGCTGTCGGCCATGGGGGAGATGGCGGCCGGTATCTCCCACGAAATCCGCAACCCGCTCGGCATCATCCGCAGTTCCGCCGAGCTGCTCAAGAAAAAGGTCGCTAAAATCGACCCCACCAGTGCCATCCCGGACATCATCATCGAGGAGGCCACCCGGTTAAACGGCATCATCACCGACTTTATCAACTTCGCAAGGCCCCGCAGTCCGAAGTTCAGCCCCTGCCGGGTCGAAGAGGTGCTCGAGAAGAACCTCGCCTTCCTGGCCGCCCCGATCGCCGAGAAGGGCTACGCGATCCACAAGGCCTTCCAAGACCCCCTGCCGGAGATCATGGCAGATACGCACATGCTGCACCAGTCGTTTCTCAACCTCTTCATCAATGCGATGCAGGCCATGCCGGATGGCGGCGCGATCGGGGTCCGCCTGAACGCCAACGGGGGCAGCGTCACCATCCTGATCGAGGACGAGGGCCGGGGCATACCGGACGACCTGCTCGAGAAGGTCTGGGATCCGTTTTTTACGACCAAGGACAAGGGCACCGGACTGGGACTCGGGATCGTCAAGAACATCATCGAATCTCACGGGGGAAGCATCGGGATCGCCAACCGCGACCCGCGCGGGGCGCAGGTGATCGTGACCCTGCCGGTGCGGCCGCCTGAAAGCGACGTGTAGCCATGGAAACCATACTGGTCGTGGACGACGAAAAGAACTACCTGCTGGTGCTCAGCGCCGTGCTGGAGGAGGAGGGCTACGAGGTCCTCACCGCGCCCGGCGGCTTTGAAGCCCTGGAGATCCATAAGACGTCGGACATCGATCTGGTGCTGACCGACATGAAGATGCCGGGCATGGACGGCATCGAGCTCTTGGAACGCATCAAAGCCAACGAACCTGACCTGCCGGTGATTATGATGACCGCCCACGGCACCGTCGACAAGGCGGTCGAGGCCATGCAGAAGGGGGCCTACACCTACGTGTTGAAGCCGTTCGACAACGAGCGGCTGATTCTATACGTGAAGAGGGCCGTGGCCGGCTTCCAGGTGGTCAAGGATAACCGCCGCCTGCGCCATGCGGTCGAATCGCAATATCGTCTGGGCAATATCATCGGCAAGAGCAAGCCCATCCGGGACGTGTTCGAAACCATTCAGAAGGTGGCGCCCTCGAACGCCACCGTCCTGCTCGAGGGCGAGAGCGGGACAGGCAAGGAGCTGGTCGCCAAGGCGATTCACTTCAACAGCCCGAGGCGGGACAACCCGTTCGTGGCGGTGAACTGTTCCGCCCTGGCGGAAAGCCTGCTCGAAAGCGAGCTCTTCGGCCACGAAAAGGGGGCCTTCACCGGCGCGATTGCCAGCAGGAAAGGCCGCTTCGAGCTGGCCCATGGCGGGACACTGTTCCTGGACGAGATCGGGGAGCTTTCCGCCAATCTCCAGGTCAAACTGCTGCGGGTGCTGCAGGAAAAAGTGTTCGAGCGCGTCGGCGGCATCCGCCCGATCACCGTCGACATTCGCGTCATCGCCGCCACCAACAAAAGGCTGAGCGAGGAGCGGCAGGCCGGGCGCTTCCGTGAAGACCTGTTCTACCGCCTGAACGTGGTCCACGTCGTCATCCCGCCGCTGCGGGACCGGCGGGAGGACATCCGGCTGCTCGTCGATCATTTCATCGCGAAGTACGCCGGCGACAGGAAATCAGCGGCACCGGTGAAGGGGGTCTCCCAGGACGTGGACCGGCTGTTCTACGAATACAGCTGGCCGGGGAACGTGCGCGAGCTGGAAAACGTCATCGAGCGCGCCATGATCCTCTGCCCGAACGACATCATCGCCGCCGCGGATTTACCGAAAGGGTTCAAGAGCAACGTCGACAACGCCCTGCACCTGGATGGGATCGCCGCCGGTGCCAAGCTCTACGAAACCCTGGAGATGGTGGAAAAAACCATGATCGAGCGGGCGCTGAAACTGGCCAACAACGTCCAGTCCCACGCCGCGGACATCCTGGGCATCGGCAAAAGCGGCCTCAACCAGAAAATCCGCAAACACAACCTGGAGGTGGGCCCGCGGCGCTGAGCCCTGCCCGCGCCTCATCCACTGACCCGCTCCCGCGCCAGCTCGAGGTAGACGGAGTCTTTGTGGTCGGAAAGGATGCGCTTGAACGCTTCCGCGCTTTTCTCCTTTTCCCCCAGTTTGGCGTAGATGTCACCCAACTCGAAGAGCACATCGTCGAGCAGGCGCTTGTCCCCGGCGGTGAGAGCCGTTTCAAAGTAGCGTGCCGCCCCCGCGTAATCCTTCAGCCCCTCCGATGCGTAGCCCAGGCTCTTGAGAATCTGGAAGCGAATCATCGGCATCTTGTCGAAATGGCTCAATGCGGCCTTGTAATGCTCGGCGGCCCGGGTGAAGTCGCCGGCCTCGTAGCACATGTTGGCGTAAGCGAGCCGGGCGATGTTTCCGTTGGACCGGTTGGCGTAGGAGGTGAAGATCCGCTGGAAGTCCGCGGCCACCTCCTGCACGGCCTTGGCCTGGGGCTCATCCTTTTTGAGCCGCTCGTATTTGACCAAGGACTCCTCGAGGAGCACGCCCGCCTTGGCCTCTTCGCGGCCGGCATAGAACCGGTAGCCGGAAAAAAGAGCGGCAACCAGCAGCAGGCCGATCACGCCGTATAAGACCGCTTCCTTGTACTGGGCAGCCAGCCCAAGCAGTCGGGATGACCAGGTCAGAACCGCATCCGGCTCCTTCAGGAGTTCTTTCCGGGATTTCTTTTTCGCTGCCGCCACGTGATCCTCCTCAAAAAAGCCGGGCGATCTCGCACGTCGCCCGGAGTGGTTAGAAGTGGTTTCATAACCCCGTCTGACACCCGCGGGCGGCGTTGCAGGCCTCTCGAAATGCTCACAACCTGTCGTGGTTGCTGCGCTTTCGAATCGGTCTGCGCCTTGCCCTCGGGCGTGATCCGAGGTTGTGAAACCACTTCTATTGCATGGCCGCTCGTTGCCCCGCAGACAAAGGTGTTTTTATAGCGCTATTTCCCGGACTTTTCCAGAATTTTCCGGATGCGCTGCCACCCGTCGTCCGGGATGCTGGCCCCCACCACCTGGCAGACCTCGTAGCCGCAGGCCGAACCGAGCTCGCCGCACTTTTCCAGCGGATAGCCCTCCACGAGACCGTAGAGAAAGCCGGAGGCCCACAGGTCGCCGGCCCCGGTGGTGTCCACGGCCGGCCGGCCGTCGCCGGCGGGCGGCACCTCGACGATCCGGCCGTCGCGGACGATCAGGCTGCCATGCGCACCGAGCTTCAGTGCGGCGATGTCCACCTCCCGGCCGAGAGCCTGAACCGCGAGCAGCGGCTCGGTTTCACCGGTGTAGGCGCGGGCCTCGTCCTCGTTGGCGATGAGGATGTCCACATACTTCTTCACGATGTCGGCGAGAAGACCCCGCGCCTCCTGCACCACGTTGAAGCTCGCCAGGTCCAGGGACAGCCGGGCGCCGGCCGACGTGGCGGCGGTCAAGACCTTGCGCATCAGGTCCGGGTTGAAGAGGATATAGCCCTCGATGTGCACGACCGCGGCGTTTTCGAACAACTCCTCGCCCATGTCCTCCGGCCGGGTTTCGGCCGCCGCGCCCAGGAAGGTGAACATGGACCGCTCTCCATCCGGAGTGATGATGGAGAGTACCCGTCCCGTGGCGGTGGCGGAGCGAAAGAGCCTGGGATCGACGTTGTTGGCGCACAGGGCTTTCTCAAAAAACCGGCCCATGGCGTCCTGCCCGCACTTGCCCACGAAGCGGGCGCTGCCGCCGAGGGTGCCGATCCCCACCACCGTGTTGCAGGCCGAGCCGCCGGGCACCACGTGCGGGGTGCCGCCGGCCCGCGCCAGCGTCCGCTCGATGTGATCCCGGTCCACGTAGACCATGCCGCCCTTGACGGCCCCGACCGCTTCGAGGAAGTCGTCGCCCTGGCGCGTGAGGATGTCCACGAGCGCCGAGCCGACCCCCACGACCAGCTTGCGGTGTTTGTTCTCTTGGGATGTCATCTCTTTTTAACTTTCAACTTTGACGACTTCGTAAAAAGTTCCAAATTCAAGGCGCTCAAGCCGCGTGTCACGAGGCGTACTCATCGTACGCCGCAGTGACAACGCGGTGAAGCGCAACGCCGAAGTTGGACTTTCTACGAAGTCGTCACCACACCAGCGAGTCGTGCAGCCATCCCTTGTCGCCGTCGGCGTGCTCCACCTGGACCCAGCGTCCCTCACGCTTGAGCACCTTGAACGGCACTCCCTTGTCGATCTTGACCAGCACCGCCTTGTCGGTGCCGGGACCGACGCGCAACTGAACGCCGTTCTGCTTGGTGATGACGCAGGCCGTCTTGTCCACCAGCGATTTGTGGATCCAGCCGCTGTCGCCCTCGAAGTCCTTGAAGTGCAGCCACACTCCGGAGGCTTCGAATACCTCGACGGGATGATATTTTTCCACTTTCCAGAGCGTGCTATAGGTGGGCCCGGCGCCGGAGCGGACGTTGGCTTCTTTGGCGCTAACGGCCATGCGTTCGGCGGCCTCGGCGCCCCCCCCGGTCGCCGCTAAAAACAACACGATCATGCACAGCCGTTTTATCATTTCTCACCCATCAGGCCTGAAAAAAGATTTCATCGGGAAGTTGCACACAGGTCAGCATGTTGCCGTATACGGCGCCGGTGTCGATCCCGATCTTGTCCGGCTCCACCAGGGGCTTCTCAAACGGCGTATGGCCGAAGACCACGCGTTTTTCGAACGGGTGGGGGGAGTGAATGAATTTTTCCCGGATCCAGAGCAGGTCCTCGGCGGATTGCCGCTCCAATGGGACACCATGGCGCAGGCCGGCGTGTACGAAAACGAACTCCTCGGTCTCGTGGTAAAGCACCAGGGACTGGAAGAACCGCAGGTGCTCCGGCGGGATCGCCTGCGGCGCTGAGGTACTCGCCCGCCTCAGGTAGCTGTCCAGGGTCTGCTGGCCGCCGTTGTAAAGGTAGGTCATGCGGTCCCATCCGGAAAGATACCCCTGCAGCATTTCCTCGTGGTTGCCCTTCAGGAAAACGATGCCCGGGTGCTGCGCCTGCAATCCCAGCAGGAGCTCCACCACGGCGAAGGCGTCCGGGCCGCGGTCGATGTAATCGCCGATGAATACGAGGCGGTCACGCGACCAGTCGATGGGGATCTGGTCCAGCAGCGCGAGCAGCTTGTCGTAGCAGCCGTGGATGTCGCCTATGGCAAAGATTCGTCTCATCTGGGCATAATGGGCAGCGTCCGAATCGCTTGGCGGTGGGCGGCTTAGTGGTCCTCCGGTTCAACGATGATTTTCTGCGCCAGACCGCGGCCGAGGACGTAGCGCCGCATGTCGACGGATATGGCCAACTGGCCCTGGCCGTTGTTGGTAATGACTTCGAGGCGGTCACCCGGACGCAGGCCCATGGTCATGAGGCGCAAGCGGGAGGTGGCGCCGCCTCCGATTTCGCGGATCAGCAGCCGCTCACCGGCCTTGGCCATGGTCAGCGGCAGGCGCCGGGAGCGCTCCTTGGTGCAATCGCCGCAGATTCCGTAGATTTCCATACGGTGCTGCAGCATGTGGAACCCGTGAGCGGCGGCGATCTGGATCTGGTAGTCCTCCAACCGATCTTCCTTGAACTCGAGGATCTTGCCGCACTTGGTGCAGATCATGTGGTCGTGGTGCTGCCCCAGGTGATGATGCTCGTAGCGGATCACCCCGTTGTCGAAGCGGCTCTGGCGGGCGAAGCCGAACCGGCTCAGCAGCCTGAGCGTGTCGCGGACGAAATCCGGGGCGAGGCGCACCCCCTTCGCCTCCAGACACTCGGCCAGTTCATCGGCCGTCAGATGCCGTTCGGTCGAAAGAAACACTTCCAGAACTTTGAAGCGATCCTCGAAATTTTCAACCTGCTCCCGCTTGAAAAGCTTTTTGAACTGCTCTTTTTCCTGGGCGTGAATCTGACGCATCGTGCAAACGCTCCGAGGCAAGGCTCAGCGTGAGTGGCCGGGAATATCCCAGGTCGTACAGGACCCGCCCGAACAGGTCCGGGTCTGGGATGCAGCCCCCTGTTTTTCCCCGCCGCCGGCCATCGCGTAGCAGGTCTTGCTCAGGATGCGCTCCAATTCTCCGGAGGCGCACTTCGGGCAGCGCAGTTCGACTTCATCACGCTTTTTCAGCATGAGCGTTTCAAAGCACTCATTACAGCCCAAACAACGGAATTCGAAAATTGGCATATGCGGGAGCCTCCGCGTTAATCGTTTGAGTTAATTTTGAATTTTGAATATTATCTATACCGTCGCGAAAGTCAAGCGCCCCGATGGCGGCCGCAGCCGCCCATGACAGCGGCCGGCGGGCGTCATATTATGTCGCTACCCAGGTAGATAGACTGAAGGCTGAAGGCTGGAGGGAAAAATAATCACGTACGTCTTTTCCTTCAGCCTATCTACCTTCAGCCTTAACACCTGAGCGCTATTCGCGCGGCCAAGGCCGATTTCTGGAGCCGGCCATCATGCAGACATCACTCCCCAAAATACGCTGGATCACCCAGATTTCCGAGATCGACCGCGAGGCGTGGGACGCCCTGGCGCAGCCGCTGAAGACCCCGTTCTTGGAGTGGGACTGGTTGTGGCTGATGGAGGCATCCGGCAGCGCCGCTGCCCGGGCCGGATGGATTCCCCGGCACCTGACCGTGTGGTCGGGCAGCGAACTGTTGGCCGCCGCCCCACTCTACATCAAGACCCACAGCGCCGGGGAGTTCGTGTTCGACCACGCCTGGGCCGAGGTGGCCGGCCGGCTGGGCCTGGACTATTACCCCAAGCTCGTCGGCATGAGCCCGTTCACGCCCCTGATCGGGTACCGTTTTCTGATGGCCCCCGGGGTGGATGAAACGCAGCTGACCGGGCTGATGATAGAGGAGATCGAGCGCTTTTGCCGGCGCGAGCGGCTTTCCGGAACAAGCTTCCTCTTTACCGACCCGCAGTGGGCCGAATTCATGGAAGCGCAGGGCTACACGCCCTGGGTCCACCCAAGCTTTTCCTGGGTCAACAGCGGGTTGCGCGATTTTGAGGATTACCTTGCCGGGTTCAGCGCCAATCAGCGCCGCAACATCCGCCGCGAGCGCCGGGGCCTGGAGCGGCTTGGGGTCACGGTGCGAATGATCCCCGGCGACGAATTGCCGCCGCAGCACTATTCCCGCATGTACGAATTTTACGCCCGCACCAACGACAAGTTCGGGCCCTGGGGATGCAAGTATTTGACGCGGGATTTTTTCAGCGCGCTGCCCGGCCGCTTCCGGCATCGGCTGCTGTTCGGGGTAGCGAGCAGCCGGGACCCTCACGAACCGCCGCTCGGCATGTCGCTCTGCGTGACCAAGGCAGACCAACTCTACGGGAGGTACTGGGGGGGGCGGACGGACGTTGAGTTCCTGCACTTCGACGCGTGCTATTACCGGCCGATCGAATGGGCCATCGCGCACGGGATCCGCCATTTCGACCCCGGCGCCGGCGGCGGCCACAAGCTGCGCCGCGGGTTTCGGGTCGTGCCCAACTGCAGCCTGCACCGTTTTACCGACGCACGCCTGCGGCACGTCATGGACCGGCACATCGGCGCCATCAACCGGCTCGAGCACCACGAAATTTCGGCGCTCAACTCGGCGCTGCCCCTCCGGCAGGAGCCCTCTTGAGGCGCTCAGCGATGTACTCCTGGAAATTTTCCGAGAGATCCCGGTTCCAGTAGCCGACGACCCCGGTCCGCACGGAAATCTCCGTCGCGTCGAGCCCGATAATTTTCACCTTGATCGTCATCGGCGTGCCGTCCTTGCGCTCGGTGGCGATGGTGGTCTGGATGCCGTCGGAGCTCTGCTCCTTGACCGGCATTCCCAGGTCCTGCAGGAGCTGGGTGCACACGGCCAAGGTCGCGGGGTACCGCGCCGGATAGGTGCGCACCAGCTCGCCGTTGATGTAGGTGTAGGCCCCGCCCCCGGCGCCCGCCCCAACCACCAGCGCAGCACAGCCGGATACACACCACCAGCACACTGCCAGAATCCACGGTAAGAATTTGCGCGGCATGGTTTCTCCACGGAACTGAAATCATTATTTGTTAAACCGGTAGAACGCCACCCGAATCGATGGCGTTGTAAAGAGGCCAAGTTCAAGGCGCGCGAGGAGCGTGGCGTGAGGCGTACTTCCTGTACGCCGCAGCGACAACGCGCTGAAGCGCAACGCCGAAATTGGACTATTTACGAAGCCATCAAAGCGTACGCCCAACCTATCACGCCCGCCCGGGGTGTCAAGTCGGGAAACAGGAGCCATTCGCACCCGCAGGGCCTGTCGCGGTCGCTTTATTCCGGTTGAATTCATTGACAATGCAAGCCGTTGCGAATAGAGTCCGGCTGATGAACCAAAAATGTTCCGCCCTAAGAGGGGAGAGGCCAAATGGAAACCGCAGTGCCCACACCCAACTCATCCAGGCTGCTCAAAACACTCATCGTCATCCTGCTGGTGATCCTGCTGGCCTGGCCGGTGACCTTCGGCCTGATCTGGGGCCTGAACCTTGCCTACACCGCGATCGACCCGACCCGGTTCCCCTTCTCCGGCTCCGAGGTCCAAGGCATCCTCCAGAAAACCAAGCCGGATGCCCCCGAGCCCGAGAAGGGCATCGCCCTGAGCCGGGCCATGACGGCTCGCCTGGAAGCAGAGCTCGACTCCCCCCTCGGCTGGTCGGTCAACGACCTGTGGGTGTCGCCCACCCGCTGGCTGGACAACCGCGGCAACCGTCAAAAGGGGGTCATCTTCGCCACCCGCATGCTGGTCACCTTTTACGCCACCCAACTGGCCAAATACGGTCAGGTGGATGCCGAAAACGAATTTCTGAAGGCGGCCCGCGAAAAACATTTCGCTTTCACCGAGGACAGCTGGTGGCTGCCCTCCAGCGAAAGCGAATACCAAAACGGGCTCGAACTCATCCGGAAATACGATGCCGCGCTCACCCAGGGCAAGGCGATCTTCAACATGCGCTCCGACGACCTCTACAACCTCTTCACCTTCATCCTCAGCAACCAGTTCCTGGACCAGCCCATGGGCCTGCTGGTCCAGGCCACCGAGAGTGTCCCCTACACGGAACTGGACGACCGCATCTACTACACCCAGGGGGTGATCCTGGTGCTGCGGGACTTCATGGGCACGCTGGTCGAGCTCTACCCGGTGATCCAAAGCAAGGGCGGAGAGGAAAACATCAAGATCGCTTTTCAAGAAATGGAGCGGATCTGCACGTTCGACCCGCTGGTCGTTCTGAGGGGACGTCACGATTCCGTCATGGCCGACCACCGCGGCAAGATGGCCAGCTATCTCATTTCGATCCGGGAGAGGCTGAACGATGCGGCGCAGTCCATTCGCCGGTGACGCAAGCTCAACCGGGGCGAGTCAAGGGGGGATGAAAAAGGCATGGGGGGCAACGGAGGACGGCGGCGGGTTGCCTCAGCAGTATCGGACGCCGACCCCGACAGAATAATAGGACTCTTTCAGCGTCAATGCGCGGCTCCACATCACCTTGGCCCGGAACACTTCATAATTGGGGGAGTAAGGCGATTTTTCGACCCCGATGAATATTTCCGTGCCGATTTCAGGGGCGATATCCGACTCGAAACACATCCCGTCCCGGCTGTAGTTGACCATCCGGCCTTCGAAGTAGTTGCCGGTCAGGTAATTCTCGAACATGACGGTCGTTGTGTAGTTGCGACGCGGGCTTTTGCGTTGCTCGACAGTGGCGGCTCCTTGAATAGCTTGCATACCTTCGACTCCTCAGGCCGATCGAATAGCGCTCGGGCGCATGCGTAACGCCGGCGTGATGTCGCCGCCGCCCAATTTCAGAAAATCATGTAGACTTGGCAGAGAATAATCAAAACAAGCGCGCTGATCACACCCTTTGTCATGCCGATGAGATTTTCTTCCATAATTTTATAGAGGCTCCATCACCATGGGTTTCATGTTTTCACTAGCACAGACTGTGCCCAACCCGTCAATTTATTTTCTTCAATAATATCAGTAGGCCATAAACCTGGGTGGGGAATCGGTTTCTGTGTGGCGCCGACAAGTTGCTAAAATATTGCCACAGTTTTGTGAAATCATTTTCACATGGAATCGCCGGAGAAAGGATGGTCGCAGCATGAGTATTTACGGGTTGGTGGGTGCCGCCGCTGTGGGCGGAGTGGCAACCGCTCTCCAGGCCCATTTCATGGGCATTATGGACAAGCGCATCGGCACTCTGGAAAGTGTCTTCATCACCTACTTCGGCGGCGGGGTTTTGATCGGGGTGATCATGCTGATCCAGCGCGGCGGACATCTCGGCTTCGGCGCGGCGGTCCCGTGGTATGCCTACACCTCCGGGATTCTGGGGCTTGTGATTGTCGGAACCCTCGCCTACAGCGCCCCCCGCCTGGGCCTGGTCGCCGCGTTCACCGTTTTTGTCGCCGCGCAGTTTCTGATGGGCGCACTGGTCGATCACTTCGGCTGGATGGGCGCCGAGGTGCGGCCCTTGAATCTCGCGCGCCTGGCCGGGATGGGACTGCTGTTGGCCGGGACCTGGTTGATCACGAGGAGTTGACGCGGCCTGACCCGCACCCTGCGAAGGGGCTGGATTGAAGGGGCCAGGCGATTGCCAAAGCCCTCCGCGGGACCTATATTGTCAGCCATTCAACGCCAAGACTGAAAGGGGAAACTTATGCGCGCGCTGCAGATATCGTCTATCGCGTTTGCTGTGATGCTGGCGGTCCTGATCGGTTTTAATCCGGCCGGTGCCGCCGACGCCAAGGACCTGAAAGGCTGGGGTCTGGACAGCCCCTACCAAAAGCTTTACAAGTTCAAGGAATCCGAGCGATTCAAGGCGACGGTCGTCAAGGTGCTGGAAGTCGTGCCCATGCCGGGCATGAGCCCGGGTGCGGCCCTCGAGGTGCACGAGGGCAGCGAAACCATCATGGTCCACCTCTGCCCGGTGGGTTATGCCAAACCCTCGGAGATCGGCTTCAAGCCGGGGGACAAGGTGACCATCCGGGGCTGTTGGGCGGAGATCGGCGGCAAGGACGTCTTCATGGCCGCCAAGGTCAAGAAGGGCGACACCTACGAATTCAAGGTGCGGCTTTCCAAGGACGGCACGCCTTTTTGGACGATGACGCCGGAGCAACTCGCCAAGGAACTTCAGAGCAAGGACGACTGAAACGAGGTGTACCGCCTCGACCCCAAGGGCATCTTCAACCGGAGCACTGATTATGAGCATGCGAGACTGGAAACCCGGGGAGTTGCTTGAAGCCTCCGGGTCCTACTGGAGCAGTTGCGCGCTGCACGCGGCGGTCAAGCTGGAGCTGTTTTCGCACCTTGCGGACGACCGCTTGACCGCAACGGAAATCGCCGGCCGGGTGAATGGCGCGGTGCGGGGGGTGGAGCCCCTGCTGAACGCGATGGCGGCGTTCGGGCTGCTGGTGAAAACCGACAACACCTACGCCAACTCGGCCTCCGCGCGTTCTCTGCTCTGCCGGACGTCGCCCGCCTACATCGGGCAGATGCTCATGCACCACCATCACCTGGTCGAGTCCTGGTCGCAATTGGACCAGGCGGTGCTCACCGGGAAGCCGGTGCGCGGACGGTCAGCGGTGAGCGACGCGCAGTGGCGCGAGAGTTTTCTCATGGGCATGTTCACCAATGCCATGATCGTGGCCCCCCGGCTGGTTCCCGCCATCGACCTCTCCTCCCGGCGCCGCCTTCTGGACCTGGGGGGCGGACCCGGCACCTACGCGATCCATTTCTGCCTCGCCCACCCGGAGCTTGCGGCCGATGTCTTCGATCTGCCCGCCTCGCGCCCGTTTGCCGAGCGGACCATCGCCCGCTTCGACCTTGCCGGCCGGGTCGCTTTTCTGCCCGGGGACTATCACACCGACGAGATCACCGGCCCCTATGACGCGGCCTGGCTCTCCCACATCCTGCACGCGGAGGGGCCCGAAGACTGTGTCAAAATCATCCGCAAGGCGGTTTCGACCCTGGCGCCGGGCGGGATGGTGATGATCCATGAGTTCATCCTCAACGACGAAATGGACGGGCCGGTTTTCCCGGCGCTCTTCGCCCTCAACATGCTGCTGGGAACCCCCGCCGGCCAGGCCTACTCCGAGCGCCAGTTGATGGACATGCTGGCGGCGGCCGGCGCCCACGACCTCCGGCGCATCCCCGTGCAGACGCCGAACGACTCGGGGGTCATCGTCGGCATGGTCTGAACTCAGAATCCATTTCACGTGACAAGGTGTCAGGCAAAGGAAGGAAAATGCAGGCAACATGAACCCTGATATACCACCCATCGTCTCCATCGTGGGCCGCTCGAATTCCGGAAAGACGACTCTGATCGAAAAACTGATCCCCGAGCTGAAACGGCGGGGCTACCGCATCGGAACCATAAAGCATACCCATCATGCGCCGGACATCGATCGGCCCGGGAAGGACAGCTCCCGCCACCGTGCCGCCGGGGCGGACACGGTCATGCTCGCCTCACCGGGGCGGCTCGCCATGATCAAGCAGACCGACGCCGAGGGCATCGACGCGCTGGCCGGTTATTTCAACGATGTCGACCTGCTCATGACCGAAGGCTACAAACGCGAACCCAAACCCAAGATCGAAGTGGTACGGGCGGCCATGGGGACCGAACTGCTGTGCCGGAACGACCCCCGTCTGATCGCGGTCGCAACCGATGCGCACATCGCCGTCGACGTTCCTGTCTTCCGGCTCGACGACCCCGGGCCCATCGCCGATTTCATCGAGCAGAAATTCCTGAAAGCGAGCAATCGAGCAGCATGACCGAGTTTGCCCTCGAATCCCTGATGTGCCACCGGGACAACCTGGAGCATGTCCTGGACAACCTGAAAGAAGGGGTCATCGCCCACGACCTGCAGCGGCGCGTCTTCTTCTTCAACCGGGAGGCGGAGCGCATCACCGGCTACGGCCGCGCGGAGGTGCTGGGCCGGGATTGCCACACGGCGTTCGGAACCCCCTTCTGCGGGGAGCGTTGCGCCTTCTGCGAATCCTCGCCGGATCGGCCCGAAAACGCCGACTATTCCCTCAGCGTCGTCACCAAGTCCGGGGAGACCCGCCGCGTCGAGATGACGCTCACCCGCATGCACGACGGCACCGGCGAGCCCACCGGCATACTGGCCTGCTTCCGGGACGTGACCGACCTCGTCACGCTGCAGCTGCGCACCGGCGACATGACGCGGTTCGGCAACATCATCGGTCACGACAGCAAGATGCTCTCCGTCTTCAAGCAGATCCGGGATGTGGCCGGCTACGACTACCCGGTGCATGTATCGGGCGAAACCGGCACCGGCAAGGAACTCGTGGCCAACGCGATTCACAACGAAAGCCGCCGCGCCGGGGCGCCGTTCGTCCCCATCAACTGCGGGGCACTGCCCGAGGGGCTGATCGAAACGGAGCTCTTCGGGCACGTCAAGGG
>DATITS010000199.1:0-3980 GCA_035467535.1 Desulfobacterales bacterium
AGTATCCCGGGTAATTAATCGCGGGCGCGGATTTCGCCGCCGCGCTCGGCACCGATCCGCTATTGTCGGAGAAGATAACCATGCCGCCCCCGTTTTCCAAATCCGAATTCATTTTCGTGGACTTTCGAACTGCTTGAAGAAATGGAACGAATGATTTAAGTGTAAGCATCGACAAGGAGATAATCCGATGTTCAGCACTTTTGGCACCCTGTTCCGGGCAAGCACGTTCGGCGAGTCCCACGGCCGGGGTGTGGGGGTCGTGATCGACGGATGCCCCGCCCGGCTGCCGTTGACCGAGGCCGACATCCAGCCTCAGCTCGACCGTCGCAGGCCCGGCCAAAGCCGGCTGACCACCGAGCGGGAGGAGGCCGATCAGGTCACCCTTCTAAGCGGCACCCAAAACGGGCTTACCCTGGGGACCCCTATCGGACTGATGGTGCCCAACCGGGACCAGCGCCCGGCCGACTACGAGCACCTGGACCGTACCCCGCGACCGTCCCATGCCGATTTTACCTATCAGGCCAAATACGGCATCCGGGCCGCGAGCGGCGGGGGGCGTGCGAGCGCGCGTGAGACCATCGGCCGGGTGGCGGCCGGGGCGGTGGCCGAAAAATTCCTGCAGGAGTGCTACGGCGTCGAGATCGTCGCCTGGGTGAGCGCGGTGGGCGAGCTCGATGCCCCGGAGGTCGATGCGCTGCGCATCGACCGGGCGGCCGTAGACCAAAACGCTGTCCGCTGTCCCCACGCGGAAACAGCCGGCCGCATGATCGCGGAGATCGCCCGGGTGCTGGAGGTGGCCGACTCGATCGGTGGTGTCGTCACCTGTGTCTGCCGCAATGTGCCCGTCGGGCTGGGCGAGCCGGTGTTCGGCAAGACCGAGGCCCTGATGGCCCAGGCCATGCTCTCCATCCCGGCCACCAAGGGCTTCGAGATCGGATCGGGCTTCTCCGGCGCGCGCATGCGCGGCAGCCGGCACAACGACCCCTTCGTGCTGAAAGAGGGGCGCTTGGGTACGCTGACCAATCGCAGCGGCGGCGTGCAGGGCGGCATCACCAACGGCGAGCCGATCGTCTTCCGGGTGGCCTTCAAGCCGCCGGCCACCATCGGCCAGGCCCAGGCGACCGCCGGCTTCGACGGGCAAACGGTGACGCTTGCGGCCCGAGGCCGCCACGACCCGTGTGTCGTTCCGCGCGCCGTGCCCATCGTGGAGAGCATGGCCGCGCTGGTGCTGGCCGACCTGGCGCTGATCCAGAAGATGCGGGGGTAAACCGGGCGTCCGCAGCGGTTTTACACGGCAGGCCGCGTCGCAAGCGTGCGGGGGCCGAAAATATTCCGCTTGACCCGCTTGCCGAACGGTACTACTATGCTGGTGCATCACTCGGAATCCACCTTTGGGGGTTCCGGGCGTATCAAAGGTTGGATGAAAACATTTTGAAGCGTAGGTTTAACCACCACACCCTCCAAACTGTGGTGGTTTTTTTCTGCCGGCGTCGTAATCCTCCCTTAAAAAATTCGAAGAAAGGAGGATGCAAACGATGACACAAGGCAACGTCAAGTGGTTCAACGAACGCAAAGGTTTCGGCTTTATCACGGCCGAAGACGGCAACGATGTGTTCGTGCACTTCAGCGCCATCCAGGATAGCGGTTTCAAGACCCTTCAAGAAGGCCAGTCCGTGAGCTTCGACGTCCAGAACGGACCGAAGGGCCTATCGGCTGCCAACGTCAAGGCGGTCTAAACCTTCCGTCCGAACCGGGTTTCACGGGGGCAGCGCCCCCAGGTACCCTATCATCCGGGCTTGTGTGCGTGGGCGTTTTCGCCCGTGCGAACCCTCCGGTACGGGACGGCCCGGATGAACACCCACATAGAAAGGAACACCCCATGAATAAAAAATTGTACGTCGGCAACCTGGCGACCGAAGTCACGGAAACAGACCTCAATCATAATTTTTCCATGGCCGGCAAGGTCGCCTCTGTGGCGATCATCAAGGACCGCTATTCCGGCCAGAGCAAGGGTTTCGGCTTCGTGGAGATGGAGAGCGAGGACGGCGCCCGTGACGCCATCACCAAATTCAACGGCGGTGAGCTCAGCGGCAAGACCATCACCGTGAGCGAGGCGCGGGCCAAGACCGAGCGCGAAGGCGGCGGTGGTGGCTTCGGCGGCCGGGGCGGACGCCCCGGAGGCGGTGGTGGTTATGGCGGAGGCGGCGGTGGCGGTCGGCGCTACTAAGAAATCATGACCTTTTACGAATGATGCACCAGCCGCCGCCCGGTAGCGGGCGGCGGCTTCCTCCCGCACCGATACCCACCTATCCGATCTCGATCCGATCAACGCCTGTGGCCGGTTCTCCGCACAAGGCGGTACTGCCATGCCCCGTTTCCAAATTTCATTTCCATCGATGAACCACCGGCGAATCGGCCGGTTCCCATGACCCCTTGTCACGGTTCTGGCCGTCGCGAAAGATAAGATAGCTGAACCGGCCGTAATGGGTGATCTTGGCGGCGACGTTCGCTGCGTCCGGAGAGGCTATCGGCAGCAAAACGGCCAAGACCCGGCCGGAGTCGTAGGGGTTAGTGAAAACGCCGAAAAACATATCCCCCGCGTTGGAGCCTTGCGCTCCCCCGAGGGAAAACCCCTCTTTCTGCAGGCGCAGGGAGGCCGGCATAGTGCTCAGCCATTCGACCGTGCGGGGGTACCCCACGAGGATGACGTCCTGCCCTTTAAAGCGGTTGCGGTCGACTTGGGCTTCCGGCAGAATAACAAAATTCCCGAGGCCGAGGGAGCCGGCCAGTGTGTCCGCCACCTTTTGCCCGCTGCCGCCTGCGGCTTCGCAGACGACCAGAAGGCTGGCGGCGGAGCTTTTCAGGGCGTTCACCGTTGGCGGAATCTCCGATGGGTCCAGCCGGCGCAGCACGTCGTAATCCGGGTCGACAATGATTTGCACCGGCTCCGCAGCCGCGGCGACTTCAAAGGGCGCGGACTTCCCGGAGAGCTCGATACGCCGGGAAACGTGCCGGCCGCCGCCATCCAGGGAGAGCTCGAATTCGGCATTGAAAAACGGCTTTTCTTGAGTCAGGCGGCCCGTGACCTTCCACCCGTCGGGAACTCGGTCGCGCCGGACATCCGCCAGCCGGATGTGCGGGGCCCCCTTGCGGTTGACCCACTGGTCGAAGAAGGCCGCGAGGGAGCGCCGGGAGCGCTTCTCAAACGCCCGGCGCAGGTCATCCCATGCGGTCGGCTGGAACAGCCGTTCGCGGTAGACGTCGCGCAGCGCCCCCCAGAAAGCCTCCTCCCCGATGGCCTTGCGGAGCATGTGAAAGACCATCATCCCCTTGTCGTAGCCGACGGCCTTGGTCGCGGTGTCAACCCGGCCGGTGAAGCGTGCGAGGGGGAAATCCTTTGCCGGCGGCACGAGGGTCGCGAAGTTGCGCAGGGCCTGGAGGCGGTAGTCTTTGGCGGCGGTCGCCGACTCCCGCTCTTTGTAGAGATAGTCCGACACATAGGTGGTGATCCCCTCGCTCCAATTGCCGTATTCATAGTTGACAAAGACGCCGTTTCCCCACCAGCAGTGGGCGATCTCGTGCCCGAGGCTGGTGTTCAGGATGAAGGGCAGCCGCAGGATGGTGCTTCCCAGAAGCGTATAGGAGGAAAAGCCGTAGCCGGTGGGGAAGAAGTTTTCCACCACCGCAAATTTCGGAAACGGGTAAGGCCCGAACAGCTCCGAGTAAAGTTCCAAGTAGGCTGCGATCGCATCGAGATAGGCAGCGGACAGGTCCTGGTTGCGGGGCAGAAAATAGGTGGCGGCGACAACGTCTCCGACTTTTTTTTCCTGCACCCCATACGCCGCAGCCGAAAGGGCCAGGCCGCGCAGCGGGTTGTCGATCCGCCACTCCGAGAAAGTGGCTCCGTCCCGCGTGGTGTGGCCGAGGCCCAGACCGGAGGTTACGGCCAGAACCCCCTCGGGCGCTTTCACCCGCAGCAG
>DATITS010000200.1:0-7614 GCA_035467535.1 Desulfobacterales bacterium
ACCTGGGTCTGCTCACATCGGCCTATTTTGTGTCGTTCGCCGCTTTTCAGCTGCCGCTGGGTGTTATGCTGGACCGCTTCGGGCCGCGGCGCGTCGCGGCCGGGTTGCTGGTGTTTGCCGCCGCAGGGGCCATGATGTTCGGGATGGCCGGTGGTCTTTCGGGGCTGTTTGTCGGACGGGCCCTGATCGGGCTGGGTGTTTCCGCGGGCTACATGGCCGCTATCAAAGCCTACACGCTCTGGTTTCCACCGCAGCAGTGGCCGCAGATCAACGGACTGCATCTGGCGGCCGGAGGCGTGGGGGCGCTTTCCGCCACCCTGCCGGTCGAATTCGCCTTGACGTACACCGATTGGCGCGGCGTGTTCATTGTGTTGTCGATCTTGAGCGCCATCGTGGCGGCGGCGATTTTTGGGTGCGTGCCGGAGCAGCGCCAGGAGGCCGGGCAGATCCGGCTGAGCGACGCACGGCAGGGGATCGGGCAGGTGTTCACCAGTCCGCTCTTCTGGCGCGTGACCCCGCTGACCGTCACCTCACAGGTGGCGTTCATGTCCATCCAAGGTCTGTGGGCCGGGCCGTGGCTGCGGGATGTGGCCGGGATGGATCGTGCCGGCATCGCCGGGATTCTTTTCTGGACGGCGGCAGCCATGACGGCCGGATACGTGGCCATCGGGTTCGTCACCGAAAGGCTCAGCCGGAGAGGGATCCAGCCGCTGACGACCGCGGTCTGGGGCATGTTTCTGTTCATGGCGGTTCAGGCGCTGATCATGGCGGGGGCGGTTCGTTGGCCGACCGCGTTGTGGATGCTCTTCGGGTTCATCGGAACGACCGGGGTCATTCCCTACCCGGCCCTCGCCATGAGTTTCCCCTCCCAGCTGGCCGGGCGGGTCAGCACCGGGCTCAATGTGCTTGTTTTCGTGGGCGCGTTCGCCGCCCAGTGGGGCATCGGTGCTGTCATCGCCCTGTTTCCCGTGACCGCAACCGGCAACTACTCACCGCAAGGCTACCGGGCGAGCCTCGCTATTCTTCTGGGCATGCAAGCGCTCTGCCTGGTGTGGTACTGCCTGGCCGGACGCCAGCGACGGTGATGCGCAGCGCACCATTATTACCAAAAAGGATCGTCTGAATCATGTTCCGCATTCGCCGCATTTATGATGAAGTGCTTCCCGCAAACCGAAACGCCCTCGATCAAGTGAAGGCCATCATGCGCAGCCGATTCGCGACCGTCCCCGCGGAAGAGATCGATCAACTCGGCCGACACCTGCGGGATCCCTTTCTCAAGAGATTCCTGACGATCCTTTTTGTTGCCGAAAACCTGCGCCAGCGCGTGCAGGGATTTGCTTTCCTGCTCCACGAACCGCAGGTCCGTTTCTGCTATCTGGACTGGATCGCCACCAAGGCGGGCATGGCCAGCGGCGGCATCGGCGGAGCGCTATACGCCCGGGTGCGACAGGAAGCAGCGGCCTTTGGCGCAAGAGGTCTCTTTTTCGAAAGCCTGCCCGACGAAGCCTCCCTGTGCCCGAATGAAGCCCTGCTCATCGAAAACCGCAAGCGTCTCCGGTTTTACGAGCAATACGGGGCGCGCCCGATTATCGGCACTGCCTATGAAAAACCCTATAAACCCGGTCAAACCTGTATGCCGCATTTGATGTACGACGGACTGGGTCGGTCGGGAAGTCCGGAGCGCGACTTTGTCCGCGCTGTCGTCAAGGTGATCTTGGAAAGAAAATACGCCGGTTACGTGCCGGCGGATTATGTAAAGATGGCGGTGAACTCCATTGATCAAGACCCGGTTCAACTGAGGGAATTTCGCTACGTCAAACCGCAGACGGTATCGGCGGCCGTTTCCGAGCGCCCCGGCGACAGGATCGCCCTGGTGTTTCCGGACCGGCACTTCACGCATCACGTACATGAAAAGGGCTATGTCGAGGCCCCGGTGCGAATCCGAAGCATCCTCAAGGAGATCGCCGACAGCAGCCTCTTTGAAATGGTCGCGCCCTCCGAGTTTCCGGAGAAACACATCACCACTGTTCACGACCTCGATTTTGTAAACTTTTTGCGGCGCACGTGCCGGGAAATAGAAGAAAACCGCTACGTTTACCCGTACGTATTCCCCATACGGAATAAAACACGCCTGCCCAAGGACCGCTACATCCTGGCCGGATATTATTGCATCGATACCTTCACCCCCCTTACCCGACATGCGTACACGGTCGCCCGGTCTACCGTTGACTGCGCGTTGTCTGCGGCAAAGGAGATCCTAAACGGCAGAAGGTTGGCCTATGCCCTGGTTCGGCCTCCGGGGCATCATGCGGAGCGGCGATCCTTCGGTGGCTTTTGCTATTTCAACAACAACGCCATTGCCGCTCAATACCTGCGAGCATTCGGGCGGGTAGCGATTCTGGACCTTGATTACCATCATGGAAACGGCCAACAGGATATTTTTTATCAACGAGCGGATGTGCTGACGGTCTCCATCCACGGAAATCCCGGCTTTGCATACCCGTACTTTTCCGGTTTCAGTGATGAGCGCGGGGAGGGCGAAGGGGAAGGCTTCAATCTGAATTTACCGCTACCGGAAGCGGTGGACGGCGACCGATACCGGAAGGCGTTGACAGCCGCTCTTAAGCGAGTCGTTGACTTCAACCCGGTCTTCCTGGTCGTCGCGCTCGGGCTTGACACGGCCAAGGGGGACCCCACCGGAACCTGGTCGTTGACGCCCCGCGATTTTGAGATCAATGGGCGCATGCTTGGAGAGTTGGGGCTTCCCATACTCGTGGTGCAGGAAGGGGGCTACCGGACCCGTACCCTGGGGGTCAATGCCAAGCATTTTTTTGAAGGCTTGGCGGTCGCTCATTCAGCGGCAACTCCTATGAAATGGTCTTCGAACTGACGGAATCTGCCGCTTGGCGCTATCGCAATAAGGTTCGCGCCACGATCGTCTTTTCGATCTCCTTGGTCCCCTCGTAGATCTCGAGGATCTTGGCGTCCCGATACAGTCGCTGAACCTTATACTCATCGATGTAGCCATAGCCCCCGTGCATCTGCAAGGCCTCATCGGCGCAGTAAACGGCGGTTTTACCCGAGTACCACTTCGCCATGGCGATCAACGCGTGGTCGACCCTGCCATTGTCCATGGCCCAGCACGCCTCGTAGTAAAGATTGCGGGCGGCACGAATGCGGGTCGCCATCTCTGCGATTTTGAATTGAGTGACCTGAAATGCCGCCAGGGGCTGTCCAAACTGGATGCGCCCCTTGACGTGACGGATCGCTTCTTCCAGTGCAGCACGCGCAAGCCCCACCCCCTGGGCGCAGACATGCAGACGGGTCCGGTTGAAAAACTCCATCAGCTGGGAAAAGCCCGCCCCCGCGACCCCCACCAGGTTTTCAGCAGGGACCCGCAGATCTCTGAAAACCAGCTCCGCCGTATCCGATGCGCGAATCCCCAGTTTGCCGTGGATTTTGATGGCCTGGTAGCCACGGGCGGCCGTCGGCACGAGAATGAAGCTGTGGCGCTTGTGCCGGGAGGGATTTTCCGGATCGGTCAGGCAGAAGACGTTCATGTACCGGGCGATGGTCCCGTTCGTGGCAAACATTTTGGACCCATTGATCACCCACTCCGCGCCGTCTTTCACCGCGGTCGTGGAGGCCATGGTGACGTCGCTGCCGGCGTTCGGCTCCGTGATGGCCGTTCCGATGATGGCCTCGCCCTCCGCCAGCTGAGGCAGGACCGTTTTTTTCTGTTGTTCGCTGCCGAACAGTTGAAGCAGCTCGGCCCCGAAGGTGGTCGACAGAATGGCCGACCCGATGCCCGGCTCCACGGCCCAGAACTCCTCGTTGATCAGGCAGTGTTCGATAAAACCATACCCCAGTCCGCCATATTCTTTGTCGATAAAAACACCCACAAACCCGAGGTCACAGGCCTTTTTCCAAAGCCCCAGATCGAATTTCTCTTCCCGGTCGAATTCTCGGGCGCGATCGGGAAACTCGCTGGCGGCGAATTTGCGGGCGGCCTTTACGATATCCTGCTGTTCTTTGCTCAGGGAAAAATCCATGTGAGTTGCTCCATATCACGGATGGTAAGTTTAAACGCCAATCCCCAATTATCAACCTTGCTCTCTTAGAGTGCGTTTCAGTATTTTCCCGGTCGCACTCTTCGGCAGTTCCGGCAGGAAATCGACGCGCGCCGGTGCTTTGTATACGGCCAGGTGATTGCGGCAATAATCGATGATCTCTGCGCTTGTCGCGGTCTCGCCGTCTTTCAGGACAATCGCCGCGACGACCGTCTCCCCTTTATCCGGATGGGGTGTGCCGAAAACAGCGACCTCTTTTACGGCAGGATGTTTGTATAAAAACTCCTCCACCTCGGCCGGCCATACTTTAAATCCCGACACGTTGATCATGTCTTTGACCCGGTCGACGATAAAGACATAGCCCTCGTCGTCCAACATTCCGATGTCGCCGGAATGCAGCCACCCGTTGCGCAATGCGTGCTGGGTTTCGGAGGGTTTTTTCCAATATCCCTTCATGACGCCCGGACCGCGGATACAGATTTCGCCCCATTTGCCGACCGGCATCTCGCTGTCATTTTCATCCAGAATTTTTATCTCGAAATTCTCGATTGGAGTGCCGACGCTTCCGAATTTGTGGCGGAAGTCGTGATTGTAGCAGGCAAAGGGTGAGCATTCGGTCAACCCGTAGCCTTCGTACACAGGACGGCCGAAGCGTTCCGTCCAGCGGGCGGAAATTTCGCGCGGCATCGTTGCCGCTGCGGAAAATTCATAGCGGATGGAGGCGAACCTGTCGTCGGGCAATGGCATGTTCAAGAGGGCGATATAGATCGTCGGTACGGCGAAGAACATGCTGACACGGTCCCGGTGAATTGAATCGATCACCTGCTCCGGCACAAACCGGCGATGCAGGACGAGGGTTCCACACGCCATGAACGTCGCATTCATGATGAAGTTCTGTCCGAAGACATGAAAAATCGGCAGAAAAAGGATCATTCGATCTTGCTGGGTAAAGCCGGCATGATGCACGGCCGACCATGCGTTCGAGACGACATTGCCGTGGGAGAGGGTCGCGCCTTTCGGGAAGCCAGTGGTACCTGAAGTGTAGAGCAATACGGCTGGATTATCCGAAGCCATGTCCAGCGTCGCGCTCTCGCTCGATCCTTTTTCCAACCAGGCCTGCAGGGTCGGACGGTCCTGAGGATCTCCTTCGCACACCAGCACCTGCTTCACGCCGGGGCATTCACTCCATGGGATGTTGGGCAGCAAATCCCCTGTCGTAAATATTAAAACACACCCGGAATCGTTGAGGATATATTTTAGCTCTTCGGATTTGTACATCGAGTTTACGGATACGGCGATCGCCCCGACGCGTACGGTTGCCAGATAACAAATCACGAATTCGGGAATGTTGGGTAAGTAGAGGGCCACACACGTCTCCCGTCCGACGGTGTTGGCTTTAAGCGCGTTCGCCAGACGATTCACGCGCGCATTCAAGTCAGCGTAGGTGATTCGAGTGCCTTCAAAAACAATGGCGGGTTTATCCGGGAAGAATTTTGCCGCTCTTTCGACATTCTGAGAGATGTTCATGGCGCTACCTCCAATCTGCTCATCCGAGATTCAACGAAAGGATCAACCGGAGTGGGGCAAAGCCGAAGACGACCACCATCAACTGAGTCTTGACAGCCATGGCGGTCTCCCATATCGGTCTCAGCCGCCTTTGATCCTGGCCAGGATCGCCTGGGCGGGAATGAGGCCGGTCGCCGCAGCCGAGACGATGTTACCGGCGACCCCCGGACCGTCTCCCGCCACGTACAATCCCTTGATGCGGGTCTCCAGGTCGTGGGTGGTTTCGATCTGGGTGGCGAAGAACTTGATTTCCGGGGCGTAGAGGAGGGTTTCGTCGTTGGAAACCCCCGGAACGACACAGTTCAATTTCTCGAGCCCCTCGATGATGTTGGTCAGGATCCGCTCCGGCAGGGCCATGGCGATGTCCCCGCAGACCACCTGGGTGAGGGTGGGGCGGATGTAGCTCTTGCGGATGCGGTTCCAGGTGCTGCGGCGGCCGCGCTTGAGGTCGCCGAAGCGTTGCAGGATGGGCTTGCCGCCGCCGATCAGCGATGCCAGACTGCCGATGGCCACCCCGTAGGACTGGTTGTCGGTGACGGGCTCGGTGAGCACCACCTTGGACAGGAAGGCGAAGTTCGTGTTCTCCGATTTGCGGTCGTGAAAAGCGTGGCCGTTCACGCAGACAAAATCGTTGTAGTTCTCCTGGGTGACGAAGCCGCCTTGGTTCGTGCAGAATGTGCGGGTGTGATCGTCGTATTTGGAGGTCTGAATGAAGAAGGTGGGGTCGTAGATCACATCGCAGAGGTCCTGCATGATGTCGTTGTGGACCTCCACCCGCACCCCGACCTCGATGCCGCGCTGCGTGAGCCCGAGCTTGAATTGCTGGGCGAGTTCTCCCATCCAGTCGGCGCCGACTCGGCCCGGTGCGAGGATGACGTGGTCCGCAGAGTAGGTCCTGCAGCTGGTCGTTACCCCGACGGCGCGGCCGTCTTTGATCCGGATCTGCCTGACGTCCTCCGAGGTGTGAAGTGTCACGCCCTTGTTCCGGAGATGATCGGCCATGGCGGCGATGTGCTCCGGGAGTCGGTCGCTGCCGATGTGTATCTGGCGGATGATGAGCAGGTCGATGCCGAAGCGCTTGGCTTTCTTGCGGACGTCGCGGGCGTGCTCCATGTCGGTGGGGTAGACCGGGCCATCCATCCCGAAGCGGTTGAAGATTTTCTCGGTCGCGGCGATCAACGCCTCGGCCTGCGGCACCGGCATGAACTGGGACAGGTCGGTCTTGCCCAGCTTGTAAATGTAGTTCAGCTTGCCGTCGGAGAAAAGGCCCGCCCCGCCGATGCCGCTCAGGATGTCGCAGGGCTTGCATTTGAGGCATTCGCGGTAGTCGTTGATGCGGCAGTGACGCTTGGAGGGGGGGTTGCCCTTCTCGATCACCAGCACCCGCAGGTCGGAATTCTCGCAGAGGTGGTAGGCGGCAAAAAGCCCGGCCGGCCCGGCGCCGACCACGATGACGTCGTAATCCTTCTTTGAGCGGGTGGTCGCCATCGATTCTCCCTGGCAGAGGGTTGCCGGAACGATCCAGCGGGGGCTATGTTTTTATTCAATGAATTTGTTTCGGATTTCGTCACCACGGTTAAGTCCCACCCTCTTTTGAGGGGGCCATCTGATATCAGCCGCTCTGAGCGGCAACTCACTTCAGTGTCAGACCTCTCCCTTGGTGACGGGTACGGACTTGAGCGTGGAGTCTTCCTTTTTGTGGGGGGGCGGCGGGCCTGAATCCTGCTTGAACGCAAACCGGAGCCGCTGCAGCGCCGTGAAGTTGGCGAAAACGGCGACCATCCAGATGGCGATCGTCAGTGCCATCGGGTGAATCAGCGCGCCCGCTCCCAGGAAGACGATGCGCTCCGGCCGCTGCATGATGCCCACCTTGGCGGCGAAGCCGAGGCTTTCGGCCCGCGCCCGCGTGTAGCTGACCATGAAGGAGCCGCAGAGGGCTAGGAATGTTCCGGCCGAGCTGAAATAATCCCGGGTCAAC
>DATITS010000201.1:0-16006 GCA_035467535.1 Desulfobacterales bacterium
AAGCCAGGGGTATTTCAGCTCCTCGTCCACATTCATCGGCCCGCCCATGATCACGAGCATGTCCACTTCCGTGAGCGGCGGCAGGGGGTCGTTCGCATGCAAGCGGGTGCACGTCACCCCGTGGCCCCTGGATGCGGCCCAGGTCCTGATATGCCCCAGCCCCTCGAACGGGACGTGTTGGAGGTAATGAAGTCGCATGGGTTAACGGCTCAACCGGCTCTCCCAGTCGTACTCCCGCGTGGTGACGGTGTCCTCCATCCGGCGGATGCGCTGTTCCAGAGACGCATAGCGCTGCTTCAGGCGCTGGGCCGCCTCGTGCCGGGAGGAGGTGTAGCGGTCATAGAATTCCTGTTCGCCGGCCGAGGCAATCGGGATCGCCGGCTCAGGCTTCATGATGAGCGCCGCCAGAAGGTAGACGACGAGGGCCGGCCCAACCCCTGAAAAAATGAGCAGGATCACCGCGATCGTGCGCACCCAGAACACCGAAAAGTCGAAATGCTCCGCGACACCGCGGCAGACCCCGAAAATGGCCCCGTGGCGGGAGCGGTAGATTCCCCTGCGCGAGTAGTCTCTCATCTTCCGTGGCCCTCACGTTTCCGATCGTGCAAAATGGTTTCAAGCGCCGCAATTCTCTCTTCCAACCGGGAAAGGCCCTGGTAGGTCTCCTGGATCACGCGGGCATCCTGCGCGTGATGGTTCCGGTCGCCAGCCCCCCTGAAAATCTTGACGGCCAGAGCGATGACGATCGCCGCGATACCGGCGAGCACGAGAACCAGCGCACCTTCCACAACGATGGTCACTTTGCTTCACTCCTTGCCTGTGGTTGCCATGCCGGTCGCGCCGGCTTTGAACCGCGGCCCGCTAAGAGCCGTTTCGTTTCTGGCGTTAACGTTTGCCGACCAGCCGCCGAGCCGGGCGGCGGCCCAATCCGTTCTTTACTATATGCCAGCGGCTGCCGACCGGCAACAGAAATCGGGACCGGCGGCGGCAACGGCCTCAAGCGTTTTTTGAGTCCTCGGGGCGCGGATTTTTCAACGCCTGCAGCTCGCGCTCGATATCCTCATCCACCGTGAGGGTCGCCAGCTCCTCTTCCAGAGACCCTTTGCGGCCGAAGTTCACCAGGTCGGCTTCGGCCTCCATGCGCTCGATCCGGCTCTCGAGCTCGTCGAACCGGAACACGGCCTCGGTGCTGTCGATGCGGCGGATCTCCTCCTGGGCGCGCCGCTTGCGTTCGGCGTGGGTGTGGCGTTGCACGAGCACGCGCTGTTTGTCGCGGGCGCTCTTCAGCTTGTCCTCCAGTTGGCGGATGTCGTTCTGGTATTGCTCGACGAGACCCTGGTGGTCGCTCAACTCCTGCGCGAAGGAGTCGGCCCGCTGCCGGTAACGGCGCTTTTCGACCAGGGCTTCCCGGGCGAGGTCGTCCCGGCTCTTGGTGGTGGCGAGTTGGGCCTTGTCGGCCCAGAACCGGGCGCGGTCGTCCGCCTCGTCGCGCTGGCGTCGAATTTTCTTGGTATCGGCCATGACACCGGCGCACGCCGCTTTAAGCTCCACCAGCGTGTCCTCCATTTCCCGGACCATCAGGCGGATGAGTTTTTCCGGTTCCTCGGCCCGATCGAGCATGGCGTTGATGTTGGAGCTGACGATGTCCCGAAAACGAGTGAAGATGCCCATGAAGTCCTCCTGCCGGTTGTTGCCGGATCCCCAAGCGTTCAGCCGCCACATTTGCTTGGTGGCAATGCTTTTCTTATGAGCATAGATTGTGCCATGCGCTTAAAAAATTCGTAAGTAATTGTATTAAAATAATTATTAATCAATAATGGCATGTTGACAACGAATAATATAATGGTATAATAAACCAAAAAAATTATATTTAAACCAATAATAGGTTTAGAATACCATAATGCGACAGATCTTTAACAATGCAAAAATAAGCGCTTCGGCAGAAGCGCTTGGACAGTCCGAGGCCTTTCTCGAGTTTCAGGAGCGGCTTTCCCGGGTGGCGCCCATCAACCGACCGGTGCTGCTGGTCGGCGAACGCGGCACCGGCAAGGAGCTGGCCGCCGCCCGCCTGCACTTTCTCTCCGGCCGCTGGGAACGCCCGCTGGTCACCCTCAACTGCGCCTCCCTGGCGCCCACGCTGATCGAGTCGGAACTCTTCGGCTACGAACGCGGGGCCTTCACGGGCGCGCGAGAGCGGCGGGCCGGCCGCTTCGAGTCCGCCGAGGGCGGGACCCTGTTCCTGGACGAAATCGGGAACGTGCCCCTGGAGGTGCAGGGGAAGATATTGCGGGTGGTGGAGTACAACACCTTCGAGCGGGTGGGCAGCGCGGAGCGCATCGATGTCGACGTGCGCATCGTGGCCGCCACCAACGCCGATTTGTGGGAGCTCGTGCGGCGCGAACGGTTCAAGGCGGACCTGCTGGACCGGCTCTCCTTCGAAGTTCTGGTCGTTCCGCCGCTGCGCGCGCGCTGCGGGGATGTGCTGCTTCTGGCGCGGTACTTTGCCACGCGCATGGCCCGGGAGCTGGACCGTGCCGAAGCCCCCGTGATCGGCGACGCAGCGGCCGAAGCCCTGGAGCGCCATGACTGGCCGGGCAACGTGCGCGAGCTGAAAAATGTCGTGGAGCGTGCCGTGTACCGGTCGGAGGCGGCCGTTATCTCGGAGATCGAGTTCGACCCCTTCCAGTCGCCGTACGTTGCGCCCGCAGCGGCCGGATTGGGCGAAGCGCTGGCCGGTGCTGACGCGCCACGCGTTCAGGACGGGCCGGCGGGGCGGTCCATGAAAGAGGCTGTCTGGAGCCTCAAAATCCGGATGATCGAAGAGGCCCTGAAGACGGCGAAGTACAACCAGCGCAAAGCCGCTTCCATCCTCGGGCTGACCTACGACCAGTTCCGGGGGCTTTACCGCCGATACCGGAAGTCCGGGAGTGCGCCTGAACAGATAGACTGAAGGATTGAGTGGAAAAAGGCACTACGAAATACGCGAAAGGCGCGAAAAAGTGAAGCCAGGCTACTGCGTGGAACGAAATCCCCCCGCCCCCTTTTCCAAAGGGGGAGAGCCGCCGGGATCCCCTTACTTTCTTTTCAACAAAGGCGGTTGGTGGGGGGATTTGGGCGGCAATTTTTTAGCGTATTTCGCGCATTTCGTAGTTAAAGGCTGAGTCGTAAAAAAAACAAAGGTAAATCAACATGGTGGACATCATCCTGGAAGGGTCTCACGTTTACCTGTCCATGGCGCTGCTGGCCCTGGCGGTCGCAGCGCTCGTGCTGCTGATCATCCTGGCCCGGCGCAACCCCTTGGTGCTGCAGGCCGAACTCAAGGCCGCCTTCCGCGCCATCGACCAGCGCCTGGATGATTCCGAACGGGTGCTGCGGGAGGAGCTCGGCCGCAGCCGCCAGGAGTCCGCCTTCGGCGACCGGCAGGCGCGCGAGGAGATGCGGGCCGCCCTCGGGCACCTGACCGACTCCATTTTAAATCGCATGACGCAGATCGCGCGTCTGCAGAAAGACCAGCTGGACAGTTTCTCCAAGCAGCTGGCCGACCTGACACGGCTGAACGAGGGCAAGCTCGACGCCCTGCGCCTGACGATGGAACACCGGCTGCAGTCCATGCAGGCGAGCAACACCGAGAAACTCGACCAGATGCGCAACATCGTCGATGAAAAACCCCAGTCCACCCTGGAGAAGCGCCTGGGCGAGTCCTTCAAGCAGGTGAGCGAGCGCCTCGAGCAGGTTTACACCGGCCTGGGCGAAATGCGCTCTCTGGCCGCCGGGGTGGGCGATCTCAAGAAGGTCCTGACCAACGTCAAGACCCGTGGGACCTGGGGCGAGATCCGGCTGAGCCATATCCTCGAACAGATTCTGACCCCCGAGCAATACGCGGTCAACGTCGTCACCCGGCGCGGCGGAACCGAGCGCGTGGAATTCGCCATCCGGCTGCCGGGGCAGGATGATGCAGCAGAGGGGGTCGTGTGGCTGCCGATCGACGCCAAGTTCCCTCAGGAGGACTACCAGCGGCTGCTCGACGCCCAGGAGGCGGCCGACAAGGAGGCCGCCGACCGGGCCTTGAAAAGTCTGGAGCAGCGGGTGAAGCTCGAGGCCCGATCGATCCGCGAAAAATACATCGACCCGCCCCACACCACGGATTTCGGCATCCTGTTCGTGCCGGTGGAAGGCCTGTATGCCGAGGTGCTGAGGATCCCCGGGTTGTGCGACATTCTGCAGCGCGAGCACCGCATCGTGGTCACCGGCCCCACTACCCTGGCGGCGCTGCTGAACAGCCTGCAGATGGGCTTTCGGACGCTGGCGATCGGCAAGCGCTCAAACGCGGTGTGGGCACTCTTGGGCAGTGTGAAGACCGAGTTCGGAAAGTTCGGCGACACCCTTGCTCGGACCCGGAAAAAGCTTGAGGAGGCAACCCACACGATCGACCAGGCGGAAGTGCGCACGCGGGCCATCGAACGCAGCCTGCGGCAGGTGGAGGAGGCCCCGCCCGATAAACAGATTGCCTTGGGGCTGGATGAAAACCATATCGACTGATCCAGTCGTGGGGCTGATCCGCTCCCCCCAGATCGCGGCCGCGTTCCGGCTCACTCAAAAAGCGGCAATGTTTCTTGCTTTTAGCTTGACATCTGCGCGCGGTTGAGTATTTTGTGCCGTAATTTCGACATTCCTTCGAATTGCCCTCTGATGCTTGTTTTTGAACACCCTGTCGAACAAACTAATTATTTAAAAACCAAGGAGGTCACCATGAAACGATTCAGCCGATTCCTGTTGTGGGCAACTGCTTGTGCGGTCTTCGTGGCGCTTACGGTCAGCCCGGCGATTTCCGCCGACAAGATCAAAATGGGCGTTGTTTTCAGCATGACGGGCGGGGCGGCCTCTTACGGCGTCAGCCAGAAGGAAGGCGCGCAGCTGGCGGTGGACCAGATCAATGCCGCGGCCGGCAGCGGGATGCAGGTGGCGCCGATTTTTGAAGACGACGCCAGCGTGCCCCAGCAGGGCACCAACGTCTACAACAAGCTCATCAACGGCGACAAGGTCGCCATCATCATCGGCCCCACGTTGAGCAACACCGCCAAGATCACCAACCCCATCGCCCAGCAGATCGGCGTTACGGTCCTGGGCGTCAGCAACACGGCCTCCGGGATCACCGAGATCGGCGATTACATTTTCCGGGACTCCCTGACCGAGGCCGTGGTCATCCCCTACACCATCCGGGTCGCCAAGGAGAAGCTGGGGATCAAGAAAGTGGTCCTGTTCTACGGCAACGACGACGCCTTCACCAAGAGCGGCGCGGACGTGTTCCGCAAAGTGCTTCAGGCGGAAAAGATCCAGATCCTGAGCGAGCAGACCTTCGCCAAGGGCGACCGGGACTTCTCGCCGCAGTTGACCCAGATAAAGTCTCAGAGCCCGGATGCCATCATTTGCTCGGCCCTGGTGGAAGAGGCCTCCGGCATCGTCAGCCAGGCGCGGCAGCTGGGTATTCCCAAGAACGTGCGCATCATCGGCGGCAACGGCTTCAACTCCCCGGCCCTGATCAAGAACGCCGGCGAGGCAGCCGAAGGGGTCATCGTGGGGGCGGCCTGGAACATCTCCTCGACAAATCCTCTGAATGTCAAGTTCGTGGAAGACTTCACCAAGAAATACAACCATCCGCCGGATCAGTTTGCCGCTCAGGCCTTCGCCGGCGTCTTCATTGCCTATCAGGCGGCCAAGACGGCCGGGACCGCTGACAACCGCAAGGCCATTCGGGACGGCATGCTCAAGATCAAGGGCATGGATACGCCCTTGGGCAAGTTCTCCTTCACCGAGGGACGGGATGCAGACCACCCGCCGGTGGTCCTGGAGGTCAAGGGCGGCAAATTCAGCGTGTTCGGCAATTAAGCCGGCTCAGAAGTTGGACTTGCCAAGTCGTCAGCTTTTCACAGGAGCACCGGGGTGAACCTGCTCGCGCAACAGTTGGTCAATGGGTTGTTCATCGGCAGCGTCTACGGGCTGTTCGCCGTGGGGTACACCCTGGTATTCGGCGTTCTGGACATCCTGAACCTGGCCCACGCCGCCGTCTTTACACTCAGCGGACTGAGCGCCGTGTGGATGGTTCAGTCCGCCGGGATGTCCATCTGGCTGGCCTTCCCCCTGGCCACTCTGCTGGCCGGGGGGCTCGGCCTTCTGATCAACGCGGCGGCCTTCGCACCCTTGCGCCGGCGGGCCGACAGCCAATTCTCCGGGCTGATCTCCAGCATCGCCATGGCGATCATTTTCGACGCCGCGGCCCTCGGGCTGTTCGGGGCGCGCTCGGTGCGCTTTCCGGCCGGAACGATCAAGGTGCACGTCTGGCAGGTTGCCGGGGTGACCATCACTTCCCTGCAGGTCGGGATCGTTCTCGTCGCCACCCTGCTCATGGTGGTCCTGACCCTCTTCCTCCAGCGCAGCCGGACCGGCAAGGCCATCCGCACCGTGGCCGAAAACGAACGGGCGGCCATGCTGCTGGGCGTCAACGTGAGCGGCATCATTGCCTTTACCTTTTTTATCTCCTCGGCCCTTGGAGGGGCGGCCGGCGTCCTCTACGGCCTCTATTTCGACTCCCTGGCCCCGGACATGGGGCGTGCCATCGAACTCAAGGGGTTGGCTGTCATCGTCCTCGGCGGTATGGGCAGCATCCCCGGGGCCATCCTGGGCGGTTTGGCGTTCGGGCTGAGCGAGGTGCTGACCGTGGCCGTCAGCGGCACCTCGAACCTGCGGGACGCCGTGGCGTTCACGGTGCTGTTCGCCATCCTGTTGCTCAGGCCCTCCGGGCTGCTCGGCCGGGGCAAGCTGCGGGAGGCCTGACGCACGATGGAGCAGTTGGCCCAATTTTATGCCGTTTACGGCAGCGTGATCAATTTCATCGGCATCAACGCCCTGCTGGCGCTGAGCCTGAACGTCACCCTGGCCGCCGGGATGCTGTCCCTGGGCAACGCGGCCTTTGCCGGCATCGGCGGGTATACGGCCGGCGTCCTGACCGTTCACCTCAAGGCCCCTTTTATCCTGTCGTTGTGCGGCGGCACCCTCATGGCCGGGTTGGTGGGGCTGCTCCTGGGGATGCCCGTGCTGCGCTTGAAGGGGGTCTTTCTCGCCATGGCCACCCTGGCGTTCGGCGAGGTGGTGCGCATCGCCGCGGTCAACCTCGACATCACCGGCGGGGCCGAGGGCTTGACCGGCATTCCCAACATCACCCAGACATGGATGATTTTCCTGGCGCTGGCCCTGGCGGCCTACTTCCTGGCCGCCCTGCGGCGCTCGCGGATCGGCTGGGGTCTGGTCAGCATCCGGGAGGATGAGACCGCGGCCGCCTGCCTGGGCGTCGACATCACTTATTACAAGGTCGTGGCGTTCACGATCGGTGCGATGATGGCCGGTTTTGCCGGAGCCATGTATGCCCATCTGAACTACCTGATCACCCCGCGCGATTTCGGTTTTTTCATCGCCGTGGACCTGCTGGTTTACAACATCGTGGGCGGCACGCGGGTCTGGTACGGGCCGATTCTGGGCGCGGCGCTGCTGACCGCCCTGCCGGAGATCCTGAGGGGCATCGGTGTCGCCGCCGGCCCCATCCGTTTAGCCGTCAACGGCGTGGTCCTGCTGCTGGTGATCCTGTTTCTGCCGAACGGGCTGGCCTCGTTCTTTACCCGCTGGCGTCCTGCGGCGGCCAAGGCGGTCAGTCCGGAGCGCATATGATTTTGAGCGTGGACAACATCTCGCGCAGCTTCGGCGGGGTTCAGGCCCTGCTGGACGTCAGTTTCGACGTCGCGCCGGGGACCATCCACGGTCTGATCGGCCCGAACGGCGCCGGCAAGACCACGCTCATCAACATCCTGAGCGGCGTGCTGCCGCCGACCGGTGGCCAGGTGCTCTACCAGGGCCAGGCCCTGCACCGGCTGCCCGCCCACCAAGTGGCGGCCCTGGGGGTGGCCCGAACCTTTCAGAACATTCGGTTGTTCCCGACCATGACCTGCCTGGAAAACGTGCAGGCCGGCCAGCATCTCACGGCACAACGTCCGCTCATGCCCCGGCTCCTGCGACTGCCGTCGGTCGGCCGGGAAGACCGAGAGCTCGAGGAGCGGGCGCGGGACAACCTCGTCCGGGTGGGGCTGGAGGACAAGGCCTCCCAACCGGCCCGGGGCTTGTCCTACGGCGAGCGGCGCCGGCTGGAGATCGCGCGCGCCCTGGCGCTCAATCCCAGACTGCTCCTGCTGGACGAACCGGTGGCCGGCATGCGCCGGGGCGAGGCCGCGGAAGTCGCCGACCTCGTCCGCTCCCTGGCTCAGGGCGGCATGACGATCCTGCTCATCGAACACAACATGGCGTTTGTCATGGAGATCTGTTCTTGCATCACCGTGCTCAATTTCGGCCGTGTGATCACCACCGGCAGCCCCGACACGGTACGCCGCCATCGCGACGTCATCGAGGCCTATCTGGGATCGGAGAGGGCCGATGCTTGAAGTCCATGACCTGACGGTCTCCTATGGGCCCATCGAGGCAGTGCGCGAGGTCTCCTTTCGGGTGAAAGCCGGTGCGGTCGTTTCCCTGGTGGGGCCCAACGGCGCGGGCAAGACCACGACGCTCAACGCCGTGAGCGGCGTGCTTCCAGCCCGGCATGGCCGCATCCTGTTTCAGGGCCGTGACATCTCGCGCATGAGTGCCCACCAGCGGGTTTCCGAGGGGATCGTCCAGATCCCGGAGGGCCGCTTGGTGCTCGCCGGCATGACGGTGCGGGAGAACCTGGAAATGGGCGCTTACCGGCGGCCGCGGCAGGAGACCGCCGCGAGCATCGACCGGATGGAAGCCCGTTTTCCGATCCTGCGCGAGCGCAGCGGCGCTCTGGCCGGAACCCTTTCGGGCGGCGAACAGCAAATGCTCGCCATCGCCCGTGGTCTCATGGCCCAACCCAAACTGCTGCTGCTGGATGAGCCGTCCCTCGGCCTGGCCCCCCTGATGGTGCAGTTGATTTTCGAAATCATTCGCGAACTGCAGGCGGGCGGTCAAACCATCCTGCTCGTCGAGCAAAACGCGCGCCAGGCGCTGGCCGTCTCCTCCCACGCCTATGTCATGGAAAACGGCAAAGTCGTGCTCGAAGGCCCGGCCGCCCGCTTGACGTCCGACCCGGCCGTGATCAGCTCCTACCTCGGCCAGGCCATTTCCAGCCCAGCCTGATCCGGTTCGCCCGCGAACCGGCGCTGCGCGTTTTCGAACCCTTCATCTTGATCCGCCGCCTGCTCACCGCTATAGTAGAGCTACCAGAAGTGGTTTCACAACCTCGGATCACGCCCGAGGGCAAGACGCAGACCGATTCGAAAGCGCAGCAACCACGATAGTATGTGAGCATTTCGAGAGGCCTGCAACGCCGCCATCGGGTGTCAGACGGGGTTATCCACTTCAACTCAGGTTGAAAGGGTTCCGTCGTTACCCGATGCCATCGGCTGTCGCCGATGATGGGCGCAGGCAGGGTCTCGGCGAACCCGGAGACACCCATGGCCACTCCCACGTATTGGGCCGACAAATACATTGAAAAACGGCGTCGCGGCTCCGAGGCCATCCAGCGGATCAAGCCGGGCCAGCGGATCTTCATCGGCTCCTCGTGTGGAGAGCCCCAGCATCTGGTGCGGGAGCTCGCGAATGCCTTCGACGCGCTGCAGGACCTCGAGATCATCCGGCTCTTCAATTTGGAAACCACCCCGCTCACCCTGATCGCCAACAAGAGCGGGGACCACGCGCTCAACATCCGCTCTTTCTACGCCGGCTCCGCCAAGTCCCGCGCCATCGCCCGCAACCAGCGCTTCCTTACCCCCGTCAACCTGTCGGCAGTGCCGCGGCTCTTCAAGAGCCGCCTGCTGCCGGTCCACGTGGCCCTGATCCAGGTCTCGCCGCCGGACGATTTCGGGTGGATGAGCCTGGGGGTCTCGGTGGACATTACGCTGGCCGCGGCCGAGTCGGCGGACCTTGTCATCGCGCAGGTCAATCCCCGCATGCCGCGGGTCCTGGGACGGAGCTTCATCCACGTGAACGACGTGAACGTCATCGTCGAGTATGAAGAGCCGCTGATCGCGATTGGAGGCGCCCCGGAACTCGAGGCCGCCAAAGGGATTGCACGGCTGATCGCCTCGCGGCTCGTCGAGGACGGCTCCACCATCGCCGTCGGTTTGGGCGCCACTTCCGAAGCGGTTCTCCTGGCGCTTTCCGACAAAAACGACCTGGGGGTTCACACTCAGTACCTCACCAGCGACATCATGCATCTCTTCGCCCGGGGGGTCATCACCAACCGCAAGAAGGGCTTCAACAATGGCAAAATGGTAGCGTCCAGCGCCATCGGCAGCGAAGATTTCTACGAGTTTCTGAACGACAACCCGGCCATCGAGTTTCACCCCTCCGACTACGTCAACGACCCCGCCATCATCGGCCGGCACGAGCGCATGGTGGCGATGAATGTGGCCATGCGCATTGATCTGACCGGACAGGTGGCGGCCGATGCCCTGCCGCACAACCATTTCTCGGGAGGCACCGGGATGCTCGATTTCATCCGCGGCGCGACCATGGCCCCGGGCGGCAAGTCCATCCTCATGCTGCCCGCCACTGCCGTGCAGGGCAAAAAGAGCCGCATCGTGCCGCTGCTCGGCGACACGGCCGTGGCGGTGCCCCGCAGCGACGTTCAGCACATCGTCACGGAGTTCGGCGCGGTCAATTTGTTCGGCAAAAGCCTGCAGGAGCGGGCCATGGGTCTCATCAGCATCGCGCACCCGAAATTCCGGGATGAGCTTTTCTTCCAGGCCAAGAAAATGGGCCTGCTGGGCTCCGGGCGTACCCTGCACGAATCCATCCACGGGGTCTACCCGGTTCATCTGGAGGAGGTGATCCGGATCGACGACGAACCGGTCACGGTGCGGCCGGCCAAGCCGGTGGACGAGCGCCGCATCCAGGAGCACTTCTACAGCCTGGACAAGGACGACATCATCGCCCGTTTTTTCCAGGAGAAGAGCCGTTTCACCCAGGAGGAGGCGGAGGGGGTCTCCCAGATCGACTACGTGAACGACCTCACCATGGTGGCGGTCGTAGGCGAGTTCGGGTTCGGCCGGGTGGTGGGGGTCGGCGAGTACCTGGTCGACACCGCTACGCATCAGGCCGAGATCGCCTTTTCCGTCAGCACCGCTTACCAGAAGAAGGGGCTGGGCAAGATTCTGCTGCAGAAGCTCGCTGCGGCCGCCCGGGAGCAAGGCATTTCAGGCTTTTTCGCTTACACCGAGGCCCAGAACCAGGGCATGATCCGGCTGTTCAGCAGCCTGCCCGGCAAGGTCGCGACGCAATTCGACGGAGACATGGTGACGCTGACGTGCTATTTTAGCGAACCGCTGAAATAGGTGGCCACAACAAAAACCCAAATAAGGAATCGCTCGATTGAGGTGGATTTACGATGCCGAATCATAAAATTATTTTTTTGCCTCATAACACACAAATAGAGGTGCCGTCAGGCACCTCTATTATCCAGGCGGCCCTGGACGCCGGTGTCCACATCAACGCCTCCTGCGGCGGCGAGGGGGTTTGCGGCAAGTGCCGCGTACGGATCGAAGCGGGCGCCGTTGACGGCGGCGTCACTGAGAAGCTGAGCGCCGAGGATGCGCAGAAGGGCTACCGGCTGGCCTGCCAGGCCATGGTGACGGGCGACCTGACGGTGCGCATCCCGGTGGAGTCGTTCATCGACGCCGGCGTGCTGAACCGGCCGGCCTCTCCGCGCCGGACCGCCCGCATCCGGGAGTTCGACTTCGAGCAGCTCAAAGATGACGGACTTTTCCCGGCGCCGGTCGAGAAAAAATGCCTGCAGCTGCCGCCGCCGTCAAACCAGGACAACCTGCCGGACGTGAGCCGGCTGATCGGCCAGCTCAAGCTCCAGCACGACGAGCACCGGTTGGAGGCGGATTTGTCCGTCATCCGCAAGATCCCGGAGGCGATGCGGGAGACCGACTTCAAGGTGACCGCGACACTGGTGCGGCCGGTGAGGAAGGTGGGCCAGTCCCGCATCATCAACGTCCAGGCCGGCGACACCTCCGGCCGCAGCTATGCCATCGCCATGGACATCGGCACCACCACGGTCTACGGCCAGGTGATCGACCTCCTCACCGGTGCGGCGCTGGCCGAGCACGCGGAATTCAACGGGCAGATCAGCTACGGCGAGGACGTGATCACGCGGATCGTCTACGCGGAAAAGCCGGGCGGGCTGGACCGCATCCAGGAGGTGGTGGTCGCGACCATCAACGCGATCCTGGGCAAGATCATCCACCGCGCGGGGGTGGACCCGCAGGACATCTCCACGATCACCCTGGCCGGCAACACCACCATGACCCAGCTCCTGCTCAAGATCGATCCGCGCCACATCCGGCGCGCTCCCTATGTGCCGGCCTCCTCGCTCTACCCGCCGCTCAAGGCGCGGGATCTGGGCCTGAACCTCGATGACCACGTCACGGCCCTGGTCTACCCGGTGGTGTCCAGCTACGTCGGCGGCGACATTGTGGCCGGGGTGATGGGCTCCGGGATCTACCGCTCCGAGGAGCTCACCCTGTTCATGGACGTCGGCACCAACGCCGAAATCGTCATCGGCAACAAGGACTGGCTGGCCTGTGCGGCCTGTTCGGCCGGCCCGGCCTTCGAGGGCGGGGGGCTGCAGTTCGGCATGCGCGCCGCCCGGGGGGCGATCGAGGATTTTTCGCTGAACCCGGAGACCCTTGAGCCCATGATCGCCACCATCGGCCGGGTGCGGCCCAAGGGCATCTGCGGCTCCGGGCTGATCAACATGGTGGCCATTATGTTCGAGATGGGGGTCATCGACAGCTCGGGCAAGTTCGACCCGGGGCTGAAGACCCCGCGCCTGCGCCAGACGCGCGGCGTCAACGAGTTCGTGCTCGTCTGGAAGGAGGAGACCCAGATCGACCGTGACATCACCCTGTCCGAAATCGACATTGAGAACCTCATTCGCGCCAAGGGGGCCATCTACAGCGGCTGCATGACGCTTCTGACCGAGGTCGGCATGGGCATCCAGGACATCGAGCGCATCGTCCTGGCCGGGGGCTTCGGCAGCTTCGTGGACCTGGACAAGGCCATGACCATCGGCCTGCTGCCCGAGATGGACGCGGGCAAGGTCGTCTACCTCGGCAACGGCTCGCTGCTCGGGGCCCGGATGAGTTCGCTGACCAACCGCATCCGCCGCGATGTGGTGGATGTGATCCGCAAGATGACCAACTTCGAACTGTCCGACACGGCCTCCTACATGGACAATTACATCGCTGCCCTGTTTCTGCCCCACACCGACCTGAACCAGTTTCCCAGGCTGAAGGCGCGGTTGGAGGCCCGAAAAAATTATAAGAAATAGCGGTTCGTTCTAATTTCGAAGTTTTTCGGTTGGGTATTCAAGTAATTTCCGCTTTGTGCATGTCCACTCTTGACAAAGACCGCGGCGCCCGATAAAGAAAATCTGTTTCGCTCTTAAGCTGGGCGTTTATCGCTTTGCTCACCTTTGGGTCATTCGTCGGGCAACAGTGAGCGGGCCTTTTCCGTCCGGGACGCCCGTTGACCGTTCCTTAAAAATTAATCCGTTCAGATCTTTTATCCTTTACGAAAGTGGACGCGTTACGACGACACCTCAACTATCTAACCGGCTAAAGACATAAAGGAGGGGAAATTGGGCTTCCAATTCTTCAAAGAATCCTACACCGGCAAGATCAGGGAAATCACGCTTGGCAAGGGGAAGAAGGCGGTGACCGTCGGCGGTGAGAATTGCTACCCGTTCTACCAGTTCGAAGGTGCCATGCCGAACCCACCCAGGATCGCCATGGAAGTCTGGGACATGCTCCCGGAGGAGTGGCCCGCCGCAGCCCTCGCACCGTTCAAGGACGTCGCGTCCGACGCCGCGGCGTGGGCCAAGAAATGCGTCAAGGAGTACGGGGCCGAAATCATCGTCCTGCAGCTGAAGAGCACCGACCCGAACGGGAAGAACGCCTCCGCGGCCGAGGCCGTGGCGACCGTGAAGAAGGTGCGGGCGGCGGTGGACGTGCCGCTGGTGATCTGGGGGTCGGCCAACACCGAAAAGGACGAGGTCGTGCTCAAGAAGATCGCCGAAGAATGCCAGGGCGACAACCTGATTCTGGGCCCGGTGGAGGACAAGAACCACAAGGCCATCGGCGCGGCCGCCATGGGTTTCGGGCACTCCGTCATCGCCTCCTCCCCGATCGACGTCAACCTGGCCAAGCAGGTCAACATCCTGCTCGAAAACCTGGGGGTGCCGACGGACCGCATGCTGATCGACCCGACCACGGGCGGCCTGGGTTACGGCATGGAGTATTCCTACTCCGTCATGGAGCGCATCCGCATGGCTGCGCTCGCCCAGGGCGATGAAAAACTGCAGCTGCCGCTCATCAACAACCTCGGCAACGAAGTCTGGAAGTGCAAAGAGGCCAAGCAGGAGGCCCAGGAAGTGCCGGCGCTGGGCGACCCCGAGCGCCGGGCCATCCTGATGGAAGCCGTCGGTGCGGTGAGCTACCTGATGAGCGGCTCCAACATCCTCATCATGCGCCACCCCGAGGCGATCCGCCTGGCCCGCAGCTACATCGACCTGATCTGCAAGGGCGGCGCGGCGGAGGCGGTAGCTCCCATCGCCAAGCAGCTGCCGGCAACAAAGATCGACCTGCTCAAGATCTCCCCGGCGCCGAACCTCGCCATCGCCGAGGAGAAGGAGAAGAAGCCGGCCGCGGCTCCGCCGCCGAAAGCAGCGGCGGCACCCAAGGCCGAGGCCAAGCCGGCACCCGCCGCACCCAAGGCCGAGACCAAGCCGGCACCCGCTGCAGCCCCGGCCGAGGTCAAACCGGCACCCGCCCCGGCGCCGGCCGCACCCCAGGTCGACGCCGCCGCGCTGAAGGCGAAGGCCGAAGCGGAGGCAGCGGCCAAAGCCAAGGCGGAGGCCGACGCCAAAGCCCGCGCCGACGCCGACGCCAAGGCCAAGGCCGAGGCGGACGCCCGGGCCAAGGCGGAAGCCGACGCCCAGCGTGCAGCCGAAGAAAAGGCCAAGCTCGAAGCGGAGCTCGACAAGATCCGCCAGCAGCGGGTCAAGGAACGCGAGGAGCTTGCCGCTAAGCGCGTCGCCGCACCCAAGGCCCCGGCCGCGGCCGAGCCCCTGATGGCCGAACGGCTCGTGGAAGCCCTCGTCTGGATTCACCGCCGCAACAAATGACGGTTCGGCGCAGGTGCCGATGAGCGGGGCCGAACGCCGAGCGCAAGGCCTGGGGAATACAAATAATAAAAATCCTCAACGAAGGAGGAACACCGTATGTCTAAGCTAGTTGCATTTGCCGCGATCCAAGGAGCCTACAACATCGTTTCGCAGGTCGAAGGCGAGTACAAGAAGGCGCTGGATACTTTCAACGCCGACACCCCGGTGGGGTTTCCCAACACCGCCTACTACCTGCCGGTGATCTACTCGCTGCTCGGCCTCAAGGTCGAAAAGCTGGAAGACATGCAGAAGCCGTTGGAAGTGATCCGCAAGCTGCTTCCGCCGCACATCAAAGGCATGAACCACCTGCCCTATCTCGGGCCGCTGTTGGACGCCGGCATGGCGGCACTCTTCAGCTTCGAAATCCGCGAAGCCCTACGCTACCTGAACGAGCCGGACTTCTACCTGCATTCCGAGGAGATTGACGAGGAGGCCGGCAAGATCTGGCTCGGTGCGGCCGACGACACCGTGTTCCGCAAGCGCGGGGTCGAGTTCGTGGACGGTTCCGCTCCCGGATTTGCCGCCATCGTCGGCGCTGCCCCGGATCCCGCAACGGCCAAGATGATCGTCGAGGAATACCAGAAGCGCAGCCTCTACATCTTTCTCGCCGCCGAGCACAACCACACCACCGTGGCCCAGCAGCTGCTGCAGGCCGGGGTGCAGATCGGCTGGAACACCCGCATCGTGCCCTTCGGGCCCTACATCTCCTCGGCCATC
>DATITS010000202.1:0-16033 GCA_035467535.1 Desulfobacterales bacterium
CGACAATATTTGTATTATCGTCGATTATGAGAATCCGATGTTTTCTACTCATTTCATCCCTCAGGATGTTTTAGGGTTAATCACGATTCCGGTTCTCTATAAAGCTCAAGTTACCACGAAGTACTCGGATATGGGGTCCATATCCCACTGGATTGACGGCCAGGTGATCTTGGCTGATCGTACCACCTGCTGGACAATCCGCATGAACTTTTTGCCGATGTTCTTTGATTTTCGGCGATTGAATCGAAAGACATACTCATCAAGATAGTTTTGAAGATATTTCGGTTCGAATCGTCCGTGATAGGTTCCTCTGATGAGCCGTTTGATCAGGGTCGTCACCAGGTGGACTCCGTATAGATTCTGGAAATTGGCGCTTTTACTTTGGTTCGTTATTTGGCGCTGATGTTGCTCTTTATCAATGAAATGGTAGCCTTTCCATTTATCAGTGGCGATTGTTGCGCCGGGTTCGATATTTTCCAAAACGAAAGTCTCCAATGAATATGCTGAACAGTCCAGGGCGACGTGCAGGCGAATGCGACCCATTCGCTTTTCCACGTTTCATCGTTCCACGGCCACAGCGACGATCGTCTTGCCTTCAGCACCCCGGCCGCGTTTGCCGGATCGGGCAGCACCGATGAAAAATTCATCCACCTCGACGCGTCCGGACAGTTTTTCGCGCTTGTCGCGAATGGTGCAGCGTCTGAGTTTTTGGAGCCAGGTCCATGCTGTGCCATAGCTGCCAAAGCCTAACAGTTCCTTCAGGTTCACCGCATTGACACCGGATTTTCGGGTCGTGAACCACCACATGGCTTTGAACCAATACGTGATAGGCTTTTTGGAACTGTCCATGATCGTGCCAGCGGTCAGTGAATTCTGGAATTGGCATTGGGTGCAAATGTACAGCTTTCGTGAACTGAACCAGCATTGATCATGACCACATCGTGAACACACAAAGCCATTTGGCCATTTTTGTTTGAACAGATAATCGTAACAAGCACTTGCATTAGAGAACCTTACCTCAAACTCGATTTCAGATTTTGGGAAATCTTCGGTGATCGTAAAGTCTGTCATAAAAGCCTCCTTTGGTGGGTTTATGAGGCCTTTATAACACTGGGTCGTGACAGATACGGTCACACTTGAACTGGAGCTTCATAGAGATCCGGATTTTTAAATATAACCGAACTAACGTCCACCTCGAAAGACTTGGCGTAGAAGAACCAAGGGCAGATCCTGCATCACTTTTTGGGGGTGATTTTTATACATTTTAACCTTTTATTTTGTGGTTTGACAAGCTATATTGGTGCCTTAACTAGCTAATTTATTTTGAATTAATTTATTTTTGCTTATGTTGTCTGCGAAGATGGGGGGGGTGGGGGGAAAACTGGGGGTACTTTAGGGGTGAAAACGGTGTTTTTTAGATTAAAATGGTGATCTGGAGTGATACGAAATCGGAAACAAAAAAGGCTTGCAAGTCATTGTTTTAACTTGCAAGCCTTTGCGTTTCCTATGGAGGCGGCACCCGGATTCGAACCGGGGAATAGTGGTTTTGCAGACCACTGCCTTCCCACTTGGCTATGCCGCCATAAAAAAATGGAGCGGGAAACGGGATTTGAACCCGCGACTTCGACCTTGGCAAGGTCGCACTCTACCACTGAGTTATTCCCGCTCAACTGAATCCGGATTTTTAGCCACTTCTTCCGGCTTTGTCAACAGAAAAGCCGGATTAAACCAATCTTTTGAATTTGATGAAATAATCCACCCCCGACCACACCGTGAAGACCAGGGCCAGATACAGCAGCGCCTGTCCGATGGCCTGCGCATCGAGACCCAGGAACGGGTAGTGGATCATGAGGGGGATGATGGCCGCCACCTGGAAACCGGTTTTTAGTTTTCCCAGGCGCGAGGCGGACACGTCGATGCCTTTTGCCGCACTTACGCTGCGCAGGCCGGTGACGGCTAGCTCGCGGCCGATGATCACGCACACCATCCAAGCCGGCACCCATCCGTGGGAGGCCAGCATGATGAAGGCCGAAGAGTTCAGCAGCTTGTCGGCCACCGGGTCCATGACTTTCCCGATGAAGGTCACCTTGCCATGCCGGCGCGCCAGGAAGCCGTCCAGGTAGTCGGTGATCGCTGCGGCGCTGAACACCAACGCGGCCACCAGCGAGAGGAAGCGGCTGGGGAACGAAAACAGGCCGATGATCAACGGGATCATGGCGACCCGGAACAGCGTCAGCCCGTTCGGGTGGTGGGCCGCCTCTTTCAACCGCGTCCAGGTGCCGGTGCGCCCCGGCTGCTGGGTGTGGCCGGCGGACCGGTCGCCTCCCGGGAAAAACCCGCCGGCATCGCCCGACGGAGCGGCGGAGGGGGTCTCTTGCGGATAGTCTGTTTGTTCCATGGCGGCTGGCTACTTTCCGGTATTCGAGTTTGCGCTAATGAAGCGATCACGGCAGTCCCGGCTGCAGAACAGCAGGTCGTCCCCAGCGTGCCGTAGCGCCACCCCGTCCCGCCGGGGGAAATAGGCCCCGCACTGCGGGTCCTGGACCATGACATCGTCGATACGGTCGGGGTCCGTGCCGTTTACCGGAGTGGAGCGGGTCCGGCCGAAAATCCACTTCCGGGCGAGACGGTAGGCCACATAAGCAATCAGCGCGAAGGCAATCAGTCTGAACATTGAAATTCCACGACCTCCTGCCCCTCCCCTTCCAGTTCCAACAGCAGTGTCCGGGCAGACTTGCCCAGAACCGGGTGCACCACGTCGGGGTCTATATCACACAACGGCGTTAAAACAAAACGCCGGGCGTGCATCCGGGGGTGCGGTATGCTCAGACGCGGACCGTCAATGACCAGCCGGTCATACAGCAGGATGTCCAGGTCGAGCACCCGCGGCCCGAAGCGCACGGCGGGTTCGGTCCGGCCCAGCGCCTGCTGCACGGCCTGGAGCCGCGCGAGCAGCGGCAAAGGGGCGAAGTCCGTCCCGATCTTGATCACGCGGTTGATGAACCAGTCCTGGTCGGTGTAGTCCACCGGCTCGGTGCGGTAAATGCGGGACTGGGCGAGGATCCGCACCCGCCCGTCGGCGGCGAGTGCTGCGACTCCCCTGCGGCAATGGTCGAGTTTGTCTCCGAGATTGGAGCCGACCGAGATGTAGGCGATGTGGATCTCCACCGAGCAGCCCCTCTCCCGGCCTCTCAGCGCCAGGCCTCCTCGCACAGGTGGCCGGCGCAGATGAGCCAAGCGCTCCCCTCCTGGTAAACGTCGTGAAAGCGGCCGCCGTCCCGGCGGAAGTGCACCGTCAGGGTCTCGCCGCTGCGGGTGCGCACGGGCACGGGCGAGGCCAGGCTCAGCGTGAGTGCGGCCACCAGCGCGCCGGCCACGGACCCCGTGCCGCAGGCGAGGGTCTCGTCTTCCACCCCGCGCTCGTAGGTGCGGATGGCGATGCCGCCGTCGGGATCCGCTCCGATGAAATTGGCGTTGGTCCCGGCGGGGGCGAACTCGGGGTGCCGGCGGATCTCCCGGCCGAGACCCCGTACGTCCGTGTTTTCAAGGTCGGATGCCATCACCACCACGTGCGGCACCCCGGTGTCGATCGAACTCACCTGGAGCGTCCCGGAGGCCAGATCGAGGCGCAGTGCCTGCCGCAGGCCGTGGGGGTCGGTCAATTTAACGCGCACCTGCGGCCCGTTCACACGGGCGTGGATCAGTCCGGCGTCGGTCTCAAAGCGCATGTCGGCGCCGGCAATTCCCTGGATGAAGGCGAAGCGCGCAGCACAGCGCGCCCCGTTGCCGCACATCGCGGCCGGGCTGCCGTCGGCATTGAAAAACCGCCAGCGGAAGTCGGCCGCATCGGAGGCCTCGATCAGGATGACCCCGTCGGCCCCCACCGACGTCCGCCGCCGGCAGATGCCGGTGATGAAATGCGGCAGCCCGCCCTCATCCACGACCCGACTCCGGTTGTCGATCAGGATGAAATCGTTGCCGCTTCCGCTCATTTTGGTGAACGCAATTGGGTCCATTTTAGAATGCGACTTCGATCGACTTCGAGTCTTTCCCGTCGAACCCCTTGGCGTCGTAGGCCACCACTTTATAAACGTATTTGTGGCCGGGCAGAAGCGTTTCGCTGAAATTAAGCGGGCTGCCCGGCTTTTTGCCCTTGGACGTCACGTCCCCGGTCTGCCGGAAGTCGAGCTTGCAGCTGCTGCAGCCCTCATCAGCGGTCGCTTGCCGCGCCCGGAAGACCCGGAAGCCGGCGGGAGGCGGCTGGTCCTTGTCCTGGAGCTGCGGGACCGTCCAGTTCAGCGTAATCCGGTTCTCCTCGAGCCGGAAGGAAAGGTCCGTCACGGCCGGCGGCATGAACTTCGCCGGCGGCGATGGGGGCAGCTTGCGGCCGCAGCCGAAGAGCACTCCAGCGAGGAGGACCGAAACCAGGATCGCCGCACACCGATGAGCCATGATCGCAAACGTCCTCCGCGGCATGCTCAGGCCAGCCGCTTCTCTGCCGCTGCGATGGCAGCCTGCACCGCGTTTTTCCCTGTGGCGCCTTGGCCGGCGCGGCGGTTGACGACCGCCCGGGTGCCCAGGTGATCGTAAATGTCTTCCTTGATCAGCGTCGAAAAGGAGTGCATCTCGGAAAGCGGCAGCTCGTGCAACTCCCGACGCTTCTCGATGGCATGGCGCACGGCCCGGCCGACCACGTGGTGGGCCTCCCGGAACGGCAGGCCCTGTTGGACCAGGTAGTCGGCCAGGTCGGTGGCGTTGAGGTAACCCTGCGAGGCGGCCGCCTCCATGCGTTCCGGCCGGATGACGAGGCCGGGCAACATCTGGGTGACCACCTCGATGCAGGCGGTGAGGGTGTCGACGGCATCGAACAGCGCGGCCTTGTCCTCCTGCAGGTCGCGGTTGTAGGAGAGCGGCAGCCCCTTCATCAGGGTGAGCATGGCCATCAGGTGCCCGTACACCCGGCCGGTCTTGCCCCGCACCAACTCGGGCACATCCGGGTTTTTCTTCTGCGGCATGATGCTGCTGCCGGTGGCGAAGCTGTCCGGCAGCTCGATGAAGCCGAATTCGGCCGAAGACCACAGGATCATCTCCTCGGAAAACCGGCTCAGGTGCATCATGCACAGGCTGGCGGCCGCCAGGAACTCGATGATGAAATCCCGGTCCGACACCGCGTCCAGGCTGTTGGCGGATATCGCCGGAAAGCCCAGCAGCTCGGCCGCATAGGTGCGGTCGATGGGGAACGTGGTGCCGGCGAGCGCCGCACTGCCGAGCGGCATCACGTTCGTGCGTCGCAGGCAGTCCGCCAGCCGCTCCCCGTCCCGGGAAAACATCTCGACATAGGCCATGAAATGGTGGGCCAGCAAAATCGGCTGGGCCCGCTGCAGGTGGGTGTAGCCCGGCAGAATGACGTCGATATGGGTCCGGGCGAGCGCGACAAAGCTCCGCTGCAGCGCGGTGAGCCGCTGGGTGATGTCGCCCAGCGCATCCCGCAGGTACATGCGCACGTCGAGGGCCACCTGGTCGTTGCGGCTGCGGCCGGTGTGGAGCTTCTGGGCCACCGGGCCGGCGACCTCGGCGAGCCGCGACTCGATGTGCATGTGGATGTCTTCGAGGCGCGCGTCGAAGGCAAAACTGCCCGACTCGATTTCGCAGCGGATCTGGTCGAGCCCCTGCACGAGCGCATCGGCATCGGCTTCTGTGATGATGCCGGTCTTGGCGAGCATCCGGCAGTGGGCGATGCTGCCCTCGATGTCGTGGCGGTAGAGGCGCTTGTCGACATCGATCGAGGCCGTGAAGCTCTCCACGATCTGCGCCGTGCGCTCGGTGAAGCGCCCCTTCCAGAGTTTTTCAGGCATTCGGATCCCTTTTGTTTTTAGCGTCGGAGGTCGAACTGAAAATGCCATCCAGACAACTCATGAGCGCCTCGATCTCGGCCCGGGTGATGACCAGCGGGGGGACGAAGCGCAGGACGTTGCCCTGCACGCAGTTGATCAGAAAGCCCTGCTCCATGCACTGGAGCACGAAGGGCTCGCCGTCGGTCGCAATCCGCAGGCCGAGCAAGAGCCCCACCCCGCGCACCTCTTCGATGACCGCATGCCGGCCCTTGAGCCATTCGAGCTTCGACCGGAAGTACTCCGAGATCTCTCGGGTGTATTCGAGGATGCCCTCCCGCTCCATAGTCCGGCAGACCTCCAGGGCCGCCGCCGACACGATCGGCGTGCCGCCGAAGGTCGAGGCATGGGAGCCCGGCCCGAAGGCCGCCGCCACCTGCTCCCGGGCCAGCATGGCCCCCATCGGCAGGCCGTTCGCCAGCGCCTTGGCAAGCGTCATGATGTCGGGATTCACCCCGGACGGCTCGTAGGCGAAAAGGGTACCGGTGCGGCCCATCCCGGTCTGGATCTCGTCGAAGATGAGCAGCAGGCCGGCCTCGTCGCACAGCGCGCGGACCTGTTTCAGATAGTCGGGCCGGGGACAGCGCACGCCGCCTTCGCCCTGCACCGGCTCGAGCATGACCGCGGCGGTGGCGGGGCCGATTTTCGCCCGGATCGCCTCTATGTCGTCGAAGGGCGCAAAATCGAAACCCTCCAGCAGCGGGTCGAACCCGTGCTTGACCTTTTCCTGTCCGGTGGCCGAAAGGGTCGCCATGGTCCGGCCATGGAAGGACTGCTCCATGCTGATGATCCGGAACCGCTCGCCCTGCCCGGCCTCTTTGAAATACTTGCGCGCCAGCTTGATGGCGGCCTCGTTCGCCTCGGCCCCGCTGTTGCAGAAGAACACCCGGTCGGCAAAGCTGTGGGCCGTCAGCCAGGCCGCCAGCTCCATCTGGGGAACAGTGTAGAAGAGGTTGGAGACGTGCCACAACGTGCGGGCCTGCGCGGCCAGGGCCTCGGCGATTTTCGGGTGCGCATGGCCCAGGTTGCAGACGGCGATGCCGGCCACGAAATCGGTGTAACGTTTGCCGGCGTCGTCCCACAGGGTGCAACCGCTGCCCCGGGTGAGCACGACCGGAAACCGCTTGTAGGTTTTGGCGATCACCTCGTTCGCCCGCTCCATCATCGCGTTTGTCATTCCAAGACCTCCCTGTCTTTGCATCGTCAACCAACCCAACAAACTCAATGAACTCAACAGCCCAAATTAGACTACAAAATAAACCGGCTGAGATCCTCGCTGCTGATAATGTCCTTCAGCTTGGAATCCACATAGGGCGGGTCGACGACCACCTGCTGTTCGGCCAGGTCGGGTGCATCGAAGAGGACCTCCTCGAGCAGCCGCTCCATGAGGGTGTGCAGCCGCCGCGCGCCGATGTTCTCAGTGCGGGTGTTCACCTCTTCGGCCAGCCGGCCGATCTCCTCCACCGCCTCCTTCGAAAAAACGATGTCGATCCCGTCGGTCTTCAGCAGCTCTTTGTACTGCAGCACCAGGGCGTTTTTCGGCTCGGTCAGGATGCGCACGAACTCCGCCCGCCCCAGGGCATCGAGCTCGACCCGGATCGGGAAGCGCCCCTGAAGCTCGGGAATCAGATCCGAGGGCTTCACGGTGTGAAACGCGCCCGATGCGACGAACAGGATGTGGTCGGTCTTGATCGGGCCGTGCTTGGTCGCAACCGTGCAGCCCTCGACCACCGGCAGCAGGTCGCGCTGCACCCCTTCGCGGGAGACGTCCGGGCCGTGGCTGCCGCTCTTGGCGACGATCTTGTCGATCTCGTCGATGAAGATGATCCCGGCCTGCTCGACCTTTTCGATCGCGCACTTGACGATCTTCTCCATGTCCACCAGGCCCTGAGCCTCTTCATGGGCAAGCGCATCCATGGCCTCCGGCACCTTCAGCTTGCGCCGCTTGATGCCTTTCGGGAAAAGCCCGCCGAGCATGTCCTTGAAATTGATCCCCATCTCCTCCATGCCGGCGTTCGAAAAGATCTCCACCATCGGCCCGCCGCCGCGATCCTGGACCTCCAGGTCGACGTAACGCTGGTCGAGTTTGCCCTGGCGCAGGAGGCTGCGCAGTTTTTCCCGGGTGGAGGGGGACTCCGCCGTGGCCGCCGTGACCAGCTCGATCTGCGTCTCGCCGGGATCCGGGGATCGGCCGGCCTTGGGCAACAGAAGGTCCAGCATGCGCTCCTCGGCCATCTGTCGGGCCTTTTCCTTCACGGCCTCGTGCTCGCGCGCCTTGTCGAGCGTGATGGTCATCTCGAGCAGCTCCCGCACCATCGATTCGACATCCCGGCCGACGTAGCCCACCTCGGTGAACTTGGAGGCCTCCACCTTGTGAAAGGGAGACTCCGTGAGCATCGACAGCCGGCGGGCGATTTCGGTCTTGCCGACCCCGGTCGGCCCGATCAGGATGATGTTCTTGGGCGCGATTTCATTGCGCAGATCGGGCGGCACCTGCTGCCGCCGCCAGCGGTTGCGCAGGGCCACGGCCACCGAGCGCTTGGCCTGGTGCTGGCCGATAATGTATTTGTCCAGTTCCGTGACGATCTCGGAGGGCTTCAATATCTTCAAATTTCTTCCACCGTAATGACGTCGTTGGTGTAGACACAGATGGAGGATGCGATCTTCAGCGCTTCCTCCGCGATGCGGCGCGCGTTCAGGCCGGTGTGCCGGATCAGGGCCGCCGCAGCCGCCTGGGCGGCGGTCCCGCCGGAGCCGATGCCGATCACACCGTCATCGGGTTCGATCACGTCCCCGTTGCCCGAGATGAGGTACATCCGCTGCTCATCCGCCGCAACCATGGCGGCCTCGAGCCGCCGCAGGTACTTGTCGGTCCGCCAATCCCGGGCAAGCTCGGCCGCCGCGCGGGTGAGATTGCCGTTGTACCGTTCGAGCTTTTCCTGCAGCCGCTCCGAGAGGCTCAGGGCGTCGGCGGTGGCCCCGGCGAATCCGACGATGATCTTGTCGTTGTAGATGCGCCGCACTTTTTTGGCGCGGTGCTTGATCACGCTGGCGTTCAGCGTGACCTGGCCGTCGCCGGCGACCGCCGTCCGCCCCTGGTGCCGGACGGCCAGAATGGTCGTGCCGTGATACGTCATCGCCGATCCAGCGCTCATGTTCATCGAAGTCCCTGCCCCGCTGTCGCTTAAGCCATCAACGTTTCATTTCCGCGGATGCGCCTTGTCATAGGTCTCCATCAGCCGGTTGATGCTCACGTGAGTGTACTTCTGTGTCGTGGAAAGGTTCCGGTGCCCGAGCAGCTCCTGCACACTGCGCAGGTCCGCACCGGCATCGAGCATGTGGGTGGCAAACGTGTGGCGCAGCCCGTGGGGCGAGATCGGGGTCGCGATGCCGCAAGCCGTCGCCAGCTTCTTCAGGATGCGGCCCACGGATCGCGCCGTCAGCCGCTGCCGCTGTCGGTTGAGAAAAACAGGCCCGTTGCGATCGGTCCCGATCCCCGCCTCGGCGCGCAGCCGCTCCCGGTAGCACTCGATGGCATCGAGCGCCTTGCGGCCGGCCGGAACCACGCGCTCCTTGCCGCCCTTGCCGAAGACCCGCACGGTTGCCGCCGGCGCGTCGATGTCGAACACGTTGAGCCCGGTCAGCTCCGAAACACGGATGCCGCAGGAGTAGAGCGTTTCGAAAATGGCCCGGTTGCGGGCCGCGAGCAGCGCGTCGCGCTCGATCGAATCCAGGAGCCGAAAAATCTCGTCGACGGTCAGATAGACCGGGATGGTCTTCTCCCGCTTGGGAGTGAGCAGCCCGTCGGCCGGGTTGGCCTCGATCAGGCCCGTCTTGACCAGGGACTTGAAGAAGCTGCGCAGGGTGGACAATTTTCGCGCAACACTCGATTTCTGGTTTTTCCGGTGCAGGTACCCCATGTACCCACGGATCATCAGGGGGGTGACGCCATTGGGCCCGAGGTCTTTTTTCTCACCCTTCCCGGGGGCCTGCCCTTCCGCGTTGCCTTCCAAGTAGTCCGTGAACTCTTCCAGGTCCCGGCGGTAGGCGCGACAGGTGTGGATCGAGTAGCCTTTTTCGGCGGAAAGGGACTCGACAAACGCGCGAACGGCGTCTATCAAAGCAGAAGGCGTCATCGCTGCAATCACTCGTGTCGTTGGCGGACTCGTGCAAACCCGCTGGGTGGACTAGTTGAAACCGTTTAGCGCACGCTCCCGGGAACTCACGCCCGGCACTCCACAGGCGAAACCGTCACCATTGAATCAGTTCGTCGAGCTCCGCCCACGAGGACACCTCCACAAACGGGTGAGGCGTACGGTTCCACGGCTGGGCGAAAAGAACCGGCGTGATGCCGGTCGGCGCCAGCGTGAAACAGGTTTCAAGCCGGTCCTCGACGAAATGGGTGATCCCCCGGTCGAGCAGCACTTCGGCTTTGGCCTCAAACGAGCCGGTCGCCACGATCGTGACACCGGCGGCATCGTCTGCGAGAAGGCCCCGCACCCAGCCGTCCACGGGGCCGATGTGCGGCCGTGCGGTGACCAGCAGCAGGGGCGCGGCCCGCCGGGCGACCCGCCGCAGGACCGCGGCCGCGCCGGGGATCGCTTTCAGGGGCTGCGTGTACCGCCCTTCCAGAATCCGGCTCAGGATGCGGTCGATGACCGCCGGGTCCATGCCGATGCAGTCCACCAGATTGTAGCAGGTGATGTCCTCGTAGCGGATCCCGCGCACATCGAACTCGTCCCGCGCGATCTCGAGGAAGAGCGCCATGGTGTCCGCGATCACCCCGTCGACGTCAAAGGCGACCGACGCCGGGTCGATCATCGCCTGTTCAGGCCGACGCATGCCGGGTCTTCTTCTTGAGCCGCGCGATGCGCCGGCGCAGGATCGTGGCCGTCTTGCGGTTGTCGGCCGCAGAGGCCTCCATCCGCTGGGACCGCATGGCGCGGATCTGCGCCTTGAGCTGGCGGGTCGAGGCATCGGTCTTCTTCATGGGCGCCGCCTCGATCTCCTTGACCTTGCGCAGGGCGTCCACCAGCTGTTCCTTCTTCATGCCGGACACGCCGGAGATGCCCCCGGCCTCCAAGGCGGCCGCCTTCAAGTCCTTGGTGGTCATCTTCTCCAGGGGGCGCCCCCAGATCTCGATTTCCTTTTTCTCGCTCATGGTCGATCGGCTCCTTGTGCTTGCCGGCAGCGGAAAAAACGAACGGAGGCCGATGAGCCCCCGCCCGATAGTGACGTCAGAATGACATCGCGCTGCCGGTCGTGATAGCAGTTCGACTATTTCCAGCGCTCGATTCCATAAACCATTTTGTTTTACCCTGTCAATAGCGAAGAAGCCGCCCGGTCACGACGTTGCGGCCGGTCGTTGACGTCAGGCTTTTTCCTTCTCCGGCGGCTTCTGAAAAAACGGCTTGAAAAGATCCAGCGGTATCGGGAAAAACGTCGTCGAGTTGCTCTCCGCCGCCATTTCTTTCATGGTCTGCAGGTAGCGCAGCTGCAGGGCGACCGGGTGGTGTTCAATGATGCTGGAGGCTTCCGCGAGCTTGGCGGCCGCCTGGAACTCGCCCTCGGCGTTGATGACCTTGGCGCGCCGCTCGCGCTCGGCTTCGGCCTGCCTGGCAATGGCACGCTGCATCTCCTGGGGCAGATCGATCTGTTTGAGCTCGACCGTGGTGACCTTGATGCCCCAGGGGTCCGTGTGGGTGTCCAGGATCTCCTGGAGCTTGGCATTGATTTTTTCGCGTTCGGACAAAAGGTCGTCGAGTTCGGCCTGGCCGCAGACGCTGCGCAGGGTCGTCTGGGCGAGCTGGCTCATGGCGTAGGCGTAGTTCTCCACCTGCACGATCGCCTTCACCGGGTCGACGACCCGGAAGTAAAGCACCGCGTTGACCTTGACCGACACGTTGTCGCGCGTGATCACGTCCTGGGGGTCCACGTCGAGCGCCACCAGCCGCAGGCTCACCTTGACGATGCGGTCGATGATGGGGATCAAAATGATCAGGCCGGGTCCCTTGGCGGCAATGATCCGGCCGAGGCGGAAGATCACCCCCCGCTCGTATTCGTTGAGAACCTTCAACGAGGCCGATAGAAAAAACAGGATCAGTAAAACGACTGCCAGTCCGACGTACATGGGACCTCCTTTTGAAGATCCCTGCAGCAAGCTGCAGGGAATCTTCGACCGTTAGGAATGCGGTTTTTTTTATGATTCGCTCGCATTCGCGGTTCAGGTCGGTTTGCGATGCGGGCCGCCCGGGGTTATGCCGGGCGGGACTCCTCGGCCGGTTCCACCTCCAACAGCAGGCCCGTGACTTTGACCACCCGAACCGGCACGTTTTCGGCGATGGCCGTTGCGGCGACGGCGTTCCAGAGTTCGCCGTGAACGAAGACCTTGCCGCGGGGCGCCAACGCTTTCTTGACGACCCCGATTTCGCCCACCAGCCCGGCGGATCCGGTCATCGGCGCGGACACCTGGGAGCGAAACACCAGAAAGGCCACAGCCGTGAAAAACCCGGAAACCAGGATCAGTGTGGGCGCAAGCACGCCCCAGGCGAGCCGGCTTTCGGGGCTTTCGCCCTCGAACAGCATAAGGGAGCCCAGCAGCAGGCAGATGATCCCGGCGACACTCAGCAGCCCGTAGCTGGCGATTTTCATCTCCATGATGAAAAAGATGATCGCCAGGACGATGAGCATGATTCCCGCATAGTTGACCGGCAGCGTCTGCAGGGCAAAGAAGGCGAGCACCAGGCAGATTCCGCCGACCACCCCGGGAAAGACGGCCCCGGGGTGCGAAAACTCAAAGTACAGCCCGGCGATCCCGAGCATCAACAGGATGTAGGCGATGTTGGGACTGCTGATCGCCTTCAGGATCTTGGCCCGCAGGTCCTCCTCGAGCACGGTCTTCCGGGGAGCATCGAGAGGCAGGGATCCTTTGCCCGCTACCGTTCGGCCGTTGATCTGCCGGATGAGGTCGTCCGTGTCCTGAGCAATCAGGTCGATGACATTCTCTTTCAGTGCCTCGGTTTCGGTGGCCGAGACACTCTCACGGATCGCCCGCTCCACCCACTGCGGGTTGCGGCCCCGGTGTTCGGCGACACTCTTGGCCTGGGCCACCATGTCGTTGACCACTTTTTCGGACATCGTGCCGCCGATCTCCTGCCCCCCCGCCCCGACCGGGTGGGCCGCCCCGATGTTGGTGCCCGGGGCCATGGCGGCGATGTCGGCGGCCATCGTGATCATCACCCCGGCCGAAGCCGCTCGCGCGCCGGCCGGGGCCACATAAACGACCACCGGCACGCTGCTGGCAAGGATGTCCTGGACGATTTTGCGCATGGACTCGGCCAGCCCGCCGGGGGTGTCCAGCTCGATGACGATGCAGGCGGCCGGCAGCTTTTCGGCGGTCTTGATGCCGTGGTGGATGAACTCGGCGGTTCCGGGGCTGATGGCGTCGGCCACGCGGATGATGAACACCTCGCTTCCTTCGGCACCGGCCTGGCCGGCAGCGCCGATGAGAAGCATCGCGGCAAGCATCCCCCGGACGACGTTAGCCCTCATAGGGATAATTCCTTCATCAGCTGCTGCATGTCCTCCCACACCGCGCGTTTCTTTTCCGGGTTGCGCAGGAGGTAGGCGGGATGAAAGGTGGGCAGCACCCGGATTCCCTCATTATCGTACATGCGGCCGCGCAGCCTTGAAATGGGTTCCGTCGTTCCGAGCAGGGTCTGCGCGGCACAGCCGCCCAGCGTGCAGATAAACAGCGGCCGGATGGAGAGAATCTGCCGGCGCAAAAACGGGGAGCAGGTGGCGATCTCCTCCGGCGCCGGGGTGCGGTTGTCGGGCGGCCGGCACTTCACCACGTTGGCGATATAGACCTCTTCGCGGCTGAGCTTGATCGCCGCGATGATGCGGGTCAGGAGCTGCCCGGCCGCCCCGACGAAGGGCTCCCCGGCCCGGTCCTCGTCCTGTCCCGGACCTTCGCCGATGAACATGAGCCGGGCCCGCGGGCTGCCGGCCCCGAAGACGATGCGGGTCCGGCTCCGGCAAAGGTTGCAGCGCTGGCAGTCGCCGATGTCCTCCCGGATCATTTCCAGGCTTTCAGTCGGCTGAGGCTGATGTTGGGGCTGAGGATGCGGCCGGCGCGGGGGCCGGTGCCGACCCCAGGATTCCAGGGTGTCGAGCGCCTCCGGCGCGCAGTCGAATCCCCTGACCCCACTGTCCGCAAGCTCGCGCAGCGTGTGCGCCAGCTCGTCAATGGTCTGGACGAACTTCTGCGTGTCGACCATGTTCACCGCTGCGGGTCTTGCCCCACCCCTATTTGCGGATGCCGGTATCGACGGAATCGTTCGCAGGCACGACCCAGATGTCGGCGAACGTCTGGAACGTTCCGTCCTCAATGAGGATCACGCATGTGCGTTTGTCCTTTTGGTACATCAAGAGCGACTGCGGCGCACGCAGCTCGCTCACCATCTGCCAGCCGTCGTTCGGCATGTTGGTCTTGAAAAACCGCATGAGCGAATTCGCGTCGACGCGGCCGGACATGCGCAGCAGGCCCATCGGCTGTCCGGCCCCACGGTAAGCGAACGACGCATCACGGTCAATAAGGAGGTCCCGCGGCACCAGCACGTCGTCGAACTCGTGCACGTCGGGCAGGCGTTTTTGGGCTTCGACCTTCTTGGTGTCCCCCTTGTCCATGCTCTGGCAGGCGGCAAGCGCCATCAGGATCATCGCCAGGGTGATGAGCTTCCCTACATTGGCACCCTTTTTCATCTGATTCACCGAATCCTCCTTTCATGTGGCGCCGGCCGAAGGTTCGCCGGCGGATGTCATCCTCTTCAGATACCAGCCGCAGGTCGACGGCACAACCTTTTTTTGAACCGGCGAGGAGACCACGTCTCGCAGTCATTAACAGGGTGTTGAAAAACCGCGCCTGAGGCTGTGAAAAGGGTTCACCCTTGCTGATTCGGGAGAAAATTTTTGAAATAATCGATGGTGCGGCGCAGACCCGTTTCCAGTTCGATGGTGGGCTGCCAGCCGAACTCCTGCCGGGCCAGACCGATGTCCGGCCGCCGCTGGGTCGGGTCGTCGGCCGGCAGCGGCTTGAGGACGACGTTCGAGCGCGAACCCGTCAACCCGATCACCTTTTCGGCCAACTCGCGGATGGTGAACTCGCTGGGGTTGCCGAGGTTGACCGGCCCGGTAAAACCGTGGGGGTTGTTCATCATCCGGAACAGCCCCTCGATCATGTCGTCCACAAAGCAGAAGGAGCGGGTTTGACTGCCGTCACCGAAAACCGTGATGTCCCGGCCGGTGAGCGCCTGCATGATGAAGTTGCTGACGACCCGGCCGTCGTTGGGGTGCATGCGCGGTCCATAGGTATTGAAGATGCGCACGACGCGAATGTTGAGTTTGTGCTGGCGGTGATAGTCGAAGAACAGGGTCTCGGCGCAGCGCTTGCCTTCATCGTAGCACGAGCGCGGCCCGATGCAGTTGACGTTACCCCAATACGCTTCGGTCTGGGGGTGCACGCTGGGGTCGCCGTAGACCTCGGAGGTTGACGCCTGGAGGATGCGGGCCTTGACGCGTTTGGCCAACCCCAGCATGTTGATCGCCCCGTGCACATTGACCTTGGTGGTCTGCACCGGGTCGTTCTGGTAGTGGATCGGAGAGGCCGGGCAGGCCAGGTTATAGATCTCGTCGACCTCCAGGTATAGCGGAAACGTGATATCGTGCCGGATGAGCTCGAAGTAAGGATGGCTCAACAGGTGCGCAATGTTGCGCTTGGAGCCGGTGTAAAAATTGTCGCAGCAGATAACGTCGCAGCCTTCCTCGAGCAAACGCTCGCAGAGGAAAGACCCCAGAAAACCCGCCCCGCCCGTAACCAGTACACGTTTGCGAAGGTGCATCTCGATTCCTTTCGTGGGTTCCAAACGATTTTGGCTTTGTTTGGCCCTCAGTCTATCTCCCTGTTCAGTTCCGGTAAACATACCACAGAATCAGCGCAGGGCACAACCGGAAAGATCAATTTTCCATTATTTTTTAGCAAGTTATGATATTATATCTGATATTCCACTGTTTAATTTTCGACAGCCAAACAGGTGGAGGGTTCCCTCCTACCATGGAACTTCAGACCACCAGAAAAAATACCC
>DATITS010000203.1:0-9096 GCA_035467535.1 Desulfobacterales bacterium
TATTCCCCCCCCTTGGTATTGTGGACTTGCCGTGGTCAGACCCATTGCCCTGTACTGCAAAAAATTAATAATTAAGATGCGACCCCATGTCCCGGTGGAGGCACGCGCGAAGTGTCTCTAAATGATAGGATCACCGAAGCACGTACTAATCGCTCGAATGCGTCTACTGGCCTCCTTCGCGATCAGGGGTGCAACGAAGGGTTAGGCAGTGGTTTCATCGCGGCGCAGGGAAAGATACGTCCAGAGCCCTCCAATGGCATCTATGGCACCGAAGAGAACGAGCATTGGCTTTGCGAGACCGAAGACGGCCAGCGCCCCAAACGCTACCAAGATAAAGACGCGGGTGAAGACAGTTGCGAGAAATAGCGGTTTGGAATCGCTCTTCGCCGCATACCAGTAGTACACAGACAAATTGACGACGACAAACCCAAGGACACGGATCCACACTTCGGAAGTGGCCGGGAAGCCAAAGGTTGTGAGCAACAGGTTCGGTGCCAAGACGAGCACCACGCCAAGGCCCAAGAGATAGCCGGCGAAGATCTTGAGGCTGAATGCGCTCCGCGACATGGTGTTCCTCCGCTGCCTAAGGGGACAATTGGGGAGGTTCCTCGGCTCTTCGGATTACTTGATACTCTTATCTAAAAGGTTCAACCCTTGCTCTTCGACGATTTTCTGGCCCCTCGTCACGGATTCGCTTACCGTCGATGGCGCGATTAAAACTCACCGCGTATCCGGTTAAAAGTCTGCGCATCACCGTGGCGATGGGAGCGGTGCCCGTCCTTAAGAGCAGGTGCGAATGGTTTGGAATGAGAACCCATGCAAAACAAGGAGTTTTACTTTCAGACAGCATGAGACCCAGCCGATTCAAAAAATTCCCGGTCGAAATCATCGAAGAAAATTTTCCTTCGATCGATCCCCCTCACGATGATATGGTGCAAGGCTCCGGGTGCGTCGATGCGGGCTTTTCGAGGCATGTCGTCTATGTATTAAATACATGCTTTTAATGTAAACCGAATATCCGAGGAACGTCCCCAATAAGTCCCCGGTAGGGTTTCAGTTGCCGGCGGTTCTGCTGCAGTTGACCCCGCGGGCGCGCGGCCCGTGGGGTTTTTCCGGCGCAATCCGTCGTTTTTTTATTTCGTCGGGCAGACCTCGTCGATCCAGAATTCCTGACCGCCGACGCTGAACCCGCTGATGGGGCCCTGCAGCACCACCTCGCCGCGTATGCTGCCGACCTGTTGTACGGCGGTGACCGTCACCTGAACCCCGCCGATTGTTGTATTGCTCAGACCCAGGAAGTTTTGCACGTTCCGGAAGTCGTTGTTCACCTTGATGTTCTCATTGCCTCCGAAATCCGCAAACTTGAACGTGAGCTTCGAAAGCGGATAGTCCAGCTGGAAGTTAAAATTGATGTTGTTGGCCCTGAGTTCGTAGTCGGAGCCTCCTGCGAAATTGGACGAATTGACCTGGGCATGGCCCGTCGACGACCATGTCCCGTTGGCCCACTGGAACTGCTCGACCTGGATCGTCTTGCCTCCCGTCGTGATGGTGCTGCCAACGTTGTAGTTCGTGCCGGGGGCGAGATCGTTGAACTTCAGGCAGCACCCTGACAAGAAAATTCCGGCCGCAGCCACTATGAACAAGGTTTTTATCGAGCTCATGGATCGTTTCCTCCTTTCCGTGATAGGTGGGGTGAAACTACCAATGGCGCTAATAGTCCTGTCCCGCATCGGGCTGGCGAAAAATAATTGGGTTGCGGGCGTACCGGGATGCAAACTCCCAGTCACAGGGTGCCAGAAACTAATGGCCATCGGAATCGGCGTCAAGATGGTGCTAAAAAAGGGGAGCGCATGGTCTATCTTCATCCTTGATGTGAGGGTTCAGCGGTGTGCAGCATCGGGATCAGCCGGAGGCGAATGGTTAAGCAGGATGTAATTGACCTGGGCTACGGCCACCAGTTGCTCCTGCACGTCGAACATATCGATGGCCACCGGGCAGAGGGTGCGTCCGAATTTGATCACCCTAGCCCTGGCCGTTACGTCGGTCAGACATGGTGCCAGGAAGCGGATGTTCATGTCGGTGGTCGTCAGTCGTGTATCCGAACCGGTGCGGGTCAGAATCGCAAAGCAGGCCGTACTGTCGGCGAGGGTCATCAGCAGCCCGCCGTGAAAGGATTCGAAGACGCCGTCGTATTTCCGTCTGCGCGGAACGCGGGTTTCGCAATAGCCGTCGCCGAACCGGACAATCTCAAGCTCCAGCGTTTGAACGATAGGGATGCTGTTGATTCTGGCGAGAAGGGCGTTCTTCAGCTCGGGCAACATATGCAGTATCCTTTGAGACAATTGGCGGCGTTTCTCAGTTTTTCGGATTACTTGATACTCTCATCTAAAAGGTTCGACCCTTGCTCTTCGACGATTTTCTGGCCTCTCGCCACGGATTCGCTCACCGTCGATGGCTCCGATTAAAACTCACCGCGTATCCGATTAAAAGTCTTCGCATCACCGTTGCGATGGGAGCGGCGCCCGTCCTTAAGAGCAAGTGCAAATGGTTTGGAATGAGGGCCCATGCGAAACAAGGGGTTTTACTTTCCGACACCATGAGACCCAGCCGATTCAAAAAATCATCCCGGTCGAAATCATCGAAGAAAATCTTCCTTCGATCGATCCCCCTCACGATGATATGGTGCAACGCTCTGGGTGCGTCTATGCGGGCTTTTCGAGGCATGTCGTCTATGTATTAAATACATGCTTTTATGTAAACCGAATATCCGAGGAACGTCCCAAACACCAAACACCGCGAGGAACGTCCCCAAACACCGATATTGTGGACTTGCCGTGGTCAGACCAATTGCCCTGTACTGCAAAAAATTAATAATTAAGATGCGACCCTCTGTCCCGCATACCTGAATTCCCCTAATGACCACAATTGCTTATGCTCTCGATCTTCGTGATCGCAGTGGTTACATCTTTTTGTAACTCGCGGTAATCACGCTCTGGAAATATTCCCGTGAGAATCCATTCCAGGCCGTAGCTCACGCCCAGATAATCGTAAAAGTAGATGTCGAACTCAGTTCTGAGCCGATCGATGGCTTTCCGGCAGAGAAATGATAGACAGGTCGGACTCTTGTGGCTCTTGAGAATACACCCGTTTTGCGGATCATGATATTCGCATGGAGAAACCGGATTCATCCAAGCATGTTCCCAAGGCTTGCCGTAAAGCCTTTCGCGCTCCTGCTGCAGCCGTTCAAATGCCGCATGATCCAGATCGAACAGAACGTAATACCTGTCCCTGCAGCAGGCCGCCACCGGTAGGCCGCCGTTCTGCATCTTCTTAGGGGTGAGGCATCGGTCGTAACAGAAGTGGAAGGCTAAAAAAAAGGCATTCAGGAGGCGCTCGAGTTCCAGATAACGGGCCAGATTACTTTCAATTGCGTTCATGCAGTCCCAGCCGTTCAATGAAATTACCCTGGTCCTGGTCATCTCGGAATATTCGCTGGTGTTCGATTCCGCCTATGATGATATGATGCAAGGGATGGACAATTGGAGACGTTCCTCGGTTCTTCGGATTACTTGATACTCTCATTTAATACCATCTAGATCAGAAATGTTTTTCATTACAAACTCCCTTACAGGAGAGGCTTTTTCGCTAATTGGCAATTTTCAATTAGTCTATCTATGTAGCTCATGTCTTATTCCTGATCTAAAGATTTCAAAAGCTAACGTCGTAGGTGAGCGGCGCCGTTAGGCGTCCGCTCGAATGAAGGGTTCGGCGGCGATTTCACTTGGCGCTCCAACGCCAGCTGGGAGGTTCGCCCTTGAGCCAGCACACAGCGACCAGACCTAAACACAGGAGCATGGTGTAGGCGATGAAGATGAGAGAACCGTGGGTGGACAGCACTGTGATTGCCCCGACGAGGACCAGGGCGGCAAAGACTGCAATGACAACCCAGCCCTGCCACACGCTGGGCGGACCCCAGCCCCAGCCGTAGCGCTTTGCCGGGAACCAATATTTGGGTTTGTTGGTCATCGCACTGCCTCCTGTGGTTACGCATTGGAAAAATGGGGGGTCGACGTCTTGTTTGTAAATTTTAATTGGCCGAATCTGTGCAGCTAAGCACTGTTTTCCCGCAGTTTGGATTTAAAGATCCCTGCTCTTCGGGTAACTCCATAGTAGCTCGCACCCGAACAGCTCGCCGAGCTGATGATCGGTCAAAACCCCATTTGCTGGGTCAGATGTCCGGTCAACCCTTGGATTTCTCCTTCTCCGCGGTCACGCAGTAGAAGCCCTCCCCCATGCGGATGGGCCCGAAGCAGAGGTTGTCGGAGGTGCAGGCGGCGGGCTTGCGGTCGCCGGACTTCCAACGGTTCACCAGGCCCGGCTCCCGAATGAAAGGCCGGCACATGGAGATGAAGTCGGTGACGCCCCCGCTTACCAGCCGCTCGGCCACCGCAAACGACCGGATACCGCCGACGAGGATCAGCGGGACCTTCAAGTATTCTTTGAAGGCCTTTGCCTCCTCCTGGTGATAGGCTTCCTTCTCCACGGAGTCGATGCCGGGGCGGGCGGCGGTGAACTTCGAAAAACGCGTAAGCCCGCTGCTGATTTCGATGGCGTCGGCGCCGGCCTCCTGCAGCAGAACAGCTGCCTGGATCGCTTCGTCCGGCTCAAGCCCGCCCTCTGCCCAATCCCGGCAGTTCATTTTGACGAGCAGCGCGGCGTCCCGGCCGACGACCTGGCGCACGGCCTCGATCACTTCGAGCGGCGCGCGCGAACGCTTGCGGATATCGCCGCCATAGGCATCGGTTCTGTGGTTGAAACGCGGGGAGAGGAACTGGCTCAGCAGATAGCCGTGAGCGCAGTGGACCTGCACCCCGTCGAAACCTGCAGCCATTGCCCGGCGGGCCGCATCGGCAAAGGCGGCCACCAGATCCCGGATGCCGGTTGCGTTCAACTCCCGGGTCGGCGTGTCGGCGGCTGCCATGTCGGCGGAGACGGCAACCGGCGGCGTGCCGGTCAGCGGCTCGGCAGCGAAACAGCCGGCATGGGTGATTTGCAGCACCATTTTCGCGCCGTTTTCGCGGGCGGCTGTTGCCATCCGCCGCAGGCCGGGCACGAGTTCGTCCTTGTAAGCGCCGAGCTGCCGGGGCCCGGCCTGGCCATCCGGCCGCACATAGGCGTGGCTGCTGATGATCAGCCCCACCCCGCCGCGCGCGAGCGCCCCGATCGCCTCCTCCAGCGCCGGGGTCACCGCTCCGTCATCGGTCGCCAACCCTTCCCAGGTGGCGGAGCGCACGAAGCGATTCGCAAGCGACATGGTGTTGATGTGAGTCGATTCAAACAGTTTGCTCATGGGGAAATCCTTTCCGAAGAGGAAGCGTCACTTTAAGAGAGCTGCGGCGGCGAACTGCGAAATTTCGATGAGGGCCTGGGGATAGACCCCGAAGACCACCATGAAGGTGACCAGCGCGACCGTGAGCACATTGACCGCGGCCGGCACCTGCATCGGCGGCGTTTCGACCGCGGGTTCCAGCAGGTAGGCGGCCTTCACGACCATCAGGTAGTAGTAAAGGGAGATGACCACGTTCACCATCGCTATCAGGACCAGCGGCAGGTGCCCGGCCGCAATGGCGGCGTTGAAAATCAGGAATTTGCCCGTGAAACCGATCGTCGGCGGGATGCCGGCAAGCGAAAAAAGCGACATCATGAGGGCCATGGCGAGCAGCGGAGAGCGGCGGTGCAGGCCGGCGAGGCCTGCGATCTCGATGTTGGCGCCGTCAGAGGCCACCGCGACCAGCACCAGGAAGCAGGTGAACTTCATCACCAGCAGCGCCAGGCAGTAGAAGATGACGGCGGCATAGCCGTCGGGGCTCATGCTCAGGATGCCGATCAGGACGTAGCCGGCCTGGGCGATGCTGGAGTAGGCGAACATCCGCTTCAGGTCCTTCTGGGCGATGGCAGCGAGGTTCCCGACGGTCATGGAGAGGACCGAAAGTGCGACGAGGACGTGGGCAAGGTAGGTGCCGCTCGCGTCGCCCGCGGCGACCAGGCGGACCAGCACGGCCACCGCACCGATTTTCGAGGCAGTGGCGATGAAGGCCGTCGCCGGGTGGGCGGAGCCCTGGTAGACGTCGGGGGCCCAGACGTGGAACGGGAAGACGGCGAGCTTGAAGAAAAACCCGCACAGGGTGAGCATGAGACCGACCTGGACCAGGGGCTCGCCCGCGGCTCCCGGAAGGATGCGGGCCAGTTCGTGTACGCTGACGGCACCGGTCGTCCCATAGAGCAGCGCGAGGCCGAGCAGCATCAACGCCGATGCCGTGATCCCTACCAGGAAGAATTTGAGTGCCGCCTCCATCGCCATCTGCCGCGCCCGGCGCAGGGAGACCAGCACGTAGAGCGAATAACTCGATAGCTCCAGGGCGACGTAGATGCTCAGCAGGTGGACGGCGCTCGACAGCAGCATCATGGCCAGGGTGCAGATGAAGAGCAGCAGGTAGAACTCGGGGTGGTGGCGATCCTCTACGCCGTTTTCTCCGCTGCACAGGCAGACCACCAGGAAGAGCCCGAGGGCGAGCAGCACCTTGAAGACCTGGGAGAAGAGGTCGACGCGGTAGGCCCCCGCAAACAGCGTGCCCTGGGCCTTCAGCGCCGCCAGCCCGGCCACCACGGCGAGCGCTGCCAGGCACAGCGCGGCAAGGAAGTCCCGCCGCGGGCGGGGAGACGGGGCCAGGCTGAGCGCCAGGAAAACGAGGGCCGCGCCAAAGACGAAAAGCTCAGGTCCGAACAGCGTCCAGCCGTTCATGGCAGCCCCCGCATGAACGGCCCGGCGGCCGAGTCGATCACGTTGAACAGCACCGACGGGAAGAGCCCGAAGAACACGATCACCGCCGCCAGGATCATGCGCGGGATCCCCAGGCCGAAGGGGATGTCGGCGAGGTGGGCGAACTTCTCCTGCACCGGCCCGTAAAACACCTTCTGCACCACCCGCAGCATGAAGAGCGCACTGATGACGAGGCCGCCCACGGCAAAAACTCCCGCAACGGGGTAGGTCTTGAAGGCCGCGATGAACACCACCAGCTCGCCCCAGAAGCTTGCCAGGCAGGGCACCCCGATGCCGGCAAAGGCCGCCAGGATGCAATAGGCGGAGGCCTTGGGCATGACGCGGCTCAAGCCCCCCTGCTCGGGGAGCATCTTGGTGTGGGTCCGGTCGTAGATGTAGCCGATGGCCGAGAAAAAGAGGGCGGTCATGATGCCGTGGGCGAACATCTGGAAGACCGCGCCGTTCAAGCCGTCCACGGTCAGGGTGGAGAGCCCCAGCCCGACGATGCCCATGTGGGAGACGCTCGAGTAGCCGACCACGTACTTAAGGTCGGTCTGGCTCAGGGCGGCCAGGGCGCCGTAGACGATGCCGATCACGGCAAGGGTCGCCATCAGCGGCGCCCAGAACTTCCAGCCCTCCGGGCAGAGGAAGATCGCCACCCGCAGCACCCCGAAGGCGCCGATCTTCATGAGCACCCCGGCGTGGACCATGCTCACTGCGGTGGGGGCGGCCACGTGGCCGACCGGCGACCAGGTGTGGAACGGCCAGACGGCGGCCAGGATGCCGAAGCCGATGAACAGCAGCAGGAAGGCGAGCTTCTGCTGGAAGGCGGAGAAGGTTCCCGGCCGCATGAGCTCGGTGATGTCGAAGCTCGTGCCCCCCGCCGCCACGTGCAGGTAGATGATCGCCGGCAGGATGAGTGCGCTGCCCGCGAGCAGGTACAGGGTGAGCTTCATCGCGCCGTACTCCTTGCGCGTGCTGCCCCACACGGCGATCAGCAGGTACATGGGGAAGAGGGAGACGTCGTACCAGATGAAGATGAAGAACAGGTCGAAGCTCATGAAGAGCCCGAAGACCCCGGTGACGAGCAGGAAGTAGAGCGCGTAGAACTCCTTCACCCGGACGTCGAGCTCCCGCATGGTGAGCACCCCGGTGAAGAAGACGATCCCGGTCAGCAGGATCATCGGCAGGCTGAACCCGTCGACGGCATTGAAGTAGCTGATGCCGACCGACGGCACCCAGGCGATGCGCTCGGCGAACTGCAGCCCCGCCCGGCCCGTGTCGTACGTGCAGAAGACGACGAGCGAGAGCACCAGCGTCAGGCCGGAGAAGAGCGCGCTGACCAGCTTGATCGCCTGCTTCTTCTCGCCGGGAAGAAACAGGATAATCAGCAGGCCGATAACGCAGCTCAGCAGGATCGCGGTCAGGTATGGGAAGCTTGCGAATTCCATGCACCTACTTCAGTTTTGAGTTGGCCTCTAGACAAAATAGTATAACCCCAATAAGACCACCACCACGGAAATGACCAGCAGGCGGAATTGGATGGAGCCGGTGTGCAGCACCGCCAGGACCCGCCCGGCGGCGGCGGTGGCGCCGCCCAGGCCGTCCACGGCGCCGTCGATGACGTTCCGGTCGTTCCGGGCGCACAGGGCCGAGAACACCCGGTAGAGCACGTTGTCCAGCAGCCAGCGGTAGACGTCGTCGATGTACCAGCGCCGGCTGAACAATTCCCGCAAGGGCGCCACCCGCTCGACGAAGCCCACCTGGTCTGCGCCCCGGCGGCCGAATTCGAACCACGCCAGCCCCACCGCCCCGGCGACGGCGCCGATGGCGGCCAAGGGCAGCCAGGCGTGGTGGCCGGCCCCGGGCGCCGGCCCGGGGAATCCCTGCAGCAGGAAGGTGCCGAGCGCATGCTCGCCGAAGCCGAGTATCCCGGTGGCGGCGGCCAGAACGATCAGCGGTGCTGCCATCACCCGGTAGCCCGCCGCGGAATGATGCCCGTCGGCATGGGTGTTATGGCCCTGCGCTTCGCCCCGCGGAAACAGGATGATAAAGATGAGCCGGAAGGTGTAGTAGGCCGTCAGAAAGGCGCCCAGGAGGCCGGCCGCGAGCCAGATCGGGTTGGGCCGCCCGGCGAGAGCCGCAAGGATCAGCTCCTTGCTGAAAAAGCCCGAAAACGGCGGAATCCCGGACAGGGCTGCCGCAGCAACGATCATGCAGATCATCGGAATTTTCAGGCGCCGGCCGCCCCGGCGCCCGATCTCGAACATGTCGTT
>DATITS010000204.1:0-49801 GCA_035467535.1 Desulfobacterales bacterium
GTAGTGGCCGAAGAAGTGGGGATACTTCTGCTTCAGCTCGGGATATCCGTGGCAGGGCAGCATCTCGCCGTGGGTGTAGACGTTGATGCCCTTGCCGGCGCTCTGCTTGAGGATCTCCTCCAGGTCCTTCAGGTCGTGGCCCGATACCAGGATGGCCTTGCCCTGTTTCTGGCCCAGCGGGACCTTGGTCGGCGTCGGGTGCCCGTAGGCGCCGGTGTTGCCGGCGTCCAATAGCTCCATGGCTTTCAGGTTCGTTTCGCCGCACTTGAGCACCAGGCCCAGGTAGTCGTTCACGCCCAGGGATTTGTTCAGGGTGGCGGCCAGGGCCTCATGAATGAAGGCGTAGACACTCTCGTCCTTCTTGCCCAGGATCCAGGCGTGGTCGGCATAGGCGGCCACCCCTTTGAGCCCGTAAATCAGAAGTTCCCGCAGGGCCTGGGTGTCGGCGTCCGCGGCGGGCGCCTTGACGCCGCCGGTTTTTTCGGCCTGGGCCACGAGGGCCTCCGTCGAAGAGGCCGGGGCAAAGGCGGCGGCCTCATGCCCGAAATCGGCCTTGCCGCCGGCTTGTTTCACCTTCTGTTTCAAGTCTTCACGCAACGCAACGCAGCGGCCGATCAATTCGACGAACCGGGCGGGGTCGAAATCGACATTGGTCAGCGTCGAAAAAGTGGCCTGCAACGTGAAGCGGTTCACCTCGGCCAGATCGAGCTTTTGCTTGCGGGCCTCGACGGCCACCAGGGAGAGCCCCTTCAAGCAGTAGATCAGAAGATCCTGAAGGGCGGCCACATCGGCGGTCTTGCCGCAAACGCCGATCTTGGTGCAGCCCTCGCCTTTAGACGTCTGTTCGCACTGGTAACAAAACATGATGAACTCCTTTCGTTTGAAATGTTAGCGTTCTGTGAGACACCGAAACTCAAAACCATAAACCCAGCATGGCTTGGAGGATAGCGAACCTGACGTTCATCCGCTTTGACCTACATCAAGAAAAGGGAAAATTGTTTCCACCGCATGCGTCCGATGACCCGTTCCCGCGGATGCCGGCACGCTCCGCGCAACGCCGGCAGCCCCCGATAGCCCTCCGCACGGACACGGTGCTTGACTCGGGTCAAAATTGCTGCGAAAAAGAGAGCATGAACAAGTCATTGGCGATCATCTCCGCGATCCCCTTCTTCAGCGGCCTGAGCCGTGAACAACTGGCCGATGTCGGGCGAATCGCAGTCGAGAAGCGCTTTCGCAAGGGGGAGATCATTTTTTCAGAAGGGGACGAGGGCGACGGCTTCTACCTGGTCATCGACGGCCGGGTCAAAGTCTTCAAACTCTCGGCCGACGGAAAGGAACACATCCTGCACGTCTTCGCAGCAGGACATCCGTTCGGCGAGGTCCCGGTATTTGCGGGAGAGCAGTTTCCGGCCAACGCCGCGGCGATCGCCGACACCCGCGCGATGTTTTTTCCCCGGTCCGCCTTCCTGGCCCTCATCGCCAAAAACCCCCTGCTCGCCATGAAGATGCTCTCGGACCTCTCCCACAAACTGCGGCAGTTCACCTCCCAAATCGAGAACCTCTCCCTGAAAGAGATCCCGTCGCGGCTGGCAAGCTACCTGCTCTACCTGGCCGGCGAGCAGTCTCAGGCGGATCAGGTGGATCTGAACATATCCAAGGGCCAACTGGCCGGCCTGATCGGGACGATCCCCGAAACCCTCTCCCGCATATTCGCGAAGCTCTCCAACCAGGGGCTCATCAAGGTCGAGGGCCGCAAGATTTTTCTTCTGGACCCTGTCGGGCTGCAAGAATTGGCAGAGGCGGGCAAAGGACCTGCCTGATAGAGAAAAAATCCCGTGCTTTCTCCCAGCGCCCGCCACCGGCCCAATGAAGAGGTTCCTCGCCGAAGGCCATCGCCTTCGAGCAGTGCGATGACACGCAGCATAAACTAGCGACCGAAAGCGGAAATGTAAAGCGATGTGCAGCGACACCTTGAAAGCCATCGCCGGTTTTCCGGTTGACAACCGTGGTGGTTGGAATTACATACACAAAACGTATGAAATCTTTCGGCCTCAAATCCTTACAACTTTTCCTGGTGCTGGCCGTCATCGCCTCCGGCTCCGCCTATGCCTGCACGGGGTCGGAGTCATGCAGCATGCCGTGCTGCCGGCACAGCGCCAAGGATACGAACCACCACGGTGCCGACGGCAATGCCAGGGGCTGCTGCGAAACCACGGGCTCGTCTGCCGGGGCAACCGGAACGGCCTGCCGCCTGGATGCGAAGGATTTCGCCGCCCATCCTGAAATCAAGACCGGTGCCGGCCTATCGGCCTGCATTGTGACCAATGCCGGCGACGCGTCGATCGGCCGCATGTCTTTTCGGGCTCCGGCGCCGTCTCGGGAGCCAATCCCCCACCTCATACCCATTTTTCTCCAGGTTCAAGCGCTGTTGATCTGATCCTTCTTCTTTTCTTCCGGTCCTGATTTTTTCGATCGCATGCACTCTAATTTTTAGCACAACAGCTTTCCCGGCCGCCGCTGGCGGTGGGAATCATACGTATTTTCCAAACTTTGAAAGGAGTCATCAACATGTCCGCACAACAGACCCAGGAAAAACTGGCGGCCAAAAAGGCCGCTGTGATAGGCAGTTCATCCAAAAGCCGGGCGCCACTGTGGGCCGGGCTGGCCTGCGTTGCCGTGCTCTCCGCCGTTGCCTTCTTTTATTTCTCCGCCGGCAGCGCCAAAACCCCGGACTCCCCGGCAGCGGTCGCCGCGGTTGCGGGCCAGACGGCCTCCATGCCCGCCGTCATGTTCGACGACGGCAAGGCCCGCTACTTCGAACACAAGGACGGCGGCATTACCATTCGCTATTTCGTGATCAAGAGCTCCGACGGTGTCATCCGCGCGGCCTTCGATGCCTGCGACGTCTGCTGGCGGGCCGGCAAAGGTTATGCCCAGGACGGCGACGTCATGGTGTGCCGCAACTGCGGTCAGCGCTTCAAGTCCACCCAGGTGAACGAGGTCAAGGGCGGTTGCAACCCGGCGCCCCTCGACCGCCGGGTGGAAAACGGTACGGTCGTCATCCAGGTCGGCGATATTCTGGGCGGCAAGGGCTATTTCGATTTTTCCAAGAAGGGCTGATCCGATGACACTCAAGCTCATATCCATTCGGAACCTCATGCGCCGCAAGGGCAAGGCGGCCTTCATTCTGGCCGGACTGGTGATCGGCGTGGCGACGGTGGTCGGCATCATCAGCTTCGTGGACGCCACGACCCACGACATCGCCCACAAACTCGAACAATACGGGGCCAACATCCTGGTCGTTCCCCGCACGGAAAACCTTTCGCTGACCTACGGCGGAATGGCCATGGGCGGTGTCTCCTTCGAGCTCGAGGAGATCCGCGAATCCGAACTGGCCAAGCTTGCCTCCATCCGCAACGCCCGCAACATCGCCGCGGTGGGCCCGATGGTCCTGGGCGTGGTGCCCGTCGACGGCCGCCGGATCCTGATGGCGGGGGTCGACTTCGCCGCCGCCGGCATCCTGAAACCCTGGTGGCATGTCCAGGGCGGGCTGCCGGATGAAAACGGCGTTCTCCTGGGGGCGGAGGCCGCAAGGGTCTTGAACCTCAAGACCGGCGATCGCCTGGTCGTTAACGATCGTAACCTCGCGGTCTCCGGCGTGCTGGAACCCACGGGCTCCCAGGACGATCAACTGGCCTTTGCAAGGCTCGCCACCGCGCAGCAGGTGTTCAACAAGCCCGGCCGCATCTCCATGGCGGAAGTGGCGGCCCTGTGCAAGGACTGCCCGATCGAGGACATGGTGCAGCAGATCGCCGAGGCGCTTCCCGGGGCCAAGGTCATGGCCATCCAGCAGGTGGTCAAGAGCCGCATGGAGATGCTGGCGCAGTTCAAACATTTCGCCTACGGCATTTCCGGCGTTATTCTTTTTATCGGCGCGCTCGTCGTGCTCGTGACCATGATGGGCAGCGTGCGCGAGCGCACCGATGAGATCGGCATCTTTCGCGCCATCGGGTTCCGCCGGTCCCACATCATGCGGATCGTCTTTTTGGAGGCCGGGATCATCTCCGGGCTGGCCGGGGTCATCGGGTATCTCCTGGGGCTGGGTTCGGCACGTGCGGCGCTCGCCCTTTTCGGCGAGGGTCACTCGGGGCATGTGCCGTTTGACCCCGGGCTGGCGGCCGGGGCCCTGATCCTGGCCCTGGCCCTGGGCTTGGTCGCCAGCGCCTACCCGGCGGCCATGGCCGCGCGCATGGACCCGAACGAAGCACTGCGTTCACTTTAACAGGGTGGTAAAAAACCGCGCCTCGAGGCCGTGATCCGGCGTTGTGCGGCTATTGTAAATGCTCACATGCAATCGGCTGGAAGCTGGAGGCTTGAAGCTGGAAGCCCGGCTGAAGGCGGCTGAATATTTTTAGCTTCGAGCATCAAGCCTCTTGCCTCAAGCTTATATCTGCCTTGGCTGACGGCCTGATGATTGTTTTTGAACACCCTGTCAACACCCTGTTCATAACCTGCTTGGGAAAGGTGCCACATGAGCTACATCATCGCAGAGAGCCTGGAGAAGACCTTCGGCAACGGGGGCGCGGCGGTCAGCGCCGTCTCCGGGATCAGTTTCAACATCGCGCCGGGCGAGTTCGTCGGGGTCATGGGCGAGTCCGGGGCCGGCAAATCTACCTTGCTGGGAATGCTCGGCGCGATGAACGCGCCGAGCGCCGGCCGGCTTCGGGTGGACGGCATCGATGTGTATGGGCTAAAGCAGGAGCAGCGGGCCGACTTCCGCCGCGAGTACCTGGGCTTTGTCTTCCAGAGCTTCCACCTCGTAGCCTATCTCACGGTCATCGAAAACGTGATGCTGCCCTTGGCCGTGACCCGGCGCTCCGCCAAGGAAAAGCGGGCGATGGCTCTCGCGGCGCTCTCCCAGGTCGGTCTGGCCGACAAGGCGGACCGGCTCCCGGGCGAGATTTCCGGCGGCGAAAAGGAGCGCGTGGCTGTGGCGCGTGCCATCGTCAACGATCCGCCCGTGCTGCTGGCCGACGAGCCCACCGGCAACCTGGACTCGCGCAACAGCCGCGAGATCATGAACATGTTCCAGCGGCTCAACGCCACCGGGATGACGATCATCATGGTGACCCATAGCCCGGAGTGCGCCGGCTATGCCCGGCGGATCCTGCAGATGTCGGATGGACGGCTGGTGGGCGACGGCAGCCCGGCCGATAAAAATTGACGACTTCGTAAAACGTCCAACTTCGGCGTTGCGCTTCATCTCGTGGTCACTGCGGCGTACGATCAGTACGCCTCGTGACACGAGATTCGCGCGCCTTGAATTTGGAACTTTTTACAAAGTCGTCTGTAAATCGGTTTTTTACGAGCCGATAAAAATTGACCTGGCCCAGCGAAATGGCTATGGTACTTGCCGATGATCGTGACACGCCGGGCTTGGGCGAGAACCCCGCGCATTTCGGCGAAGACGTGAGGTCAACCGTATTCCAACATGGATGGAAAGGAGCGAGCGCAACCGTATGGTTTTCGGCTACAGCACCAACGCCTTTGTGAAGTTTCCGTTGATCGATGCAGTGGAGAGGATCGCTCGCCTGGGATTCAAGGGGGTGGAGATCATGGCCGACCGGCCCCATCTCTATCCGCCGGACGTCGACGAGAGCGAGTTTCAGCGGCTCAAGCAGACCCTGGGCGCCTGTGGCCTCAAGGTGACCAATCTGAACAGTTTTACGCTGTTTGCAGTCGGCGACACCTATCTGCCCTCCTGGATCGAGCCCGAAAAACAGCAACGGGAGATTCGCATCCGCCACACCCGTGACTGTCTGCGTGTCGCTAAGCGCCTGGGGTGCGCCAATATATCGGTGCCGCCCGGCGGGCCGCTTGCCGGAATCCCCCGCGCGGAGGCGGAGCGCCGGTTCTACAAGGGGCTCGAACAAGTGATCCCGCTGGCCGAGGAGTTGGGGGTGAAGCTGCTGATCGAACCGGAGCCCGGGCTGATGATCGAGACTACACCCCAGTTCCAAGCCTTCATGAAGGGGATCCGCTCGCCGGCTGTAGGGATCAATTTCGACATCGGGCATTTCTTCTGCGCCGGCGAGGAGCCCCAGGCGGCCTTCGAGGTGCTGTTCGAATGGGTCGGCCATGTGCACCTGGAGGACATCGCCCCCACGCGGGTGCATCAGCACCTCATCGTCGGCCAGGGGGCCATTCCGCTCAAGGCGGTGCTGACGCGGATGCGGGAACTTGCGTACGCGGGCGACATCAGCCTCGAGTTATACCCCTACGTGGACGCCCCGGAGGAGGCCGGCCGGGAGAGCCTCGCCTGTTTGCGTCCGATGTTCCGCGACGCCGGGTGGGCGGTTTAACCGGGTATTGAAAAACGGCGCCTCAGGCCGTGATCCGGCGTTGCGTGGCTCTTGTAAATGCTCACATGCAATCAGCTGGAAGCTCGAAGCTGGAAGCCTGGCTGGCCGTGCCAGATTTTTTTTTGGGCTTCGAGCCTCAAGCCTCTGGCTTCAAGCTTATATCTGCCTTGGCTGACGGCCGGATGCTTGTTTTTCAACACCCGGTTATAAGTCCAGTTCAGGTGCGGCGCTCTGCCGGGCTGAGCGCCTGGGCGCTCACCGTCAGCACCGAACAGGGGGCATTGCGGACGACGCGGTCGGTGGTCGACCCCATGAGAAGGGAGCGCACCAGACCGTAGCCCCGCACGCCCAGCACGATCATGTCCATCTCCTGCACATTGGCGTAGGCGACCAGCTCCTCGTAGGGCTGCCCGCGCAGGATTTCGGCCTGCAGCGAGCACCAGTTGCGGGCCTCGGCGGGTACCAGCCCCTCCAGTCTCTCCTTGAGCACATCGGTGAGCGCCATGTCCTGGGTTTGCTCGGAGGGTTTGAGCAGGTCGTGGTAGGCCGGCGGCTCCATTACGTGGACCAGGTGCACCTCGGACTCGAACTCCTGGGCCAGGCTCAGCCCGTAGTTCAGGGCCAGCACGGAATCCTCGGAGAAGTCGCAGCCGATCAGGATTTTTTTCAGACGGATGCCGGCCGTACCCGGGTCGATGATCCCCTGTTCGGGGCCTTGGACCGCGAGCAGCGGGCAGCTCAGGGTACGCATCAGGCGCTGGGTCACCGACCCGAGAATCAGTCGCTTCAGCCCGGACCGCCCCCGGGTCGCCGCAACGACCAGATCGATCCCCTTCTCCTCGACGAGCCGGGTGATCTCCGCCGCCGGCTGGCCGACCGTGATCAGTGGCTCCCACCGGATGCGGTAGGGCTCGAGCATTTTTTCGAGCTGCTCGTTCGCCTCCTGCCGGATCCGGGTTTGTTGCCCGACCGGATCGATCTGGAATTCGCCGTAGATCGTCAGCGCCGTGAGGTCGATCACGTGGCACAGGTGGAGCGTGGCGCCGAACTCCCGGGCGATCGCCACCCCGTAAGGGATGGTCCGGTTGGAATGTTCTGAAAAGTCGGTCGCGCAAAGGATGCTTCGGAATTGCATTCGCATGATGGAACCTCCTTCTCAACGAGGGCCCGACCGTCCTCTCGTCAGCCGGCCGGCCCGTTCAGGGTTCGTCGTTCCCGCAAAATTTGATCTGGTGCGATGGCTTCGTCAGAAGCCCCAGGTCAAGGCGCGCGAGCTCCGCGGAACGAGGCGTACTCACAGTACGCCGCAGTGACGACGGGGCGAAGCGCAACGCCGACATTGGGCTTCCGACGTAGCCATCGTAGCCATCAGCCCTTGATGACGGCGAGCGGGGTGAGCCGTGCCACGCGCCGGGCGATGCCGGCGCCGTGAACCACCTCCACCACCCGGTCGACGTCTTTATATGCGCCCGGGGCCTCCTCCGCCAGACCGGACAGGCTTCCCGCCCGCACCTGGATGCCACGCGCTTCCAGCTCCTCCCGCAGGCCGGCGCCGTGAACCGATCGTTTGGCCTGGTGCCGGCTCATCGTCCGGCCCGCACCGTGGCAGGTGGACCCGAAGCTCTGGTCCATGGCGCCATCGGTGCCGACGAGCACCCAGCTGGAAGTGCCCATGGACCCCGGGACGAGGACGGGCTGCCCGATGTCGCGGTAGACTGCGGGCAGCACCTCGGAGCCGGGGCCGAAGGCGCGCGTGGCCCCTTTGCGGTGCACGCACAGCGTCAGCCTACGGCCGCCGACCGTATGGGATTCGATCTTGGCCATGTTGTGGGCGATATCGTAGACCTGAAAGAGGTGGTGGTTTTTGACCCGGCCGGCCAGAACCTGCTCGAAGCTGCGCCGGATGTGAAACGCCAGCACCTGCCGGTTGGCGAAGGCGTAGTTGGCTGCGGCCTGCATGGCCGCCAGGTAGTCTTGGCCCTCGGGGCTGCCGACCGGGACGCACACCAGTTCGCGGTCGGGCAGCGTCAGGCCGTATTGGCGCACGGCTTTTTGGAAGAGGTTGACGTAGTCGGTGCAGACCTGGTGGCCGAGCCCGCGCGAGCCGCAGTGAATCTGGACGACGACTTGGCCGGGAAAAAGCCCGAGGCGTCGGGCGGCGAACTCGTCCTGGATGCGGTCAACCACATCGACCTCGATGAAGTGGTTGCCCGCGCCGAGGGTGCCCACCTGGCCCCGGCCCCGTTCCCGGGCGCGGGGGCTGACCTTGCCGGCGTCGGCCCCCGCCAGGCAGCCGCCTTCCTCGGTGCGTTCGAGGTCCGCCTCGGTGGCCAATCCCCTTTTAAACGCCCAGCGCGCGCCGTTTTCCATGACCGCATCCAACTCGCCCGGCTTGAGCTTCACCGGTCCGCCCTGGCCCACACCGCTCGGGCAGTTGGCGTAGAGGACGGTGGCAAGCTGGTCGAGGTGGGGTCGGACGGCCTCGGCTTCCAGAGGGCTCGCCAGCAGGCGCACCCCGCAGTTGATGTCATAACCGACGCCGCCGGGGGAGATAACCCCGTTCGGGAGCTCGGTGGCGACGACACCGCCGATGGGAAACCCGTAGCCCTGGTGCATGTCCGGCATGGCCAATACATGGCGGACGACACCGGGCAGGGTCGCGGTGTTCACCAGCTGCTCGAGGCTGCGATCGCCCGTGATGCCGTCGATCAGGCGGTCGTCGGCATAGAACCGCGCCGGCACGCGCATGTCCGCGCGGTGAGAGGTCGGGATTTCGTAGAGAAAATCACCGATTTTTTTGAAGTCGCGCGTGTCGGCCATGGTGCCCTCCTGGTGCAGGGAAGCGGCTTGCTTCAAACGTCGAAGACGACGGTCGCAGTGAGGCCCCGCGGGGTTTGCACGATGTCGAGGTTGTGAAAGGTGACCGCCTTGACGTGCCGTTCGAGGCGGTCCACTCGGTCTCCCCGGGCGAGCGCGCGAAGATGGGTCGGGCTCACCTGCTCAACGTCGAACCGGTCAAAAACCAGCATTTCGGTTTCGGCCCAGAACGCAAGCTCGCTCAGCCACTTCACCAGCAGCGTCTCGGCGTCCAGCGCCTCGAGGTCGATCAGCCGGGTGGCGGTCCGGCCGCCGGTTGAGGGTGCGGGGTTCAGGATGGTGAGCAAGCCCCGGGCCGCGTTGACCAGAAGCTCCTCGAGATTGCGTCCGCGGATGCGCAGCGCCCGGTCGGCGGTGTGCTCGATTTCGTCAAAGCCGGATTTCGATGTGTCGGTTGCGACCACGTCGCTCATGGGAAGGGTTTCCTGGAGTTTAGCGTGAACCCCGTCATTCCCCACGTCACTATATAGTGTCCATCCAGAAATGGTGGATTGCGGTTCAGGCCAAGGCCGCAGCGATTTCGCAACCGCAGGCGTAGTCCGTCTACGCCGAGGATTGCGAAGAGCGAGAACGCCGGCATGGGCCGAAAGATGCCGTTTATGGATAGACACTATCTAACGACTGTGCCAGGGATGTCAAGAATATCGGTGCGGCGGGCGGACGCTGCCACGGAACTTTACAAGGCCTGTGTCCGATTTATTATTTGGAAGCTATCTTTGATATGACTTCCGTCGTGCGGGAACGGTGCCGCCGGCGTGGCCGGTGGCGGAATTCCGCATCCACGGACCCTTGCAGGGAGGTGAAACGATGAAAGCCGTCTATTTTGAACAGCACGGTGAACTGGATGTGATGCGCTACGGCGATGTGCCCGACCCCGAGCTTACGGCCGGCCAGGCGCTGGTCCGCGTGCGGGCCTGCGCCCTGAACTACCTGGACATCTGGGTCCGGCGCGGATGGCCGGGGCTGAAGCTGCCGATGCCCCACTGGTGCGGTGCGGATGTCGCGGGCGAGATCCTGGCCCTGGGCGCCGGCGTCACCGGCTGGAGCATCGGCCAGCACGTAGTGATCGATCCCGGGATCAGTCTCGTCGACGACGAGTTCACGCGGCGGGGCGAGTGCTCCGTCAGCCCCGGCTATCACATCATCGGGGAGCACGTCCGCGGCGGGGCGGCCGAGGTTATTTCCGTTCCGGCCGGAAACCTGGCGGCTCTGCCCGATGGAATGGGCTTCCCGGAAGCCGCCGCACCCCTGCTGGTAGGCCTGACCGCCTGGCGCATGCTCATCCACCGGGCCGGCCTGCGGGCGGGGGAATCCGTTCTCGTGGTCGGCTCCGGGGGCGGGGTGAACAGCATGGCCATTCAAATCGCGAAGCTGGCCGGTGCGTTCGTTTTGGTCGTGGCCAGCAATGCGGGCAAGGCCGAAAAGGCCAAGGCGCTCGGGGCCGACGTCGTCGTGGACCGGTCCCAGTCGGACTGGGTCCGGGAGGTCATGAAGCTGACCGGCAAACGCGGGGTGGATGTGGTGGTGGACAACGTCGGTAAAGCCACCCTCATGGGCAGCCTGCAGGCCGCCGCCCGCGGCGGACGAATTGTCATCGTCGGCAACACTAGCGGCCCCAAGGCGGAAATCGACATCCGCTTCATCTTCGGCAAGCAGATCAGCGTGATCGGTAGCACCATGGGCAATCACCAGGACTTTCGCCAGGTGCTCGACCTGCTCGGCCGGGGCCGGCTGAAGCCCGTGATCGACCGCGTCATGCCCCTCGGCGAGGGGATCGATGCCTATCGCGCGATAGAGGCCGGAGATTCGTTCGGCAAAATTCTGCTCGCGCCGTGAGCGCCGTCACGGGTAGCGTTGCATGAGCTCGCGGAAAATGATCAGTTTCTGAACGTCCTGGGTGCCCTCGCCCAGGGAGGCGGCCCAGGCGTCCATGGGGAACTTGTGCACGGGGTGCTCGAGGATCACCGAGGCGGCTCCGAAAATGTCTGCGGCCCAGGCGGCCGTCTTTGTGGCGGCCGCCACCGACAGGTATTTCGCCAGGGATGCGTCCCCGCGGAAATCCTCGCCGGCGTCCATTTTCCAGCAGGCCTTCCAGAGCATGAGCCGGGCCGCCTCGATGGCGGCGTGCAGTTCCGCCACCTCGAAGGACTTGGCCTGGAAGTCGGCGACCTTGCGGCCGAAGATGGAGCGCTTGCGGGCATGCCGGACGGCCAGGTCGAATGCCCCGGCGGCCGTGCCCAGGGATAGTGCGGCGATGGGAACGCGGCTGTGGGAGAAGACCGCCAGCACCTGCTGCAGCCCGCGGCCGCGTGCGCCGAGCAGGTGGTCCTCGGGGACGAAGACGTCCCGCAGCTCGAGGCGGGTGAGATCCGACGGCACCCACACCTGCTTATTCAACGGCGTGCGCCGGACGCCCTCGGATGCCAGGTCCACGAGGAACATCGAAAGCCGGCTGTTGCGGGGGGCCCCGGGGTCCGTCACGGCGGTGATCACAGCCAGATCGGCCACGGCACCGTTGGTGACGTAGGATTTGGTGCCGCTCAGCGTCCAGCCACCCTTGGCGGGTGTAGCGCGCATGCGGATGCCGGCCACATCACTGCCCGCCGTTCCCTCGGTGTTGCCCAGGCACATGACCGTGCGGCCGCCGAGCGCTGCTTCGCCGTACCGCTGCTGCAAGCCCCCTGCTCCGTGCAGAAACAAGCCCATCAGGCCGAGGTCGGCGTGGGCGAGGGCGGCGATGGCCGCGCCGGGCGACAGCCGGGCAAACCCTTCGGCGATCAGGGCTTCCCGCAGCGCCGGTTGCTTGACCAGCCGGCCATCGGCGAACGCGAACCCGTACCAACCGCCTTGCCCCAGTTCCCTGAAAAAAGCCCGGGGCAGTTCCCGTTGCCGGCACCACGCCGGGAGTTGGGGCGTCAGCCACTCCCGGGCGAACGCCTCAAAACGTTTTGCATCCTCAGCCAGTTCAATGGAAATCGAGAAATCCATAATCGCCCGCCCGCCATTTTGGTTATTGCCTGTCGCTTTCGTCCTTAAAACATACAGCGTTGCTTGCCTTTTCGCGTCGTTCGCGTATTTCGTAGTTTCCCAGTCTACTTATAATTTCAATGGTAGCTATTTTAAATGAAAAAACAAGATAATCTGAATGGCATTCTATTTTTTGAGTGACATCTTGCAATCGCCGGCCGAAAAATGTTAGGAAAGCTTCAATTAGGGTGCTAAGAAAAGCCATCAGCCTTTCCTGTTTCCTACGATGAGTTCTGGATTCACCATATGCTGCGTGCGTGCCATGGACGGTTCTGAACTGCAGGGGGATGAGAGGGCGCTATGAAGGAGCTGATCGAATACATCGCGAAGGCCTTGGTTGATTTTCCGGAACAGGTGAGTGTCAATGTGCTGGAGGGCAGCCAGGCGACTGTTTTGGAGCTGAGTGTCGCCAAGGTGGACCTCGGGAAAGTCATCGGCAAGCAGGGCCGGACGGCCAAGGCGATCCGAATCATCCTGGGTGCCGCCTCCGCTAAGATAAAAAAACGTGCCATGCTCGAAATCGTCGAGTGATCTGCGCGTCCGAGCGAAGCGGCCGAGTTGCCGCCACCCAGATTATGGAAGGCTGCTCCACGCGCTGCCTGCCCGTCCTCGTCCCTGTTATTGAAGCTCCCTGCAGCGAGCGGTAGGGAGTCTTCGAGCGTAAGGAATGCGGGCTTTTTTAAGGTTTGCTCGCATTCGCGGATCAACCGGATCGCTACCCTCAGCGGGGACCTTGCACGCGGTGGCCGGAAGAGTTCCGCTATCGCTGGCGCGCCTTTGCCGTTTCGGCAGAGTGCAAGCCATCTGCTCCGCAGTCGGCTCCTTCCCATCTCCCCGCAAACGACCCGCGGCCGCGGCGGAAGGTCAGGCACACTGCCCTTGACTCGCGATGCCGGCGCCTCATATTTGACGAAATAAGGATCGCATATTTGTATTGATGCGAGTACCCCCTCACCCTGCCCTCTGCCCCAGGAGTGGGGGAGAGGATTAAGGAGAGGGGGCCGCTCTCGGGAGATACTATTTCGCGACAATTGATAACTACTTCGTAGATACGTTTAGGCTCCCACGGGGTCTTACGACTGGCGGAAAGGACGGCTGCATGCCCAAGACAAGGATCGAACTGCCGGAGACGATCGAACACCTCTCTGTACTGAACGAGCGCGGCGAGCTGGATCAGGCCCTCGCACCCGCTATTCCCGACGCGCTCCTGTTGAAGCTGCACCGGACGATGCTGCTCGCCCGCCGGTTTGACGAGCGGCTTCTCAGCCTGCAGCGCCAGGGCCGCATCGGCACCTTTCCGCCGATGTCCGGCCAGGAGGCCGCCCACCTGGGGGCCGCGGCGGTTCTGCGGCCGACGGACTGGATCGTGCCCGCCTTTCGCGAGATGGCCGCGGACATCTGGCGCGGCCGGTCGCTCGAAAGCATCATCGTCTACAACAATGGCTTCAGCGAGGGCGGGCGTGTGCCGGCGGAGCGCAACGACCTGCCGATTTCCATTCCGGTCGGCTCCCAGATCCTGCACGCCGTCGGGATCGCATGGGGGATGAAATACCGCGGCAAGGACGATGTGGCGCTTGCGTTCTTCGGCGACGGGGCGACGTCGCAGGGGGATTTCCACGAGGCCCTCAACTTTGCCGGCGTATTCCAGGTGCCGGCCATCTTCGTCTGCCAGAACAACCAGTGGGCCATTTCGATTCCGCGCTCCCGGCAGACCCGCTCCCGGACCCTGGCTCAAAAGGCCCTCGCCTACGGCATCCCCGGTATCCAGGTGGACGGAAACGACATCCTGGCGGTCTACGCCGCGGCGGAGGAAGCGGTGGCACGGGCCCGCTCCGGCGGCGGGGCGACGCTGATCGAGTGCGTCACCTACCGCATGACGGTTCACACGACGGCCGACGACCCCAAGCGCTATCGGCCTGACGCCGAGGTGGAGGAGTGGCGCCAAAAGGATCCGATCACCCGTTTCCAGGGTTACCTCGCGGCCCGCGGGCTCCTAGCGCCGGAGGCCGTTGCGGCCGAAGAGGCCGCCGTGCTGGAAGAGATCCAATCCGCGGTGGACCGGGCCGAGGAGGAGATGAAGCACCCGGCAGACCCGCTGCTCATGTTCGAGCATGCCTACGCCGAGATGCCGGTCCACCTGAAGGAGCAGCGCGAGGAGTTCATCCGGTTCATGGCCGAGCGGAAGGAGGAGGGACGGAATGGCTAAGATGACGATGGTCCAGGCGCTGAATCTGGGATTGCGGCAGGCGATGGAGCAGGACGACAGCGTTGTTGTTTTGGGGGAGGACGTGGGTGTGGACGGCGGCGTTTTCCGGGTGACCGACGGGCTCATCGAGCGCTTCGGCGAGCAGCGCGTGGTGGACACCCCGCTCGCGGAATCCGGCATCGTTGGAATGTCGATCGGAATGGCGGTCTACGGGCTCAAGCCCGTCTGCGAAATCCAATTCAGCGGCTTCAGCTACTACGCCATGCACCAGATCGAAAACCACGCCGCGCGCCTGCGCTGGCGCTCCCAGGGGCGCTACGGCGTGCCCATGGTCATGCGGGTGCCCTATGGCGGCGGTGTGCGTGCCCTCGAGCACCACTCCGAGAGCCGCGAGGCCTTCTGGGCCCACATCCCGGGGCTTAAAATGGTGATCCCGTCGGGGCCCCGCAATGCCCGTGCGCTGCTCGCCAGCGCCATCCGCGACCCGGACCCGGTTGTGTTCTACGAGCCCAAGGCCCTGTACCGCGCCTTCCGCGAAGAGGTCCCCGAAGCGGAGGAGACTCTGCCCATCGGACAATCCCAGCGCGTGCGCGAAGGCCGGGACCTCACCCTGATCGCTTACGGCGCGATGATGCGGCCGACGCTGGAGGCGGCCGAGGAGCTTAAACAAAAGCATGGAGTCGAGGCCGACGTGATCGATCTCTTGACGATTTCACCCCTGGATGACTCCCTTCTGGTGGAATCCGCACGGCAAACCGGGCGTGTGGCCGTGGTGCACGAGGCGCCGCGCAGTTTCGGGCCGGGGGCCGAAATCGTTGCCCGCCTGGTGGAGAAGGCCTTTTTCCACCTCGAGGCCCCGGTCGTCCGGGTGACCGGCTACGACGTGGTCATCCCGCTGTTCAGCCGTGAAAAACACTACCTGCCGGGGGTTCCCCGCATCGTCGACGCGGCCCGGAAACTGCTCGCAGCATAAAAGGAGGCGAACATGGCCAAGGAGTTCAAACTCCCGGACCTGGGGGAAGGAATCCACGAAGGGGAAGTGCTGGCCGTGCGGGTCGAGGTGGGGCAGGCGGTCAGGGAGGGCGACATCATTCTGGAGATTGAAACCGACAAGGCCGCGGTGGAAATCCCCTCTCCGCACAGCGGCACCGTTCTCGAGATCCGCGTCAAGCCCGGCGACACGGTCAAGGTCGGGCAGGTGCTGATGACCTTCTCCGCACCTGGGGAAAAACCCGCGCCGGCCCCTGAACCGGCTGCAGCCGGGCCAGGGGCGGCAACCGTGCCGGAGCCCGCCGCCGCCGCGCCGGCCCCCGGCCCGCGCCAGGGTCCGGTCCCGGCTTCGCCGGCCACCCGTCGCCTGGCCCGCGAGTTGGGCGTGGACCTGGCGCAGGTGCCCCCCAGCGGCGCGGCAGGTCTCGTCACCGCCGATGACGTGCGCGCGTTTGCCGCGCGCGGCCAAGCGACGGAAGCCCCGGCGCCTGCGCGTGCCCAATCGGCTGCGGAAAGCGCTGCGCCCACTGCCGACCCCACCTCGGAGTTGCCCGATTTCGCAAAGTGGGGTCCGGTGGAGCGCGTGCCGTTCCGGTCCATCCGCCGGGCCACGGCCAAGCAAATGAGCCTGGCCTGGTCCCGGATCCCCCATGTGAACAGTCAGGACTACGTGGACGTCACCCGGCTCGAAGTCTTCCGCCGGAAGCACAAGAAAGACGTTGAAGCGCTCGGCGGGCGCCTGACGTTCACCGTTTTCGCTCTTAAAGCCGTGGCGTCGGCCTTGAAGGCCCATCCGCGGATCAACGCCAGCCTGGACACGGCCTCCGGTGAGATCATCATAAAGAAGTACCACCATATCGGTGTGGCCGTGAACACCGAAGAGGGGTTGGTGGTCCCGGTGGTGCGCGACGTCGACAACAAGAGCATCAAAGAGCTCGCCGTCGAGCTTCACGCCCTCGTGCAAAGGGCCCATAGCCGCAAGATCGGCCTGGAAGAGTTCCAGGGCGGGACGTTCACCATCACCAATGCCGGAGCACTCGGGGGCTGGTCGTTCGCGCCGATCATCAATTACCCGCAGGTCGCAATCCTGGGGCTCGGGCAGGGCCGGCTTCAGCCGGCCGTCGTCAGGGGGGGGAAAGGACTTTCGATCGCCGCCCGGCTCATCATGCCGGCGGTGCTGTGCATCGATCACCGGGTGCTGGACGGGGCTGACGCCGTGAACTTCCTGAGGCTCTTCAAGCAGATCATGGAAGACCCCGACGAGCTGCTCATGTCGCTCGTCTGACGGCTCCGCAGAAAGCCCAACTTCTGCGTTGCGCTGTGTTCCGCGGTCGCTGCGGCGTACGATCCGTACGCCTCACTCCGCAGAACTTGCGCGCCTTGAACTTGGGACTTTTTGCAAAGCCGTCATCCCGTTCGTGATGGACGGGACGTTGCATCCACGGGAACCGCTGCGCATCCGGCACCGCAAAGCGCATACCTGCTGGCGACAGAGGAGGATTGAACCATGGTCATGGGCGAACTGTCACAGGACGCGAACCTGCTGGTGATCGGCAGCGGACCTGGGGGATATGCCGCCGCGTTCCGCGCCGCTGATCTCGGACTGGATGTGACCCTGGTGGACACGGCGCCCCGGCCGGGCGGTGTCTGTCTTTACACCGGGTGCATCCCTTCCAAAACCTTTCTGTTTCTCTCCGAGCTGATCTTCGATGCCGCCCGCGCCAAGACCATGGGGGTCGCCTTCGATCCCCCGCGGGTCGACCTGGCGGGCCTGCGGAGTTGGAAGGCGGAGGTGATCGAAAAAATGGCCGGCGGCCTGATGAGCCTGACGAAACGTCGCGGGGTTCAGCTCCTCAGCGGGCGGGCCGAGTTCGAGTCCTCCGAGAGCGTGCGGCTGCACGACGCCGAGGTCAGCCGTATCCGCTTCCGGCATGCCATCATCGCCAGCGGCTCCCGCCCCATCCCCTTTCCCGGAACGGAGTTCACTGCCGGCCGCCGCGTCATGAGCTCCACCGGCGCGCTTGCGCTTGCGGACATACCGGCATCGCTGCTCATCCTGGGCGGAGGGTATGTCGGGCTCGAGCTGGGCACGGTGTACGCCGCCCTCGGCAGCCGGGTGAGTCTCGTGGAGCTGGCCGACCGGCTCCTGCCGGGTGTGGACGCGGATCTGGTCGATCCCCTGCAGCAGCGTTTGAAGACAATTTTTTCCGACATCTGGCTGAACACACGCGTGAAACGCCTGCAGGAGGATGCGGCCGGGGTGGCCGTGAGCCTGGAGGGTGCGGGCGTCGCCCCCGAGCAGCGCTTCGACCGCGTGCTGGTGGCCATCGGGCGACAACCCACCACCCCGGGGCTGGGGCTTGCACACACGGCCGTGCAGCTGGATGCCAAGGGGTTCATCCGGGTGGACGGACAGCAGCGCACGGCGGATGAGCGCATCTTCGCCGTCGGCGATGCCGTGGGCGGCATGATGCTCGCCCACAAGGCCAGCTACGAAGGCAAGGTGGCCGCCGAGGTCATCGCCGGCAAAGCCTCTGCCTTCGATGTGCGCGCCATCCCGGCCGTGGTCTACACCGACCCCCAGATCGCCTGGTGCGGCCTGACCGAGGATCAGGCGCGCCGGGAGAATCGGCCGGTGAAGGTGCAGCGGTTCCCGTGGAAATTCTCCGGACGCGCCACCACCATGGGCGCGGCCGAAGGGTTGACCAAGATCATCGCCGACGCCGAATCCGGAAGGATCCTCGGCGTCGGCATCACCGGCCGCGACACGGAAGGCCTGATCGCGGAGGGGGTCCTCGCCATCGAGATGGGCGCACTGGCCGAGGACATGGCCGCCAGCATGCACCCCCATCCCACGCTCTCGGAAACCGAGGGCGAGGCCGCCGAGCTCTTTCTCGGCCACGCGACACACATCATGGGGAAGGCACACAAAAAATAAGGGTTCGAGGATTCCAGGGGCCCAGGGGTCAAGTGCGGGAAATCACAGACCCGATGTTTCCATGCTCACGGGAGCCTGCAGTGAATCCGCCATTGCATCAGAAAATGGCAGGTTTATTCCGAATCAGGAAGTTTTTCGCTCGACCCCTTGACCCCTGGGCCCCTTGAACCCTTCAACTTGAGCTTCTCCAGCCAGTCCGGCGGCATCTGCACGGCCACCACCTCTCCCCGCGCGCACAGGCTGCCGTCAGCCGAGAGGGTCACGGCGATCGAAATCTTGCGCCCCTTGATCTCCCGTACACGGCCGCGCAGTTCGAGCACGGCGTCGATCGGCGTCGGGGCCAGGTAATCCACGTGCAGGGAGGCCGTGACGAAACGCAGCGGGGGCTCGGTGCCCATGGCCCGGTTTTCTTCCCGGTGCCGGGCGGCGGCAGCCGTCCCCGTGGCGTGGCAGTCGATGAGCGAGGCAATGAGCCCGCCGTAGGCATAGCCGGGCAGGGCGGTGTGATACGGCCGGGGGCGGAAATGACACACGCTCTCCTCTCCGTCCCAGAAGCTCTTGATCTGCAGGCCCTCGGCGTTCAGGCGGCCGCATCCATAGCAGTGGCTCACGTCGTCCGGGTAAAAGTCCTGAAAGGCTTTCAATGTCATCCTCTTCTATACACCTGAGTGGTTACGCGGCAGGAATGCCCGGCGGGAGCGGCTCCCGCCGGGCCGTGCGGTGCAATGTCTCAGTCGCCCTTCTGATATTTGAAAGACAGGCTGACGCGGGCGCGGTAGGCGACCACCTTGCCCTTTTCGATCTTCAGGTCCATTTTGGTGACCTCGGCCACGCGCAGGTCCCTGAGACTTTTCGAGGCGGTTTCCACAGCGATCATGGCCGCATCTTCCCAGGACTTGGGGCTGGTTCCGATCAGTTCGACGACTTTGTAGATGCTGTCGGGCATAGAATCCTCCTTTGCGGTTAGGGGTGGGCGTGATCGCGCGGGAGTCCGATGCGGCTCCCGGCGAACAGGAGCATCGAGACCGTTCGGCCTCTGGTGAAAAACGCTTGAGCCGTTTTGACGACGGGCGACCTGAGTGTTTCACGGAGCCGCTTCGCCCGGCCATATTGCGGTCCGCCTGGAAGCGCAGAGAGGTTAAAGTCAGCGACCGAAGCCGCAGCGGGATAAGGCGGTCACGGGTTCGCCGGAGACGGGGCGATAGTCAATCTCTTAAACGAGCTCGGCGGCAATGTCAAGCCGCTGCGGGTCCCGAGCCCTTGCTTCTTGAATCATTCCTCGGTATGGTGCGCGCATTTCACCGACAGATGGGCGGAGCATGGAACGCGATATCCACACCAGCCGGCCGGCGCCGGGACGTTGCATCGACATCGAAGCAGCCACGGCGGCGATTGCCCGGGTCCAGCGAGCCAGTGGAGAAATTCCCTGGGTCGACGGCCAGAAGACCGACCCGTGGGACCACGTGGAATGCGCCATGGGGCTGGCCGTCGGCGGCTGCCTGCGTGCGGCCCGGCGGGCCTTTGAATGGCTGGCCGGCATCCAGTTGGAGGACGGCAGTTGGTACAGCGCCTACGTGCAGGGCTGTCCATCGGACCGCACGCGCGACGCCAACCTGAGCGCCTACGTCGCCGTCGGGGTCTATCACCACTACCTCGTGACGCGTGACGCCGCCTTTCTCGCTGCACTGTGGCCGACCGTTGCGGCCGCCGTCGATTTCGCGCTGGGCCTGCAAGCGCCCCAGGGTGAAATCCACTGGGCCATCAGCCCCGCGGGGGAGGTCGACCGCATGGCGCTGCTCACCGGATCGAGCTCGATTTACATGAGCATCAAATGTGCGCTGGCCCTCGCCGACATTCTCGGTCGGCAGCGGCCCGAATGGCAGGCGGCGCTTGGCAGGCTCGGGGACGCCATCCGCACCAAGCCGCACCTGTTCAACATGACCAAGTCGCGGTTTTCGATGGACTGGTTCTACCCCGTGCTCGCGGGTGCGGTGACCGGCGTGGATGCGCAGCGACGGATCGAGCGTGGCTGGAAAAAATTCGTGGTGGAGGGTCTGGGGGTGCGTTGCGTGTCGGATCAGCCCTGGATTGCCATCGCCGAAACCTCGGAGTTGGTGCTGACGCTAGCCGGCATGGGCCGCCTGGATCAGGCCCGGGTCGTTTTCAGCTGGATCAGCGACCGGCGCTTCGAGGACGGATCCTTCTGGGCCGGCTTCACTTTTCCGGACATGACCGTCTGGCCTGTGGAGCGTATCGCATGGACCAACGCTGGCATGCTCATCGCCGCGGATGCCATTTTCGGTCTTACGCCCGCCGCCGGTCTGTTCAGCCACCGTTTCTGGAGTTCCGCTCCCGCCCGTTAAGCCCTCGCCCTTCGTCGGACGGCCGCCCCCGGACCTGAAACGCCGCAAACCCAAGCCCGCCCGCCAAGGCAATCAGGCTGCTCACCCGGAACAGCCCGGAGGAGCCGGTCACACCGTACAAATACCCGTTGATGAAAAAGCCCGTCATCAGGCCGAGGCCGTAAGTCAGGGCGTTGTTCAGCGCCTGACCCAGGTTCTTGGCGCCTGCGGGCGCGAGCCGGTCTATGTACAGGATGCTCGCCATGTGAAACGTGCCGTACGTCATGGCATGCAACAGCTGTGACAACAGGATGATTGCCGCCGAGGCCGAAGCTCCCAGAACCCACCACCGCAATACGGCGGCCGCAAAGGAGACCAGCAGGACACGCTCCAGAGCGAAGCGTTTGAAGATGGCCTCCGAGTAGAGCATGGCGAAGATTTCGGCGGCGGACGCCAGGGCCCAGGCGACGCCGATGAAGGTGCCGGTGTAGCCGAGGGTTGACAGGTGGATCGAAAAGAAACCGTAGTAGGCGCCGTGGCTGACGAGCATCAGAAAGGCGCAGGCGAGGAACACCGCCGGCCGACGCCGCAGCAGCATCTTGGCGCCGTGAACGGACAACGGTGCTCCACTCGGCCGGTCCCGCGGAACCGAGACGGAGATCATGGCCAGCAGGATCGATCCGACCCCGATGGCGATGATGATCACCCGCTCCGAGAAAACACCGATCAACGCACCGAAGGCGAGCACCAGGGTGATGAAGCCGATGGAGCCCCACAGGCGGATTCTTCCATAGGACTGCCGCTCGCGGCCCAGGGTTTCCATCGAAATGGCTTCGAGAAACGATATGATCGGCGCGTAAAAAATCCCGTACAAAAAAATGATCACCGCCATGGGCCCGAATGCGTCGGTCGTCAGGAACAGGGTCCAGATCGCAGCGCTGGCAATGTTGCACAGGATGTAAATCGGGCGCCGGCCCCTGGTGCGGTCGGCCAGCGCCCCCCATGCCATCGGGAACACCACCATGGCCACCGAGCGCAGCGCCGACAGCACGCCGATGTCAAAGCCCGAAAAACCCAGGTGGTAACAATAGAGGTTGAAGTAGGGCAGATAAATCCCCATTACCCCGAAATACAGGAAATACTGGCAGGCCACCGCTGTCCGGGTGAAGGGTCGATCCGGGATGCTGAAGCTCCTTTCAGTCATGGCGCAAGCGAAGGAAGGTCAAGAAGGCTGTTCTCTCCCAACCCTTGCCCTGCGGGAGAAGGTCCGGGTGGGGGGCGCTTTGGCGGCATTCGTGATGGTATCTATGAAGACCGCTGCTTCGATTCTGTGTTTCATCATAGGACATTTTCAAGGCAAGGGCAAAAGGTTTGCACAGCACGCCAGCGGGTTTACAAAGAAACGGCAAAATGCTATTTTTACTACTAGACCACAGTCGGAACGCTTTGCACACGCGTTCTTGGCCGAGAAGCGGGATCGGACAACATCACGCTTCGTTTTGGGAATCAATTCGAGAGCCGCGGTTCCCGGGACGTGCCAACCATGATGGACTCTCAAAACGTCAATATAACCGATGGCTTTTGACGAAGCCATCAACAATGGGATGGGAATGGTGACGACCACCGCCCAGCTGAAAAATAGATGCCGCCTCCTGGCGGGGGGGGCCGCCGTGGCGATACTGCTCGCAGTCCTGCAGGGATGTGCGGCGCGTCCTCACCCGTCGTCGCCGGCATCCACGTCCCTGCCGTCGCCCCGGACAGAGGCCCCGCCGGAAAGCATACCCGGCCAGCCGCGGCCTTACAAGGCCCTGGGTAAGTGGTACCAGCCCATCCCGGACGCAAACGGGTTTCGCCAGCAGGGGCTCGCATCCTGGTACGGCCCGGATTTCCACGGCAAGAGGGCCTCCAGCGGCGAGATATACGACATGCACGCCATGACCGCGGCCCACCGGACGCTGCCCATCGGCACCCTCGTGCGGGTGCGGCAGTTGGAGAATAACCGTACCGTTGAGGTCCGCATCAACGACCGCGGCCCCTTTGTGCGCGAGCGCGAGCGCATCATCGACCTGTCGTACGAGGCCGCCCGGCATCTGGGCGTGGTGGGGCCGGGCACCGCACCGGTGGAAGTCGTGGCCGTGGGTGCCGCGCCCGGCAGCCCGGTGGACCTCTACTCGGGCAACTTCACCTTCCAGGTCGGTGCCTTCGCCAGCCGGGAGAACGCGGAGCGGCTGAGGGCCGAGCTGAACCCGCGCTTCGGCAACGCCCACATCGTCACCTTCGATCGCGGCGACCGGGTGTTTTACAGGGTTCGGGTGGGCAAATGCCTATCGCTGGAGGAGGCATCGGCCTATGAAGAACAGCTCATGCGCAACGGGTTCCCGGACGCCTTCGCGGTGGCCGAGTAGGAGCGGGTGATCAGCGCCATGTTGCAACGGGTGGTTTTTTTAGACCGCGACGGCGTGATCAACCGGGACTCCCCGGACTACATCAAGTGCGTGGAGGAATTCGAATTCCTGCCCGGAAGTCTGGATGCGCTGCGCCACTTGGCCGTTTGCGGTTTCAGCCCCATCGTCGTCACCAACCAATCCGGCCTGCACCGCGGGCTTTTCTCCCCGGAGGCCCTCGCCGAGATCCATCGCCGCATGTGCGCGGCGGTGGAGGCGCACGGCGGCTTCATCCGCGACATTCTGGTCTGCCCCCACTTGCCGACCGAGGAATGCCCATGCCGCAAACCCCGTCCTGGTATGCTCGCGACGGCCCGGAGCCGGCACCGGATCGACTTTGCCACCGCCGCGATGGTCGGCGACAGCGTGAAAGACATCGAATGCGCCCGGAACGCGGGCGTGCCGCGAGCCGTCCTGGTCAGGACCGGCAACGGCGGCGAGGCCGAGCGCACGCTTTCCGGCCGCAACCGGAGCCCGGAGTTCGTCGCGGATGATTTGCGGGAGGCCGCCCTATGGATTACGCAGTGCGGCGGCGCGGCGCCGACCGGCCTGAAGGCGCCCTGATCCGGGCGGGACGGTTGGTGATCGGGGGATGCCGGCGGTCAGGAGTCGGTCTCGGGGGGCGCGGGCACGGGGATTTTGAAAAACTGGACCCCCTCCTGCTGGAGGATCTTCTCCTCGGCCTGGGTGCTGACGCCGCGGATGTTGCGGGGCTCCGAGGCGCCGTAGTGGATCTTCAAGGCCTCCTTGGAGAAGTTGCAGCCCACATTGTCGAAATTTTTATCGACAAATTCGCCGAGCTGTTTTCCGAGTTGCGCCCACATCGCTTCTTCACGGAGGCCGGTCTCTTTCGGTTTGACGGCCGGGGTGTTCTTGATGGCGAACGTGGAGGGCAGCCGCAGGATCTGGGTGTCGTTGCAGATCGGGCAGGAGATCAGCCCCTTTTTTTTCTGGCCGAGGAATGCCTTGCTGTCCTCGAACCAGCCTTCGAAGGCATGCCCGTTTCCACATTGCAAATCGTAAGCGATCATGAATCAGGATCTGTCCGGGCGCGGAATGCGTCCGATCCGTTCATCGTGCCGCAAGGCCGCCGTCCCTGTTTGAAAAGGTATGTTCGTTCTGGATTATTCCAAAAAACTGGTATAGTTATAACATAAACTAGGAAGGCGGTTTCGTCAAATTGTATTCGGAGTGACGGGGAGCGGCACAGCGCATCAAGGGGGCTTGGCCATGAAGCGAAAGATCGGATGGATGCTGGCTATCGGAACGTGCCTGCTGGCGGTTGCGGTGATTGCCTGGGCTGAGACCGTGTACGTCTCCGACGTGATCAAACTCGCTGTACGTTCCGGGCCGGGAAACGAACACAAATTGATCGCCGTGACCGAAAGTGGGCAGCAGGTGGACCTGATCAAGTCGGGGGAGGAGTGGTCGCTGGTGCGCCTTGCCAACGGCGCCGAGGGATATGTGCTTTCACGCTACCTGACAACGGTGCCTCCCGGCCGCTTCCAATACTTACAGCTGCAGGACAAGATCAAGGCGTTGACCGCGCAGGCGGTGGGCCTGGCGGAGGAAAACAGCCGGCTGAAGTCCGAAAACGAGAAGCTTGCCGCTGCGGTCTCCGGAGGCCAGAATCAGATCGGCAGCCTGCGCAGCGAATATGAAACCTTCAAGCAAGAGGCTTCTGACCTCGTTAGCTTGAAAACGAAAACCGAAACGCTCGCCGCCGAGCTGGAGCAAAAAAACAAGCAGCTTGCCGCGCTTGAAACCCAGCCTGACGATGTCTACCGAACGACCTACCTGTATTGGTTTCTCGCCGGGGCCGCCGTTCTTTTTGCCGGGTTTTTGACCGGCTACAGCGTCAAGCGCCAGCGGTGGAGGTCGTCTCTCTCCTGACGGTGAGGCCACTTGCCCGATCCGGGGCGCCCCGGCGGCGGGTGGTTCGCCTTGAACCGGCGGTGCTGCGGTGAGGAAAGGCAGCGGCCTGTGCAGTGAGTGGCGGCGAAACTGCTCAGGTGGCGAAGGTTCAAGGGTTCGGGGTTCAGGAAAGAAGCAGATGCCGGGGCCTGATCGCCGCCGGCCCCAAACCTCCATGCGGGAGGATGGCCGGAATTTTGGCGCCACCCCTCGTTGATTACCTGAACCCTGAACTCCGGTGTCTGAGTTGTTACTTGGCGGCGATGCTGCGGGGATGACGATGCTGTTCGATCAGATCATGATTCTGCTAGTCCTGGTGGTGCTTTCGGCGTTTTTTTCCGCGGCCGAAACCGCCCTGTTTTCGATCAGCATGGACAAGGCTTTTCACTTCGGTGCGCAGACGGGCCGGATTCCCACGCTCATTGAGCGGATGAAGAACGACCCGGATCGGTTTCTGAACACCATTCTGATCGGGAATACTCTTGTGAATATGTCGGCCGCTTCCCTGGCCACGGCCGTCAGCTTGGACATGGTGCCCGAGCACGCGCTGGCGATCGCCATCGGTGCCGCGACGTTCGTGATTCTCATTTTCGGCGAAGTTTTTCCCAAGTCGGTCGCTTTCCGCAACGCCACCCTCATCGCCCGGATCGTCATCGTCCCGATCGACTGGCTCTCCAAACTACTTTACCCTGTCGTGCTGGCACTGAACCTTATTCCCAACATGATGGCCCGGATCCAGCGCAAACCGAAGCTCACGGAGGCAGAACTGCTCTCCATCGTGGAAGCCGGCGAGGAGGCAGGCCAGATCAAAGAGGAAGAAAAAGAGCTGATTCACAACATTTTTGAGCTCGACGACACGAGCGCATCCGAGATCATGACACCCCGGGCGGACATGTTCGTCGTCGATGCCAACGAACCCCTCGAACCGCCTGAGATTTTCAAGTCCGGTTTCACCCGGATTCCGGTTATCGACGGTGACATCGATCACATCATCGGCATTTTGAACATCAAGGACCTGCTGCGGCACTCGTCGGCCGGCGGGTCGCCTGCGGATGTCCGCAAGATCATGCGCGAGCCCTATTTCGTGCCGGAGCACAAGAAGCTGAACAACCTGCTCAAGGGGTTCAAAAAACGCAAGCAGCACATGGCCATCGTGGTGGATGAGCACGGCGGGGTGTCGGGCCTGATAACGCTGGAGGACGCCCTCGAGGAGATCGTCGGCGAAATCATCGACGAAACCGACATGTTTGAGCCGCCGATCGCCCGGGTGAGCGCCAATGAGTGGCGGGTGATGGGAAAGGCGGAGATCGAAGAGGTCAATGACGCGTTATTGATGAAAATTCCAGACACCGGGGAATACGACACCTTTTCCGGCTACATCCTGAATCTGATCGGCCGGATCCCCCGGGAGGGGGAGCAGATCGCCACCGGTGCGTTCACCGTGGTCGTCAAGGAGCGGGAGGGCAACCGGATCGTCGAGTATCTCGTGCGCAGGATGGACCCCTCCGCAGCCCCCGAAAGCACGACTGCACCCGCCTGAACCGCGCAAGCGACATTTTCCGCCGCCCGGGCGGCCCATGCGGAGGCAGACCCCATCAGGCCTTGATATAAATAGGCAGAATCGCTCAATTTGGGTTTTACAGCTCCCGAATTGCGGCCGAAGGTCCTTGCCCGGTGATCGGACCTTCGGCTGTCAGATGGGAGATGGGGGGAAAATCGTTTTTAGTTGACGGCGTCCTTGAGGGCTTTGCCTGCCACGAACTTGGGGGCTTTGGAGGCGCTGATTTTGATTTCCGCGCCGGTCTGCGGGTTGCGGCCGATGCGCGCTTTGCGTTTGACCACCTTGAAGGTCCCGAAGCCCACCAGGGTGACCACATCATCCTTTTTCAGCGCTTGGCTGATGGACTCTAAAACGCAATCCACTGCGGCCTGCGCTTCCTTTTTGGTGCTGACGACATTCGCCACTTCGTTGATCAGATCTGCCTTGTTCATGGATGTCTCCTTTCTTCGCTTACTGTTTCAGGGTGAATACCGGATGAAAACCATATGGGTGTCGTGTTTCCCGATCGGGACTCGCTCCTATATGCTGTCGCGGCAGCTTTGGCAATATTTTCGGGGCGTGCCCCGGCCGATCCAATGAAAGTTCATGATGTGCTTTTTACCGCATTTCGGACACACGCATTCCACTTTGCTCTTGTCGTGGTCAATTACGGCTTCGGGCTCTTCGTTGGTGATCGCCCGGGAGGGTTTCGCGGCCGATTTTTTCGAAGCACTGCGTTTGGCGGATGGCATAAAACACTCCATGGATGCTTACGATGACGCACGGCCCGCTCGGCGTCCGGCGGTTGCGCGCGATGATGGTTCAGGGCGGTTCCGGATCTGCGCTGCGCCCGTCAGGTCCCGGTCTGTTTTTCCATGGCTTCCATCTGGGTTTTGCAGCGGATGCAGTGGTGGGTGACGGGCCGTGCCTTCAGACGTTCGACGGAAATGTCTTCCCCGCAGGACTCGCAGATGCCGTACACTCCCTCTTTGATGTCTTCCAGCGATTTGCGGATTTTCTTGATCAGCATGCTTTCGCGGTCGCGAATCCGCAGGGTGAAATTGCGATCGGAGTCGAAAACGGCCCGGTCCAGCGGGTCCGGAAGGTTTTCGTCGACTTCCCTCAAGCCGGTCATCGTGCGGTCGGCGTGGCGTGTCAGTTCGTCCAGCCAGCGGGTGAGGAGCTCCTTGAAATATTTAAGCTCTTTCTCTTTCATGGCGTCATGTCCCATCGGATCATACTTGCAGAATCCTCGACCGGGTCGATCGCCTACCATCAACGTCTCGACCCGAGGTTCCTTTATTCCTGAACACGAAAAATTTTTCAAGACTTTTTTACAACCGGCCCGCTTTGATACATGTCAAACGCCCTGCTGTCAACAGGTATGGCTAAATTTCTTGCCGTGGACGGCGCGCGGGAGGCCTTGTCGGCAATTCGTCACGCAGGCCTGGATTGACAGCATGGGGCGTATCGCGTATAATTTGGCCCGATGTTTTGATTCCGGTTCTGCCCAGCTTCTTCTCATCCGGTTTTTGTATTTTTCGGCTTGGTTGGCGGCTTGGCCGGGACGCACCGTCTGGGAGCTTTCGCCATCACGTCAATGCCACCCGCTGACGGTTCATGCACGGCTCAGTCGGTCGCCCGTTTTTCAGGGACAGTCCCCGGCCTGGTTCGGAAGGGGGGGGTGCGGCCGTTGTCGCGGCGCTGTGCCACGTGCGTCCCTTTACCTCTGCCGGAGGCAAATGCGATGGGATCGGAAACGGAAAAACGGAGCGAAGATCGCCAAGGTTGCGACGCCGCCATCGATTGGGCCTACTTCAACAAGGCGGATTTCTACAGCGCGCACCTTCTGAACGTCAGCCCGAGCGGCGGGTATTTCGAATGCGAGCAGCGGATCATTCCCGGGGCCACCCTTTTCATCCGGCTTCAGTACTGCCGGGCGTGTGTCGAGGACCCGGCCATTCGTGATTTCATGCGCTCCACGGCCCTCGGAGAGGTCAAGTGGTGCCGGGAACTGCCCGATCAACAACCGCGCCCCTACGGCGTCGGCATCCGGTATCACATGCCGGTGTGATGCCCCATCTCCAGCGGGCGCAACGATCGACGGGCGCCGGACCGCGACGCAGACGATTCGCGCGAGACTTCCGTTTCGGACGTGGACGGTGTTATCGAGGCGATAATTTTCTGCGGCAATGGGTGCGATTGCGGCCGGACCCGGCTCGGGTCTCTCCGCGAACGCAGGCGTTGCCGTTATTCATTGGTGGCGCGGCAACTGGGATAAGGGAAGCATGACGCATCGAGCCTTTCTGAACATTGTGTGGAACCTTTGCATGATCACCACCGGCAGCATCCTCTGTGCCGTTGCCCTCAATGGAATACTGATCCCGAACCAGTTTCTCTCGGGCGGTGTGAGCGGCCTGAGCCTGTTCATCTACTATCTGTTCCCGTTCGTACCGGTGGGGGTTGCCAATTTTCTCCTGAACATCCCGCTCTTCGTGGTGGGCTGGCTATTCGTCGGCCGGCGTTTTTTCTTTTTCAGCCTGGCGGGGATGACGATTTTCTCGCTGGCCCTCTTCATCCCCGTCCCGGTGTTGCCCATCCACGACCCGCTGCTGAATGCGTTGACGGCCGGGATCATCTCGGGCATCGGCAGCGGAATCATCCTGAAGTCCGTCGGTTCGGGCGGAGGGCTGGACATTCTCTCCGTCATTCTGCTCAAGCGGTTTTCCATCCGGATCGGCACCACCGTCATGGGCTTCAATGCCGTCCTGATGCTGGCCGCCCTGTTCCGGTTCAACCTCGAAAATGTTCTGTACACGCTCTGCTACCTGTTTGTCACCTCCCAACTCGTCGAGCTGGTGGTCACCGGGCTCAACCAGCGCAAGTCCGTGATGGTGGTTTCGGTCCAGTGGCAGGCGATCGCGCGCGAGATCATGGAGAACATGCATCGCGGTGTGACCATCGTCGACGGCGAAGGAGGCTTCACCGGGAAGAAACTGCGGATCCTCTATGCGGTCATTACCTTCCAGGAACTCTCCCGGTTCAAGGAGATGATCCGGCAGCTGGACCCCGAAGCGTTTGTGGTGGTGGCCGAGACGGTTGAGGTGATGGGCAAGGGCATCGGCAATCAGCCCCACTGGTAGAAACGGCTCTAAAAACCCATCTAACGCTCGACAGCTGCGTTGTCCCGCGGCTTGAAATGCTCGCGTACGAACGTGTACGCTCCGCATTCAAACCGCAGGACGCCTTGCTCTCGGGCGTGATCTGGGCTTTTAGAGCCGTTTCTTATATCCTCTGAAACCCATCTAACGCCCGACAGCTGCGTTGTTCTGCGGTTTGAGGTGCTCGTGCGTATCGCACGCTCCGCTTTCAAAGCGCGGGACGCCTTGCCCTCGGGCGTGATCCGACGCTTTGAAAGCGTTTCGCGTTTCCAATGGAGCCGCTTTTCAAGAGACCCGTCTTTGAGCGTCCGATAGAATGCGGTCGATAGCGGCGGCGTAGGGAATGCCGCTGGCATCCAGGGCGGCGGCGAATCCGGCATCCGGCGAGAGGCAGGGGTTGGCGTTGACTTCAAGGACCCAGGGCCGACCGGCCGCATCGATCCGGAAATCCACCCGGGCGTACCCGTTCAGCCCGAACAGTTTCCAGCACTGCAGGGATAGCTCTCGCAGCCGCGCGAGCAGCCCCGCATCCTCCGGCGGAAAATCGAACCGGCGCGGGGTGTGGTGGAACTCGTAGGAGTCCGAATCCCACTTGGCCCGGTAGCCGACAATCTTAAGCGCGTGGTCGGCATAGCCCTCGAAGAGGATTTCCGCCGGGGGCAGCACCTGCGCTCCTCCCGGTGCTGCGAGTAGCGCGAGATTGAACTCGCGGCCGTCGATGTAGTGCTCCGCGAAACAGGCCCCGCCCAGGCGGGGCGCGCGCTCCTGCAACAGCGTTGCCGCATGGTCCGCGTGGTCGCAGAGAAGAGGGGTCTTCTCGTCCAGCCCGATCGATGCGTGCTCCCACACCGATTTGACGATCCACTTTCCATCCGGCGGCACGGCCGGGTCCATTGTTGCAGATGGCAGGTTCGGGACATCGTCCGGGTAGGGGCCGATCCAGGGCGGTGTCGGCAGGTGGGCTGCCGCCAGGTGTTGTTTGGCGAGGACCTTGTGCGAGGTCAGACACATGGCCTCCGCGCCCGCACCGGTGTACGGCACGTTGAGCGCGTCCAGCAGGAACGGGATCACATGGATCAGGCGGCCCTTGCCGTCCAGGGATTCCACGATGTTGAAGACGAGATCCGGCCGCAGGTCCGTGAGGCGGCGTTTGACCTCGGAAAGGTCCAAGGTGCAGGGGAGTGTCCCGGGTTCGTGGCCGAGCGCGCTGAGTGCGGCCTGGACCGCTTCGGCCTGGACCAGGACGTCGCGTTCATCCGGAGCGTCGTCGTCGGCAACCGCGTTGTGAACGATGGTTACGCGCATGGGCCGGGCCGCGTCTTGAGCGGCAGGACCCGCTGCTCGGCCGAGGCGAGAATCCGCGTGATCAGGCGCTCGAAGGAGACCCCCACGAGGCCGCAGATGATGGGCAGATCGGAGTGCTCGGGGTGCAGCCCGGCCAGGGGGTTTACCTCGATGAACTGCGGCCGGCCGCGTTTGTCGCAGCGCAGGTCGAGGCGGCCCGCGTCGCGGCAGCCGAGTACCCGCCAGGCGCGCAGGGCGATCCCCTCGATGTCGGCCACCAGCGGGTCGTCGGCCGGCTGCACGAGCCGGTAGCGCACCAGTGCTTCAAAGTTTTCCTTGTTGTGGTAGGAATAGACCTGCGGTTCGGCGGCAGCCAGCAGCAGAACCTCCATGGTGCCCAGCACTTCCGCCTGGCGGCCGGTTCCGATCACGGCGGTCGTGAACTCCCGCCCGGGCAGGAATCGTTCCACCAGCACCGGCTGGCGGTAGGTATCGAGCAGCAGCCGGCAGGCTTCCGGCAGGTCCTTGCGACGGCGGACGATGGATTTCGGTGAGACGCCTTTGCCCGTGCCCTCGGCCACGGGTTTGACGAAATAGGGCGGAGCGAAGCGGATGGGCGCGATGTCGTCCGGGTGCTCGACCACGGCGAAGTCGCAGGTCGGCACCCCGGCGTCGCGGATGACCCGTTTGGTCATGCCCTTGTGCAGGGTCAGGCTCAAGACCAGCGGGTCCGAGAAGGTGTAGGGGATCCCGTAGGCATCGAGGAGTGCCGGGATCTGCGCCTCACGCCCGATCCCGATCATCCCCTCGGCGATGTTGAAGACCAGATCCCAGCTCCGTCCGGCCGCGAGGCGTTCCACCAATTGCTGCGCGTTGCCGACCCGGTCGGTTGCGTGGCCGAGGCGTTGCAGCGTAGCGTCGATGGCATTTATCGTTTCTTCGCTGTCAAACTCGGCGGTCTCGTCTTCCGAGTACCCGCGCGCGAGGTACTCGGACCGCAGGTCGTACGTCAGGCCGATGTGCATGGGGCGTTCTCCGTGTCACGCCCCCATCACATCCGGGTAGCGGTATTGCCGGTCGCAATAGTTGCGCAGCAGCAGGTCGTCGCCCTCTCGACCCTCGACGTAGTTCGGCATGAGCGGGATCTTGCCGCCGCCGCCGGGGGCGTCGATGACGTAAGTCGGCACCGCATAGCCCGTGGTGTGGCCGCGCAGGCCGCGGATGATCTCCAGACCCTTTTCGACCGGGGTGCGGAAGTGGCTCGATCCGGTGATCGGGTCGCACTGGTAGATGTAATACGGTCGCACGCGCATCCGCAGCAGATGATGGCAGAGCGCCTTCATGGTCTCGACGTTGTCGTTGATGCCCTTGAGCAGCACGGTCTGCGAGCCCAGGGGGATGCCGGCGTTCGCCAGCCGGTCGCAGGCCCGATAGGCTTCCGGCGTGCACTCGGCCGGGTGCGTGAAGTGCAGGCTCATCCACAGCGGGTGGTGGCGGCGCAGCATGCGGACCAGGTTGGGCGTGATGCGCTGGGGCAGCACGGCCGGGATTTTGGTGCCGATGCGCAGAATTTCCACGTGAGGAATCTCGCGCAGTTTTGATAGCAGCCAGTTCAGGCGCTCGTCGTTCAGTGTCAGCGGGTCGCCGCCGGAGATCAGAACATCGCGCACAGTGGGGGTCGACCGGATGTACTCGATCGCCCGTTCCAGGCGCGAACGACTGGGGTAGATGGCGCCGTGGCCGACCACGCGGGAACGCGTGCAGTATCGGCAGTAGGTGGAGCAGAAATCCAGCACGAGCAGCAGCACGCGATCGGGATAGCGGTGGACCAAGCCCGGCACCGGGCTCATGGAATCTTCACTCAGCGGGTCTTCGGCCTCCTCGGGGGTGGTGACGAATTCGGCCGTCGTGGGTACCACTGTCCGGCGCAGAGGGTCGTTTGAATCCTCCTTGGACAGCAGGCTCATGAAATAGGGCGTGATGCCGACCGGCAGTCTGGACTGAATCATTTCGACCGCCGCGCGTTCTTCGTCGGAGAGTTTCAGAATGCGATCAAGCGTTTCGAGATGGCGGATCCTGTGCCGGATCTGCCATTGCCAGTCGTTCCATTCCTTGTCGGTGACGGCGGGGAAAAATGCGCGACGGAAGGCGTTCGCCTTTAAATTCGTGGCGGGGCGTGACCGGGATGCAGGGAAGACGGAAACTTTACTTCTTAGACGTGGTGTTATTTCAGGTAGAAGTACTACGTTTTCCAAACAAGTAACTGGACTGGGAGGCTCCTCGTCGTTTTCTCCTGCCAACTCACTCGCTGAGCCTGGCACCGTTGAATTAGCAGGATTGCGAAAACTTGCCGCATCCGTTTTCATTGGAATTAAGAATCTCCTTTCGTTTTTAGGTGATGGGTTGATGTCAACAACCAAATTACTTGAAGCTGGAAGATTTTGGAGCTATACTGAAACTGTCCAAGGACTGTGTGCGCTGCCCTTTTTCTAATTTAGGTTGTTGTTAACTCCTTGTTAACCGGTCCGACATTCTTGCTGTGTATTTCATATTACAGGGGTCAGAACCCCCTGCATATGGTGTATCGGTGGCAAGCCTAATACAAAGTATCGTGCGTGTCAATAAAAATTTTGGGCCTCAAAAAACCATTTTTTTGTGTTCTGTCAAATAATTATACAACATCGGGTCGCAACTTTCAAAGAAATTTTCATGTTCAGGTTTCAGCTCGGCTCTGTTAAATGGTGATTATCGGCAATAATATTTGAATCTTGAATGTAATTCGCGTCCGAACAGAAGAAAATGGAGGAAAGTCAGATGGCCCGCACAGCCAAAAAGAAAGATCCTAAGCGCCGCCGCATCGAATTCATAATAGAAATGCCCCAGGCCGAGCAGGTCATTCTAATGGGGGATTTCAACGAGTGGGACCCCAATCGGCACCCGATGCGCAAGGACAAACAAGGGGTCTGGCGGAAAATCGTGATGATATTCCCCGGCAACTACGAATATCGGTTCTGGGTGGACGGGGAGTGGTACAACGACCCTCACAACACGCTGAGGTGCCCCAACTGCTTCGGGAGCGAGAACAATGTGATCAAAGTGGCGCCCTGATCGAGCAGGCCTAAACGGTTGCATCCAACGTCAGCCTGTTTCATCGCCACGTGTATTGGCGTCGCCATGGCCTGCGGTGTATGCCGCGCTGCTTTGATGGCTCCAATTACTTCTCGAGCGCCAGCTTCAGAACCTCCAGCATGCGGTCCACGAAGTGAAACTGGATTTCCTTCCGGACCTTTTTGGGGATGTCCTCCAGGTCCTTTTCGTTTTCCTTCGACATGATGATGGTCTTGATGCCGGCGCGGTGAGCGGCCAGCACTTTTTCCTTGACCCCGCCCACTGGCAGCACCTGGCCCCGCAGGGTGATCTCGCCGGTCATGGCGAGGTCTTTGATGACGCGTCGCTTGGTCAGAAAAGAGACGATGGCCGTGAGAATGGTGACGCCGGCCGAGGGCCCGTCCTTGGGGATGGCGCCGGCCGGGATGTGGATGTGGATGTCCTGGTTCTCGAAGGTATCGTCGGACAACCCGAGCTTGGATGCGTTCGTGCGGATGAAGCTCAGGGCCGCCTGGGCGGACTCCTTCATGACGTCGCCAAGCTGGCCGGTCAGGATCAGGCGGTCCTTGCCCTTCATACCGGTGGCTTCCACGAACAGGATGTCGCCTCCGAACTGGGTCCACGCCAGGCCGGTCACCACCCCCGGGGTGGAGGTGCGCGCCTTGGTCTCGGCCGTGAAGCGCACGGGCCCTAAGTACTTCCCGATGTGCTGGATCTTGATGGTTTCGGAGGTGGCCTCCCCTCCGGCGATTTTGCTCGCCACCCCGCGGCAGATAGTGCCGATCTCCCGCTCCAGGTTGCGCAGCCCCGCCTCCCGCGTGTAGCCCGAGATGATGTGCCGCAGGGCGCCGCGGGTGAAGGTGATCTGCTTGGCGGTCAGCCCGTTGGCCTCGCGCTGCCGCGCGATCAGGTGTCGTTCGGCGATGTGGATCTTTTCGTCCTGCGTGTAACCGAGCAGCTGCAGCACTTCCATGCGGTCCCGCAACGCCGGCGGGATGGTGTCCAGGATGTTGGCCGTGGCGATGAACATCACCTTCGAAAGGTCGAAGGGCACGTCCAGATAGTGGTCCTGGAAGGAGTTGTTCTGCTCCGGGTCCAAGACCTCCAGCAGGGCCGAGGAGGGGTCGCCGCGGAAATCGGCCCCCAGCTTGTCGATTTCATCCAGCATGAACACCGGGTTGTTCGACTCCGCGCGCCGGATGCCCTGGATGACGCGCCCGGGCATGGCCCCGACGTAGGTGCGCCGGTGGCCGCGGATCTCGGCCTCGTCGCGCACCCCGCCGAGCGACATGCGGTAGAACTTGCGCCCCAGGGCGCGGGCAATCGATTGGCCCAGGGAGGTCTTGCCGGTGCCCGGGGGGCCGACAAAACACAGGATCGGGCCCTTGGAGTCCGGCTTGAGCTTGCGCACGGCCAGGTACTCGATGATGCGCCGCTTGGGCTTTTCGAGGCCGAAGTGGTCGTCGTCGAGCACCTTGCGGGCTTTCTTGATGTCCAGGTTGTCCGCGGTGTTCTGGTGCCAGGGCAGGGCCGTCAGCCAGTCGAGGAAGGTGGTCGCCACCGTGTACTCCGCCGAGGAGGGGTGCATGCGCGTCAGCCGCTCCAACTCGCGCTCGGCCTCGCGGGCGGCCTCGGGCGGCAGGCCCTTCTCCTTGATCTTGGTGCGGTACTCCTCAACCTCGACCGTGCCCTCGTCCTTGTCCCCGAGCTCGGTCTTGATGGCCTTGAGCTGCTCGCGCAGGTAGTACTCGCGCTGTTTCTTGTCCATGTCCCCCTTGACCTGGTCCTGGATTTTCTTGCCCAGATCGAGGATCTCGAGCTGTTTGTTGACGATGCGGGTGACCTCCTTCAGGCGCTCGCCGACCGGGAGGATCTCCAGCACCTTCTGCTTTTCCTCCGCCGTGGCGTTGAGCGAGGAGGCGATCATGTCCGCCAGAGTGCCCGGCTCCTTGATGGACTGGGCCATGTAGACGACCTCGGGCGGCAGGGTCGGGGAATGCTGGACGATCCGCGCGAACAGGTTCACGATGTTGGCCATGAGGGCCTCGGTTTCCGTGTCGCGCGAGGCGTCTTCGGTCAGGTGATCGACCGCGGCCTGCCAGAACGGCTTGCCCTCGGCCTGCGAGAGCTGCTTGATGCGGAAACGCCCCAGGCCCTGCACCAGCAGCTGCGTGCGATTGTCGGGCGTCTTGGCCATTTTGAGGATCATGGCGCTGGTGCCGACCGCCGCGTAGTTGCCCGGTTTCGGCGAACTGTCGGATGTCTCATCCGGCTTGACGAACACCATGCCCACGATCCGGTCCCGCGACATGGTCTCGTCGACGAGCTGCACGGAGTCCGGTGCCATGACGAGCAGCGGAAACACCATCTTGGGGAAGAGCACGCTGTCGGTTATCGGCAGGATGGGCAGGGTTTCGGGTATCGGGGTCGCGGTCGATTGCTCAGGCGGTTTTTCGTCCGTCATCCTTACCTCCAAATTTTCGTTGCTCCCGGATGGGGATTCGAGCATTTCCAGGGCCGCGCCGGTCTTGGCAGATGCGGCCGGGCAGGCGCGAACCTCCGGTGGAAGCTCCCGTGGCGCTGTCGGTTTCTACTCGTTCGAAATCGGCACCTTGAAGGATTGGCCGACGGGCCGCTTGGCCAGGCGGATCTCCAGGAACCCATTCTTGGAGGACGCCGTGACCTGCTCCGTGTCGATCGGGCTCGGCAAGAACAGGATGCGTTCGAAACGGCCATACTGGATCTCGGCCAGACGGTAAGTGAGGTCCGGGCCGCACGCCGGTGCCAGCCGCTGGCCCTGGATCCGTACGGCCTTGCTGCTGATCTCGACTTCGAGATCCGCTCTCTGCACGCCGCCGATTTCGGCCAGGATCACGATGGCGTCCGACGTTTCGTACATGTCCATCGCCGGCCGCCAGGCGCGCTCGGACAGCATAAAGGAAGGCCCCCGGGACCCGAGCATATCCTCGACCGTTTTTTCGAACCGGTAGGTGATTTCGTCAAGGTCGTTTCCGAAGCGAATCTTGAAGAATTCCATGATCAGTCCCTCGGCTGTTAAGGGTCATCTCCGTTACGGCGAAACCCTCTGTTCTGCTACCACATTCTAATGCACAAGTAAATACGGACGGCTTCATAAAAAGCAGGTTATGGCGCACTGCGCCATAACCTGCTTTTTACGAGTCCATTTAATCGTCGCGAAATAGTATCGACTGAGAGCGGCCCCCTCTCCTTAATCCTCTCCCCCCATCCTGGGGGAGAGGGCATGGTGAGGGGGTGTTCGAGTCAGTACAAATGCGACCCTTAGTAAACGAACGCCGTAGCGCCAGCGAGATGAAGCACAACGCACAGAGATTGGCCTTCCAAGGAAGTCGCTTTAAAAATCTCCCGCCCCCCTTTGCTAAAGGGGGAGTAGGAGGACGCCGGAGACTCTCCCCCTTTGGAAAAGGGGGCAGGAGGGATTTCGTTCCACAGTAGGACGGCGCAGCACGCCGCAACCCACTTCTTACAAAGTCGTCACAGCTCTTCCGGCGTGAATGCCACCACTTCGTCGATGGCGGCAGCATCGGTGAAAAGCATCACGAGCCGGTCGATTCCGAGCGCGTTGCCGGCACAGGGGGGCATGTGCGCCAAGGCGGCTAGGAATTTTTCCGGCAGGGGAAGAACCGGTGCGCCGCGCGCCTGCATGAGTGCCTGCTCGGCGGCAAAGCGCCGCCGCTGCTCGGAGGCGTCGTTCAGCTCGCTGAAGCCGTTGCACAGCTCGAGACCCCCGATGTAAAGCTCGAAACGTTCGGCCACGGAGGGATCCCCCGGTTTGAGGCGAGCCAGGGACCCGTGCTCGGCCGGGTAGTCATACAGGAACACGGGCCGTTCCAGCCCGAGCCGCGGCTCGATCTCCAAGCCCATGACCGCATCGAAGCGGCCCCGGGCGAGCGCTTCCGTAACGGAGAGTGACCCATAACGCGTGAACGCGTCGGCCACGGTGAGCCTTTCCCAGGGCGGCGCAAGGTCGATCGGCCAGCCCTGGTACATTATGCTTCGGCCATCTCCCAGTCCCTGTGCGATGTGCAGCACCAGTTCTTCGCAGCTCGTCATCAGGTCGAGGTAAGTCTCCCCGGCGGCATACCACTCGAGCATCGTCATCTCCGGCAGGTGCCGCCGACCGCGTTCCGCTTTTCGAAAGCATTTGCAGATCTGAAAAATCTTCTCATGGCCTGCCGCCAGCAGCCGCTTCATGCAGATTTCCGGTGAAGGCTGCAACGCCCAACCGTCCGCAGCGATGACCTCGATGTGGGCCTCGGGCAGAGGCACGGGTATGCGAACGGGTGTTTCAATCTCGAGATAGCCGGCATCGGAAAAGAACCCGCGAACCCAACGCAGCAGATCGGCCCGTCGCGCCAGGTTCTTTCTGTGGATCGAAGGATGCTTTTTCCGGATTTTGGTTCGGGTTTGGTTCAGTTGCTTCATGGCCAACACGTTTTCTCAGTTTTCAAGTTGAATATTTTAAGGGGCAGGGTATATCTTACTTAAATCAATTCAAATATTTAAGTCAACAGTCAATTTGTCGGTAATAAACTACGGATCGTCCTCTGCCTGATCTATTACATTGTTAATTTCCCAGGCCTGTAGAGAGAAGCTTTGAGTAAGTAATTTGAATGCAGAAAAGGTAGGGATTAAGCCTGTTCGCCATTTGATCGCACGACAGATCAACCGCCGGAGGATATGCCGTGACGATCCGGTCAAAAAGATATTTCTCGTCCGCGTGAGAGCCCTCTTGAAAGATTCCGGAATCAAGTGCTATGCTCGAAGAATACTCGACTCGGTGGTAAGAGGAAAGATATTGGCAAAGAAGCATGACTATTTTGGGGCCTGATAATATCAAGGTTGGGCGTCTTTCGCAGTCTGATGGAAAAGGAGTCAATCCATGACAAAATCAAAGGAGGAGAAAATGAAGGGGATACTCATATTGTTGCTGGCGGCTTCATTGTTGACCGGGTGTACGTCCGTGGGGACACTCGGCATAGTCACGAAAAGCACGGGGGATCCTGGGGCCATGTTGAAAAATGCTCAACCCTATAAAGAGCTGGGGTCAGTGCAGGGCGGGGCCTGCCGTTTCTTCCTGTTAGGGGTGGCACCATGGGGAAATGCAACTTTATCTACTGCCGTGGATAATGCGCTTTCAAACGTGGGCGGAGACGCCTTGATCAATGTCACCGTATCCAACAGTTTGTATGGGTTCGTACCGATTTACAATATTTTTGCCTATACCTGCACCGATGTCAATGGGATCGCGATAAAGTTTGAAAAGCAATAGAGACGATAAGCAGTGCAATATAGGCATTGAAGGGTTGAGGATATCCTCTAATTGTCCGGGCTAATCGCATTTCGTGCGCCGTACTATGTGTGATGAGATGGACGGCAAGGATGTTTTGACTCAAATCAAGGCGGCCACCTTGATTCTTCGTTAGAAATGGTTCCATAACCCCGTCTGACCCCCGATGGCGGTGTTGCAGGCCTCTTGAAATGCTCACATACTGCCGTGTATGCTGCGCTTTCGAATCGGCCTGCGCCTTGCCCTCAGGGGTGATCCGAGGTTGTGAAACCACTTCTAAGATCCGCTTAGTTTGACAAAAGGAGCCGCCATATGACAATCAATTTGCGAGACCTTCGGGAATCCAACGAGTTTCTCAACTATATCCTCGACAACATGGGGGCGGCGGTTCTGATCGCCGACGAAAATTTCCGGATCCATCAGTTCAACGACTCGTTCCTCCATCTTTTCGACAGTGCCGCCGCTATTCCGAGCATCAAGACCTTCGGTGAGGTCAGCGGCTGTGTCAATGCCGTGAAGGAAGACAAGCCCTGCGGCGAAACCTCGGCCTGCGCTGCCTGTATCCTGCGGCATTCGCTCATCCAAACATTGATTGCCGATGCACCGGTGGACCGCAAGCCCCTCCACCGCATCTTCTACATAAAGGGACAGGCGGCTCAAAAATACCTGCGGTTTTCGACCCGGCGCATCGTCTACCGGGACCGTACGATGATTCTCGTCATCATCTATGACGTTTCCGACATCGAGCACCAGAAAGTCGAGCTGCAGCGCAAGCAGGCGATGATCGATGCGGATCTCAAGGCTGCCGCTGCCATTCAGCGCAGCCTGCTCCCCGAAGGCAGCCCCTCCATTCCGAGTCTGCGGATGGCCTGGAGGTTCGACCCCTGCGAGCGCATCGGCGGGGATATTTTTAATATGCAGCGCGTGGGCGAGGACCATGTGGGACTTTACATGCTGGATGTCTGCGGCCACGGAGTGCCGGCGGCGCTGATTTCGGTGGCGGCCTCCCAGTTTCTCACGGGGCCGCAAGGCCTGCTGGGGGGCGGCTGCCAGCTATCCTCGCCGGAGACCGTGCTCAACAGCCTCAACGAGGCGTTTCCCTTTGAACGCTTCGACAGCTATTTCAGCATCGTCTGCATGAGCATCGACATCCGTCGGGGGGTTCTCACCTACGGCGGCGCCGGGCACCCGCCGCCGGTGCTGCTGCGTGCCGGCGGCGTCTTGGAAACGTTGGGCAACCACGGTCCGGTCATCGGCTGCGGTTCAGACAACCCTTACGGCCAGAGCGAGCTGCGCCTGGCGCCCGGGGACAAGATCATCCTTTACACCGACGGCCTCACGGAAAACCGCGGCCGCGAGGGCCGGGCATTCGGCAGAGACATGTTCTACAGTATCCTGCGGGAGTTCGGGAGCGGCCCGGTGGAGGAGCTGGTGGGTGGCCTGCACCAGGAAATACAAGCTTTTTTAAAAGGCGTGCGGCCCGACGACGACATCAGCCTGCTGGGCGTGGAATACACCGGCATGGCGGTGAACCACTTTAATATATGATTTTTTCCATCGGTGCCTTGACTTACCGGAATGGACCAGTTACCGCCGACGAATTGATTGGGAAACCCATTGCCGCCACACTGGGGCAAATCGATTACGAGTGGGCACACTTAAAAGCCAAACTGCGCCTCCGAGCTCCGTCGTGGCTCGCGAGATTAAAGCACTTATCCCGTCCCGGACCGCATCCCCTGTTTCACCTTGTTCCCGGTGTGGTCGCGGAGTGGGAGGTCTCGCAGCCCAGCCAGAGGCTCCAGCGGAAGCGCCGATAAAGGGGTGCGGCCTTTTGCGATCCGCTCCCATTCCGGTTTAAATGTTAGGAGACCGAATGGAACTGAATCATCGCCTCCTCAAAGAAGCAGCGGAACATGGGCTGATCAGTGAACAGTGAACTGCAGGTGGAGCAGCTATGGGGTTTCCTCCGTGAGCGAGGAAAAGAGACTCCGAGTTTCCGCTTCACACACGTTCTTTACTACCTCGGTGGATTGATCGCCATCGGTGCCATGAGCCTGTTCATGACGCTCGGATGGGAGCGCTTCGGTGGATGGGGATTGTGCCTCATTGTCCTCGACAATGCGCCCCTCCTTCCGGGATCCTTAAGAAAGACAACTGAAAATCGGATATCCCGAGCAGAAAGGCTGCGAAAGCGCGTTCCTGAGTCATCGGAACCGGTCATCCGCTACTTTTTTGCGCAATTCGGCCGTGGCCTTCTCCAGCCAACCGATGCGCGCACCCGGTGCGCAATCGAAATCGGGAACATGGGGCTTGATGTCCAGCAGGGGGGTGCCGTCGAGGACATCGATGTTCTCAACATGCAGATGGGATCCTTCGATGCGAACGAGCCGGACAATGGACAAACCGATGGGGTTGGGCCGGTTCGGCGCTCGGGTCGCAAACAGGCCGCGCGGCTCGTTGTCCAGAAAAGGTGTGACCAACAGCGACCAGGTCTGCGACCGGTGAAAATGATATAACAAGAGAATGTGGGAGAACCCCTCCAGGTCCTTAAGACCTGCCGCGAATTCGGGAAATACTTCGATGCGCCCGGCGGCGCTGTTTTCACTGACAGGCTGGATGGGCATGGATTTCGTTTCGGTGAAGGGGCTGTGAATGACGCCGATCGGTTTCAACAAGATGGTCATGGGTGGCACGCCTTTCAAGCGGGACTAGTGGACGGGCCGGAGGATCGCAAACCTCAATCCTTCCAGGGCGTCAGACTTTCGCATCCGCTCTCGGTGACGAGGAGGGTCTGTTCGAACTGCGCGGAGAGGGACCCGTCGCGGGTGACGGCGGTCCATTCGTCTTCCAGGATCCGCAGCTCCTTGCGGCCGAGGTTGATCATGGGCTCGATGGTGAAGACCATACCCGGGATCAGGGTGAGCCCGTCCCCCTTCCGACCGAAGTGCGGGACCTGGGGCGGCTCGTGAAAATCGAAACCGATGCCGTGTCCCACGAACTCCCGCACCACGGAGCAGTTCTCGGACTCCGCATGGTCCTGGATCGCCCAGCCGATGTCGCCGACGGTGTTGCCGGGCTTCACCATGGCCATGCCGCGACGCAGGCACTCACGGGCCACCGCGGTGATTTTGAGTGCGTCCGGTTTCGGGGTGCCCACGCAGAAGGTCTGATTCGCGTCGGCGTAGTAGCCGCCGAGGATCGAGGTGACGTCGACGTTCACGATGTCGCCGTCCTTGAGCACGCGCTCTCCAGGGATGCCGTGGCAGATGACCTCGTTGACCGACACGCAGACGCTTTTGGGGTAGCCGTGGTAGTTGAGGGGCGCCGGCACCGCCCCGTTTTGCACGGTGAATTCATGCACCCAGGTGTTGATGTCGTCGGTGGTGATACCGGCCCGGATGCGCGGGGCGACCCGGTCCAGGGTCGCCACCACCAGTCGGCCGGCGCGGCGGATCGCCTCGATGTCTTTCTCCGCTTTGACGCGGATGCGGTATTTGCGGGCGTAGACCTCTGCAATGTCGGCCGGCAGGACCGCGTCCTCTTTGCCGACGCAGCATTTTTTGTATTTCAATCCGCTGCCGCAGGGGCACAGGTCGTTGCGCCCGACTTTGACTGGTTTCAGTTTCATTCGTACCGGCTCAATGCATCCTTCGATATTAAAAAGCAGCTTTCGGTGCTGCAATTCCTCATCATTTAATACATTTGACCGCCCAATTCAACCTTGCCGCAGCGGCTGCTGCGGCGAGCGGCAAATTAGTCCGCATGCAGGACCACGGTGAAGGCGCTGAAGGCCACCCACACACGGTCTGCCGGCTGAAGGTCGAGTTTTTGCATACTTTGCTCGGTGACGATGGAGCAGATCGCGGTGCCGTCGGCGATGCGGGCTACGATCTCCGCTGTCACCTTCCCGCGCACGATTCGCTCAACCGTCCCGCAGAGCACGTTGTCCGCCGAGCACGCCGGGTCATCGGCGCTCCGGTGAATCGTCACCCATGGCGCTTTGACTTCGGCTGCAACCAGGGCTCCCGGTTTCAGCCCGAGACGCTTCACGCTGTCATGTGTGATGACGGCGCTGATGCGGAAGCCGCCCGGGGTGGAGATTTCGACCCAGGCCTGGACGTCGCCTTTGCGCAGGGTTTCGATTTTCCCGAAAAACGCATTGCGGGCGCTTGTCTTGCGGCGGTTTTCCCGGTCGACGAAAAACGCCTCGGCCCGCCGCATCTCCTCCTCGGAGAATTTCACATAGGAGGCGGCAAGGTTGGGGGTTGAATGGCCGAGAATTTTCTGCACGACCGGAAGCGGCATATTGCTCTGCAGCAACTCGACGGCCCTGGACCGGCGAATGACTTCAGGTGCCCCCAGTTCCCTCGGTATTCCGCAGGCCGCGGCCCGTTCATAAAACTTGCGCCGCACATGGCCGGGATCGATGCTGAAAAACCCCTTTCGTGTCCCGAGGGCGAAGTCGATCTCCAGCGTCTTTTGAATCTCGGCCGACAACACTTCTGGAATTTGCACGTCGCGGCCGGCAGGGGAACCTTCGGGCCGCGCTTTGCGGAAAAAAACCGAGTGCGCCTTGTCATCGATGTCGCGGTGCGGGTCGAGTTTCAACACCTCGTTCAACTTGGCGCCGGTGTAGCGAATCAAGAGGTAAATCAAAAGGATGCGCCGGCGGGACATGCCGAGCCCGGGACTCCGTGGAGCTTCCGCCCAGTCACGGAAGGACTGCTCCAGGTTCTGCAACTGCACGGCATCCAGACAGCGGGCGTTTTCCGGAACGGAAAGCATCCGCGCGTGGGCCGGGGGTGTGGGTAAGGGGCGTCGCGCATTCATCGGCATCGGTTCAGACCGTCCTTATTTCGACGGCGTGAGAGCCTATTGGTAGCATAGATCGTCATTATTGCAATAGACGCAAAACGCGCTTGACATCCTGGGGTGGGAACGGTACAAGCATACTAACACGTTTATTATATTTATCGTGCCATGTAAAGCAACTTTCCACCCCCTTGGATCCAACCCCCCAAAGGAGGCCGCATGGACATCCTGTACGCGCACTTTCCCGTGTCCGGGGTCGACACCTGGGTGTTCATCCCCCCCCTGGTCGCATTCGTGGTTTCCACCTTCACATCCATGGGCGGCGTTTCCGGCGCGTTTCTGCTGCTGCCCTTCCAGGTCAGCATCCTGAATTTCACGACCCCCGCGGTGAGTGCCACCAATTTCGTCTACAACATAGTGGCCATCCCGAGCGGAGTCTACCGCTATCTGAAGGAAGGGCGCATGGCCTGGCCGCTGACCTGGATCGTGATCGTCGGCACCCTGCCCGGGGTGCTGATCGGCTACTACCTGCGGGTCCAGTACTTGCCGGACCCCAAGGCCTTCAAACTCTTCGTGGGCTGCGTGCTTCTCTACATCGGGACCAGGCTGCTCTACGAGCTTACCGCGCGCTCCCAGAAAGGCAAAACGGAGATGAAGGCTCTGGAGAACAAGTTTAACGAGCACGTCAAAAAGATGAAGGCCGATCGCAGCGCCCGCGTTTCAGAGGGCCTGCCGGCCGATGCGGTGGTGCGGACGATTTCCTTTTCCCTCTCCCGTGTGGAGTACGAGTTCTGGGGGCAACGGTTTTCCTATAACACCCTCGGAATGTTTGCGCTTGCCTTCGTGGTCGGCATCATCGGGGGGACCTACGGCATCGGCGGCGGGGCGATCATCGCGCCTTTCTGCGTCGCCGTTTTCAGCCTGCCCGTCTACACGGTGGCCGGGGCAGCGCTGATGGGGACGTTTCTCACCTCCATTGCCGGGGTGTTTTTTTACAGCGTGATCCCGGCCCATGCCGGGGTGGCGACCCGCCCCGACTGGTTCCTGGGGTTTCTCTTCGGAGCGGGCGGGTTTGCAGGGATGTACGTCGGGGCGCGCCTGCAGAAATTCGTACCCCAGAAGTTCATCAAGGCGATGCTGGGAGTGATCATCCTGTTTGTGGCGCTGCAATACATCTTGCAGTTCTTCCGTTGAGGCGCTTCAATTCTATCAGGGCGTTTAAAAACAAGCATCAGGCCGTCAGCCAAGGCAAATGTAAGCTTGAGGCAAGAGGCTTGAGGCTCGAGGCTCAAAAAAATCAGGCGCCGTCAGCCAGGCTTTGAGCCTCCAGCTTCCAGCCGATTGCATGTGAGCATTTACAAAAGCCGCACAACGCCGGATCATGGCCTCAGGCGCGGTTTTTCAACACCCTGTTATACCCAGGTGACGTCGGCGGGGTTGTAGCAAAACGAAACCGTGCGGCCAGGATAAATGCCAAGCTGCGGCAGTTGCTGCTGTTCGAGGGCCACCATGAACGGCAAGCCGCCAGCGCGGATGGATACGAGTACGTCTCCGGAACTATTATCCAGGGCCAGGCGGGTGACGATGCCTGACACCGTCGGCAGGGCGGTGGATGTTGCTTCACCGGCACCCGCCAGAAGGACGGCGTTTGCGATCAGCACCGCAGAGTTGCTGTCGGGAGGCTGCGGAACCGGCAGGCGTTGACCGTCCGTCAGCCGCTTGCACCACCGTCCGTCACCCAGCGCCTCCCAGGGCCCGAAGAGGATGTTTTCCCTTCCGGTTCCGGAAAGCCTGCCTTTGAACAGGTGCAGGGTGGAGTCCGCCACCTCGTGCAGCCACTGCCAGTCGTGGCTGGCGATGATCAGCGTGGTTCCCCACTCCTGCCGGGCCTTCAGGGCGGCGTCTTTGATGAGTTGGCTGCTCATGGCATCGACGTTAGCGGTCGGCTCGTCCAGCAAGAGCACGTCCGGTTTCAGGATCAAGCGCGAGGCCAGGGCCACCCGTTGAGCCTCCCCCCCGGAGAGGGCATACCAGGGTCGGTCCGCAAAATCCCCGCCGTTCAGCCCCACCCAGGCGAGCGCCTCGTGCACGCGTTCCTTTATTTTGTCGGTGTCTTTCCGGACACTCAGGCCGTAGGCCACGTTGTTGAAAACCGAGCGTTTCAGCAGGAAGGGCTCCTGGGGCATCAACGTCACCTGCAGGCGAACTTGCGGCGCAAAGGGCTCGGCCGGTTTGCCCTTGAACAAAATTTTTCCGGCAGACGGCTTTTCCACAAACCCGACCAGTTTCAGCAGCGTGCTCTTGCCGCCGCCGTTCGGTCCGATGACGCCGACGATGGTCCCCCGGGGGATTTCCAGGCGATCGATATGCAGAACCGGCTGGGTCCGATAGATCTGTCTGAGCCCGGATATTTCGTAAAGGAGCCCGTCCACTTCAATACCTCTTGCGTAGAAAAGACACCGACAGCGTGACGCTGAAAGCAATGATCAGCAACACGAGTCCCAGGGCGATGCCGGCCGCGAATTCGCCCTTGTTCGTTTCGAGGGCGATAGCCGTGGTGACGGTCCGGGTCTGCCACTTGATGTTGCCGCCCACCATCATGGCGATGCCGACCTCCGTCAGAACCCGCCCGAAGGCCGTGAGGACGGCGGCGAGAATTCCGTGGCGCGCCTCCCAGACGGTGCCCAGGAACAGCTGCCGCCGGTCGGCGCCGAGGGAGATCAGCGTCACGCGCAGCTTGCGGTCCATGCCCTCCACGGCGGTGGCGCTCAGGGCGATCACGATGGGAAGGGCCAGGATGGTCAGGCCGATCGCGATCCCGGGCAGGCTGAACAGCAGGCCGAGTCCGCCGAGAGGTCCGCGCTGGGTCAAAAAGGCATAAACGACCAGGCCGATGAACACCGTGGGCAGCGCCAGTCCCGTGTCCACCGCCAGGCGCAACAGCCGCTTGCCCGTGAATTCGAAGTGGCCCAGGCAAAAGCCGAGCGGCAGCCCTATGATCAGACTGGCCGCAATGGCGTCAGCGGACACGACCAGCGTGGCGTAGACGGCGGAAAAGGTTTCCGGGTCGCCGGTTGCCAGCAGGTCAATCGCTTTCAGAAAGCCTTGAAGAATGAAGTCCATGCGAAATGGTAGTTAGGTATTTGGGTGTCTGGGTGTTTAGGTATCTGGGTGTTTCGGGACCAGTCCAAGATTAATTCTTCAATGCCGCTTCACTTCGCATTCGCAGTAAACAACGGCTTGCCCATAAGCTTGAACTCTCTGATCAGCTTCTGCACTTCGGGGCCGGCGATCCAGCTGCTGAACTTTGTCGCCAACTCGACTTGGGCCTTCTGGCACTTGGCGGGGTTCACGGCGATCACGCTGTATTGGTTGAGAAGCGCCTGGTCACCTTCCACCAGGATTTTCAAGGGAGGAGTGCCCTTCATGTTGTTTTCGTACTTGATGCAGGTGCCGCGGTCGGCCAGCGTGTAGCCGTTCTTCTCGGCGGCGATCGTGATGGTGGCCATCATCCCCTGGCCGGCCTGGGCGTACCAGGCCTCTTTTTCCGGTACCGCGGCCCCGGACACCTTCCACAGGTCGAGCTCCATCATGTGGGTGCCGGACTTGTCCCCGCGGCTGACAAAGTTGGCCTTTTTCGCTTGAATGGCCAGCAGCGCGTCTTTGACGCTCTTGCCCTTGACGCCGGCCGGGTCGGTTGCCGGGCCGATGATGACGAAGTCGTTGTACATGATCTCCTTGCGGTTGATGCCGAAGCCGTTGGCCACGAACTTCTTCTCGGCATCGGGGGCGTGGACCATCAGCACGTCCACGTCGCAGCTCTCCCCGAGCTTGAGCGCCTTGCCGGTGCCGGTGGCGGTCCAGCGCAGGTCGATGCCCGAGGCTTTTTTGAACTCCGGGGCCAGTACATTGAGCAGGCCCGTGTCCTCCGTGCTGGTCGTGGTGGCCATCAACAGGATCTTTTCCTGGGCGACGGCGAAGCCTGCCGGTATCAGGGATGCCAATAGAAGCAACACGGCCGTCCTGCAAACGTGTTTCGTGCGAACCATGGTAGACCTCCTTCTGTTATGCCGGTTTTTCTTCGGCTGTCTTTTGTTGCACGTTGTGCGGGAACACCATCTTGCCGCTCAGGCTGAGATCGTAGCCATCGAGGCCGTCCTTCACCACCTGGTGAAACGTGGGCTCGTGCAGCAGTCCGAGAAATCGTTGGACGCCCTCGTCGAAGAACCGCTCTTTGGAGGCCATGAGGTCGAAGCGCTCCCAGCGCAGCGGGATGAACCCCAGATGGAGCAGTGCTGCCACCGGCCGGATCCCCGGCCCGGCGTCGGCCCGTCCGGACAGCACCTCGAGACCGACGTCCAGGTGCCGCTGGACCTCGTGGGTGTACCCCTCGATCTTTTCACCCTTGACGCCCGCCTTGTTCAGTTCGCGATCCAGCAGCAGGCGGGTACCGGTCCCCAGGGGGCGGTTGACGATGCGCAGCCCCGGCTTGCCGAGATCGGCGACGCTCGCGATTTTCTTGGGGTTGCCTTTCCGGACGATGATCCCCTGCTCGCGCCGGCAGAAATTCACCACGGCCGGCAGATTCCCCAGTTCTTCCGAGGCATAGGCGAAATTGTACTCGCTCTCATCCTCCTGGAGCAGGTGGCTCGCCGCCAGGTGGCACAGATCGCGGCGCAGCGCCCGCAGTCCGCCCATGCTGCCCAGGTTGCCGAACACTGCCAGGTGCTCGGAGTGCAGGGTGTTGAACAGTGTGATCGCACGGTCCAGAAGAAGATCGTTGCTGCCGGCTATGACCAGAAGCCCCTTGTAGGGGACCGCCCCGGCGTCGCGTTTGGGGAAATTGATGGTGTTCGCCTCCACCCACTGCTCCACGAGGTGCTGGGGGAACAGCCACTTGCCGGTGATCTTGGTGGCCGGCAGCCCCTTTTCGGAGACGAGCGTGTAGATCATCTTCTCGTTGACGTTGATGAACTTGGACACTTCTCTGGTGGAGAGCAGCTTGACCATGGAAACCCTCGCACATTTAGGCATTAATGGTTGTTATTGGTAGTTCAATTAAGCTATCAATCCAATTCTGTCAACTATAACAGCACAATGATACAATAAACAACTTATAATAACCATAAACAACATTAATTTAACCGGTCTGGATGGTCTGTTTGCGCTTGCTTTCGGCGCAAACAGCTCAGGAAGGGATCATCAGGGTTTTATGCGGGTAAGGACAGAGATGGTCCAAAGGGCAGACGGGGCACTTGGGTTTTCTGGCCGTGCAGGTTTCGCGGCCGAAAAAAATGAGGCGCAGCGAGAAGTCGCTCCACTCCGGCCGGGGGATGAGCCGCATGAGGTCGAGCTCTATTTTCTGCGGGTCCTTGTGCTTCGTCAGCCCGAGCCGGCCGGATATGCGCCCCACGTGGGTGTCCACCACGACGCCCGGCGTGTCGAAGGCGGCGCCGAGCACCACGTT
>DATITS010000205.1:0-5133 GCA_035467535.1 Desulfobacterales bacterium
CGGGCAGACCGTCTCCGAGCTTGCCCACACGATCAAGAACATCGCCAACGGCCTGAAAGGCAGCATTTTCGTGCTGGGCCAGGGGATCGAGCTTGACGAGAAAGAATACCTGCTGCAAGGCTGGCGCATGGTGGAGAGCAACGTTGAAAAAATCAAGAATCTCTCGCTGGACCTGCTCAACTTCGGCAAGTACGCCACCGTCAGCCTCAGCCCCTGCGACCCCAACGGGCCGGCCGCCGAGGTGGCCCGTCTGTTGGAGAACCGGGCCCAAGAACTGGGGGTAGACCTGACGGCGGAGCTGAGCGCGGACCTCCCGCCGGTGCCGCTCGATGCCGGCGGCATCCACTGCTGTCTGCTCAACCTCGTCGGCAATGCCGTCGACGCCTGCTGCGCCGGCGCGGGCGGCGGCACCGACCGGCGGGTCGTGGTCCGCACCCTCCCGGTGCCGGGAGGAGGAGTGGAATACCAGGTCGCCGACACCGGCTGCGGCATGGACGACAACGTGCGGCTGCGTCTGTTCCAGAGCTTTTTCAGCACCAAAGGGACGGAGGGCACCGGCATCGGCTTGATGGTGACCCGACGCATCGTCGACCAGCACCAGGGGGTCATCGAGGTGCGCAGCGAAAAAGGCCGGGGGTCGACCTTCACGATCAGGCTGCCGGGAAAAGCCCAAAGCTCGAAGCTGAAAGCTGAAAGCTGAAAGCCGGTCGGTGATTGGGGATTTGGGGATGGGGTGGCTTGGCAACCTGCCAAACACCAAACACCCACAACCAAACACCCAAATACCCAAATACCCTTGACACTGCTCATGGGCTCTAGTAAGCATAACCTCTTTTGGTGCTTACTAAAAACCGGAGATCCGTGATGGCTGAATTCGCGTTTCAGGAGATGTTTCCCCTGTCGGAGGACGTGACCGGATACCGGCTGCTCGGCACGGATCATGTCGGTGTAAGCTCATTCGACGGTGCCGAGATCCTCAAGGTGGCGCCGGAGGGGTTGACGCTGCTCGCCGAGCAGGCGTTCACGGACGTCTCGCACCTGCTTCGGCCGTCCCACCTCAAGCTCCTCGCGCAGATTTTCAAGGACCCGGAAAGCTCGGCGAACGACCGGTACGTCGCCCTGGAGCTGCTGAAGAACGCCGTCATCGCTGCCGAGATGGTCTTCCCGATGTGTCAGGACACCGGCACGGCCATCATCATGGGCAAGAAGGGGCAGCGGGTTTTCAGCGGCGACCGTGACGAGGAGGCCCTGTCCCGCGGCGTTTTCAACGCCTTCACCCTGGGCAACCTGCGCTATTCCCAGAACGCGCCGCTGACCATGTACGCGGAGCAGAACACCGCCTGCAACCTGCCGGCCCAGGTCGAAATCTACGCCGCCGGCGGGAGCGAGTACAAGTTTCTCTTTATGGCCAAGGGCGGCGGGTCCGCGAACAAGACGTTTCTTTTCCAGGAAACCCCGGCGGTCCTGGGCCCGAAGACGCTGCCCGAGTTCATGCGCGCCAAGATGAAGACCCTGGGTACGGCACCCTGTCCGCCTTACCACCTGGCCTTTGTCATCGGCGGGACCTCGGCCGAGTTGAACCTTAAGACCGTCAAACTGGCCTCGGCGGGTTACCTGGACGGCCTGCCCACGCAAGGCGGCGCGGGGGGCCACGCCTTCCGGGACCTTGCGCTCGAGGCCGAAGCGTTCAGGATCTCGCGCGACATCGGGCTGGGGGCCCAGTTCGGCGGCAAGTGGTTCTGCCTGGAGACGCGGGTGATCCGGCTGCCGCGGCACGGCGCCTCCTGCCCCATCGGCCTCGGGGTGAGCTGCAGTGCGGACCGCAACGTCAAGGCCAAGATCACGCGCCAGGGGATCTTTCTCGAGCAGTTGGAGACGGACCCGGCCCAATACCTGCCCGCGGTCGAGTTGGAAGCGGCCAAGGCGGTGTCGGTGGACCTCAACCGGCCGATGGCCGAGATCCGCGCCCAGCTGAGCCGTTACCCTGTGGCGACTCCGTTGCTGCTTACGGGCCACATCATCGTGGCCCGCGATATCGCGCATGCCAAGCTCAACGAACGCCTGCAGAACGGCGAGGGGCTGCCCGAATATTTCAAGAATCACATCATTTACTACGCCGGGCCGGCCAAGACCCCCCCCGGCTATGCCGCGGGCTCCTTCGGTCCCACCACCGCCGGCCGGATGGACGCCTACGTGCCGTTTTTCCAGGCGCAGGGGGCATCGCTGGTCATGCTGGCGAAGGGCAACCGCAGCAAGGGGGTGACCGATGCCTGCCGGCAGCACGGCGGGTTTTACCTGGGATCCATCGGCGGCGTTGCGGCCCGGTTGGGGAAGGAGTGCATCACCGGCATGGAGGTGCTCGAGTTTCCCGAACTCGGCATGGAGGCCGTCTACCGGATCACCGTCAGGGACTTCCCGGCCTTCATCATCGTCGACGACAAGGGCAACGATTTTTTTGAAACGATTGTGAAATAAAGAAGGGTTCGAGGGGTCAAGGATTCCAGGGGTCGAGTGAAGGATCGCTGTCTTTTTTTCACTTGGCCCCTCGAACTCTTTTTCGACAACAGTTCAAATCGACTTCGAATACTATACTCTTTGCAAGGAGAACACGATGGCAAAACAGAAGATGAAAACCATGGATGGCAACACCGCCGCCGCCCACGTGGCCTATGCCATGAGCGACGTGGCGACGATCTACCCCATCACCCCCTCTTCCCCCATCGCCGAGATTGCCGACGAGTGGGCGGCCGCCGGCCGCAAGAACGTGTTCGGGCAGACCATGACCGTGCGCCAGCTTCAGTCCGAAGCCGGTGCGGCAGCCTCCATGCACGGATCGCTCGCCGCGGGCGCGCTGACCTCGACGTTCACAGCCTCCCAGGGCCTGCTGCTCATGATCCCCAACATGTACAAGATCTCAGGCGAGCTCCTGCCGGGGGTGTTTCAGGTGACGGCCCGTGCCATCGCGGCGCACGCGCTGTCGATTTTCGGCGACCACCAGGATGTGATGGCGGTGCGACAGACGGGGGTCGCCATGATCGCATCGGCCTCGGTGCAGGAGGTCATGGACCTCGGCCTGGTAACGCATCTGGCCGCCATCGAGGCGAGCCTGCCCTTCGTGCATTTCTTCGACGGGTTCCGCACCTCGCACGAGATCCAGAAGATCGCTCTCATCGAGACCGAAGATATGGCGAAGCTTGTCAACTTCGAGGCCGTGGCGAAGTTCCGGGCGCGGGGCGCCAACCCCGAGCGGCCCGAGCTGCGTGGCACGGCCCAGAACCCGGACATCTACTTCCAGGGCCGCGAGGCCGCCAACTCCTTTTATCTCAAGGTCCCGGGGATCGTCGTGGCCGCCATGAAGCAGGTCGGCGACCTGACCGGCCGGCGCTACCAGCCGTTTGACTACGTCGGCGACCCGCAGGCCGACCGGGTCGTCATCGCCATGGGAAGCGGCTGCGAGACCATCGAAGAGGTGGTCCACTACCTCGCCGGCAAGGGCGAGAAGGTGGGCCTGGTGAAAGTGCGGATGTACCGGCCCTTCTCGCCCGAGCACCTGTTCGCGGTGATTCCGGCCTCGGCCAAGACCCTCACGGTGCTCGATCGCACCAAGGAGCCGGGATCCCTTGGGGACCCCCTCTATATGGATGTGTGCACGGCCTTCATGGAACGCGGCCAGATGCCGAAGATCCTCGGCGGCCGCTACGGACTGGGCTCCAAGGAGTTCAACCCCGCCATGGTGAAGGCCGTTTTCGACAACATGAAGGCCGCCTCCCCCAAGAACCACTTCACGGTCGGCATCGTCGACGACGTCACCCACACCTCGCTGACGGTGGGCGCCAGCCTCGATGTCGCCCCCCCGGGCACCGTGCAATGCAAGTTTTGGGGCCTGGGTGCGGACGGCACGGTCGGCGCCAACAAGAGCGCGATCAAGATCATCGGCGACAACACCGACATGTACGCGCAGGCCTACTTCGCCTACGACTCCAAGAAGTCCGGCGGCATCACGATCTCCCACCTGCGCTTCGGCCAGAAGCCCATCCAGTCCACCTACCTGATCGACACGGCGAACTACATCGCCTGCCACAAGGACGGCTACGTCGAGCTTTACGATATCCTCGAGGGGATCAAGGAGGGCGGGACCTTCGTGCTCAACTCCCCCTGGACCCTCGCCGACATGGATGAAAAGCTGCCGGCCGCCATGCGCCAGACCATCGCGCGCAAGAAGATCAAGTTCTACAACATCGACGCGGTCAAGATCGCCCAGGAAGTGGGGCTTGGCGGCCGCATCAACATGATCATGCAGACCGCCTTCTTCAAGCTCGCCAACGTGCTGCCCGTGGACGAGGCGATTGCGCACCTGAAGAAAGAAATCCAGAAAATGTTCGGCAAGAAAAGCGAGAAGCTCGTGACCATGAACCACACGGCCGTGGACGCCACCGTCGCCAACCTGGTGGAAATAAAATACCCGGCGTCCTGGGCGGAGGCGGCGGCAGCCGCCCGGGCGGGCCAGTCGGAGCCCGCGTGGGTCACGACCGTCATGCGGCCCATCCTGGCCCAGCAGGGCGACAAGCTGCCGGTCAGCAAGTTCACCCCGGACGGGATCTTTCCAGTGGCCACTTCGCAGTTCGAAAAGCGGGGGGTGGCCATGAGTGTGCCCGAGTGGATCATGGACAACTGCATCCAGTGCAACCAGTGCGCCATGGTCTGCCCGCACGCAAGCATCCGGCCGTTCCTGATGACCGATGCGGAGATGCAGCAGGCGCCCGCGGGCTTCGAAGCCAAGAAGGCCGTCGGCAAGGAGTTGAAGGACTATGCCTTCCGGATCCAGGTGGACACCCTGGACTGCATGGGCTGCGGCAATTGCGCCGACATCTGCCCGGCCAAGAAGAAGGCCCTGGTCATGAAGCCGCTGGAGACCCAGACGGAGAAACAAGTGCCGCTGTGGGACTACGCCGTAGGGCTTCCGGTGCGCGACAGCCTGGTCGGCCGGTTCACCGTGAAGGGCAGCCAGTTCTGCCAGCCGCTGCTCGAGTTCTCCGGGGCCTGCGCCGGCTGCGGCGAAACGCCCTACGCCAAACTCGTGACCCAGCTCTACGGCGACCGCATGATCATCGGCAACGCCACCGGGTGCAGCTC
>DATITS010000206.1:0-1809 GCA_035467535.1 Desulfobacterales bacterium
CGCGTGATCAGGGCGCACCAGCCCGCGATGGTGTAGTTCGCCCGCAGGGCGCGGTCGTGCGCCTCGATCGTGGGGTAATCGAACCACTTGAAATACTCCATCGGCTCGCGGATGTCCGGGCACTCCGACAAAATGACCGAAATGCCGCCGGCCTTGGCGGCATGCACGGCGTTGTCCATGGTTTTGGTGGTCTGGTAGAGGTTGATGTCCTTGGGGTAGCCGCCGGCGGTGGCGATGACGATGTCGGCCTTCTCCCGGATCGCGACCCCGTACATTTCGTCCACCAGCCGGGTGGCCTTGCGCCAGGCCGACACCCAGTTGCCGGCGAAGAAGCCGCAGAGCTCGCCGTCCAGGTTGGGGACGACATTCACGATGAAGTCCGGTTTGGCCAGCGCGGCGCACTCCATCATGTCTTCGTGGGCGGGATTGCCGTCCGTGCGCCCCGACTGGGCCAGCTTGCTGCGGCCGGCGCCGGCTTCCGCTTCCAGGGACCACAGGTGACAGGCCTGGATCGTGGTGTTGGAACACACGCCCGGCATGATGCTCTTGCGTCCGCCGCCGTAGCCGACCATGTAATGGTAGATGACCCCTCCGGTCAGGATGAGCTTGTCAGCCTCCATGGCGACCCGGCTCACTTCGACCGGCGTGCCGCGGCGGGTGCGGCCGAGAGCGACCATGTTCTGCGCGTCCCAGGCGTCGTGGTTGATCACGCGCACCCGGTGGCACACGTGCGGGCCGCAGAGCTCGACAAACTCTTCAGGGGTGTTCTGGCGGTGAGCCCCCACCGCGATGATGAGGGTGATCTTGTCATCGGCGACACCGGCCGCGTTCAGGTAATCCAGCAGGAAGGGCAGGGTGTCGGCGTTTTTCTGCCAGCCGCGGGTGATGTCGCTCACGGTGATCGCCACGGTGTCCCCGGGGTTGACCACCTCTTTGAGCGGCGCCGAGTCGACCGGGTGATCCAGGGCCCTGACATAGGCCTCGCGCAGGTCCGTCAGGGCTGGTCGGTTGCGGCCATCCACCTCGCACAGGAGCTGCTTCTCGGGGACTTCGAACCGCACCTCGCCCTTGCCGTATTTGAGTGTGATGACGCGTTTGGACATTTGGTCACTTTTTCGTTTTGGGCCGCTGCTTCTTGCGCAGGGCCGTTAACTTCTTGAGCTCACCGTCGATCATGCGGTAGGTGTGCTCCTCGGCCGGGAATTTTCCCGTGCGGACGTCTCGGATATAGGCCTCGAACACCTTCGACATCTCGGCGCCGAGATTGGCGTACTTCTTGACGAACTTGGGTGTGAAGGCCTGGAAGATGCCGAGGATGTCCGAGACGATCATGACCTGGCCGTCGCAGTCGACTCCGGCGCCGATGCCGTAGATGGGGATGGGCAGCTCCTGGGCGATCAGTTTGGTGATTTCCGGGGGAACGGCTTCGACCAGCATGGAAAAGGCGCCGGCCTCGTAGACCGCCTGCGCGTCCTGCATGATGGCGAGCGCCGCCTCGGCGGTGCGGCCTTGGGCCTTGAAGCCGCCGAGGGCCCCCGTGCTCTGAGGGGTCAGCCCGATGTGGCCCATGACGAGCATGCCGCTGTCGGCGATGGCCCGGATGATGTGGGCCACCCGCGTACCGCCCTCGAGCTTGATGCAGTCCACCCCGCATTTCTTGTGGTACTGCACCGCGTTCTGGACGGCGTCGTTGACGCTGCCGTGGTAGGAGCCGAAGGGCATGTCGCCGATCACGAAGGTGTCGGGCGCACCGCGCCGCACGGCTTCGGTGTGGTACATGCTCTGCTCGATGGTTACGGGGATGGTCCC
>DATITS010000207.1:0-11743 GCA_035467535.1 Desulfobacterales bacterium
GTCAAAACCCACCTCTTCCGAGCGACCCAGGCCGTCCGCGCACAGTTGCAACGCTGGGTTGCACCGTAAGCAAGACAGGAGGATGCTCATGCAGGCATGTCGCAACCATAATGAAACATTGATGCTGGACGTCCTGAACGAATTGACGGACCCGCGGGTGCGCCGTGACTGGGAGGGCCACCTCGCGTCCTGTTCCGGCTGCCGCACGGAAAGGGCGCGGATGATGCACCTGCTGGGGCAGGTGCGGGCGTCCGGAAGCCCCCCGGAGTTGTCCGACGCCGCGGCGCAGCGCATGGTCATTGCGGTCAGCCGGGAAATCGGCAACCGGCCCGGCCGGGGATCCCGGTCCGGCTGGCCGTTCCGGTTCGTCCCGGCTCTGGCCGCGGCCTGCGTATTGGTCATCACGGTGATGGCGGGTTATTGGTTTCAGGACTCCTTCTTCGGGGCCGGGAAGGTTGCCGACATTGCCTCGGCACCTCAGTTGGAGGCTCCGGATCTGGATGTGGTCAAACACCTTGACCTTTTGCGCGAGATGGACACAATAGAGAAACTGATTCAAATCGTCGACATCCCCGACAATGGCCAGGCCCCGGGCGAACCGAACCCGGAAACCCAGGGCACTCAGCCGGATGAAAGCAGCCATGTGGTCGCATAACATAGGCTTTCGACAACCGTGGCGGCAGGCCGCCGTGCTGATGCTCGCGGGTCTCCTCCTTTTGGCCCTCGGCATGCCGGCGGCGGGCTCCTCCCCCAAACCCTGGCCAAGCACTTTTCCGGGCGCTTCTCCCAGCGCACCCGCCTACGCGGCCCCGCCATACTTCGCCAAGGACAAGGGTCAGCCGCCGCCGGGATTTCAAAACCTCCCACCGGAGGAAAAGGGTCGCATGCAGCGCCAGTACCGGGAATGGCAAACCCTGCCGCCCGATCAGAAGGATGTCATGCGCCGGCGGATGGACGAGTGGAACCGGATGCCGCAGCAGAATCGGGACCTCTATCAGCAACGCTACCAGCAGTATAAGCAACTTTCGCCCGAGGAGCGCCGGCAGCTCGAAAACAACCTCCAGCGTTGGGACCGCCTCTCGCCCCAGGAGCGCGACTCGATCCGGCAGCGCTTCCACAAGTAGCGATGGCTTCGTCAGAAGCCCCACCTTGACGTGGCGCCTGCAAGAGCCGCCCGCTTTGGTCATGGGTTTTTGATGAAGCCATCTTTATTTTAAAGAAAGCAGCGAAATTTTTTCGGTCTTGGGTTATTGACAGAGGCAACCACTCTATAACAAGCATCCGGCCGTCAGCCAAGGCGTGCGGCGTTTTGGAAAGCGCAGCCTATTCAGCGAATAGGTGAGCATTTACAAAGGCCGCACAACGGCGGATCAAGGCCTCGGGCGCGATTTTTTACACCCTGTTAATCACCCGCACGACCCAACGGCCGCTCCTTGAGGAGCGGCCGTTTTTTTCGACTCGCACGACAGCACTTACCCCGATGGCTCCTTTCTGGGAATTGTTCGGAGCAGAAGTATTTTAAATGGAAGTAAAATTGAAAGCTATTTATCGCGTCCACGCAAATGGAGAAAAAGCAGAGAAGAAAACCGGAAACAGCCCAAAGAAGAAATTGCATGGAAGAAAAGATGCCGGCCGCTAGTCAAATATCCGGCGGCGGCGTTTTGTCTGTCGATGAGATCTTCCCGCCCCGAGCCCTCCTGATGAAACCGCTTTCCCCGTGACCGCGAACCTTCGTCGCAGTGACCGCGGATGTGCTCCCCGATGAACTAGTAACCATAAAATTAACCAACTTCAGTCAAATCGACCCCGCCCATATCCATTCCAAATCCACTGCCATTATTGCTGCTATTTCAAGACTGGGAAGATAATTTCACAGCCTTAGCACGCATGCGAGCCAATCAGCTGAAATATAATTGAAATGACGAAGAAAAGTCCCATTGGGAATCTTTAAATAGGGGTTTGGCGTTGATTGGAGGATAGAATGGGGTGTGCATTTTCGGAATACTAAATATGGTATGATATTAATGCTTGACACACAATATCCATTTGGCTATAATTTCCATAATATTGAAAAGTTAGGATAACTGTTCGACATTTAGGTAAAAATTAAGGTTTTGAAGATAAGCGGCGTTGACTGCCACAATGTCGGCCCGCAGGGGGAGTGTAACTGGGATTTCAAGATCTCCGATACCTATGGTGATTGCCACGGGTGAACGTATCGATAAATAAGCATCTGTTAACTTATTATTGAACGAAGTTGCCGGCGCAACGTGTTGAATCTGAAATACAGGTGCAAACAACTCCCGCACCTGTTCGAGCCGCAAGAGAGTGTGGAGAGGAGGTTTGAAGTGCCCGTCAACTTTCCCCCGGCGGAAATGAACGTCCTGCTGCTTTACGATCTGAACCCGCACTGGACGCCCTGCGAAAAAGAAGAAGTGGCCGAAGCACATTCCCGACTCACGGGCGCTCTCTCCTCGGCCGGGTATTGCGTCGACCTGCTCCCGGTGGTCGATCAGCATTTCCCGCAGCGTCTCGGCTCATTCGATTCCAAGGAGTGCGTTCTCTTCAACTGGTGCGACGGCATTCCCGGCCTTCACCAAAGCGAGTGGATGGTCGCACGGCAACTCGAGCAGATGGGTTTTGTGTTCACCGGCTCCGATTCGGCCACCCTGTCGCTCAGCTACGACAAACATCGCGTCAAGGAAGCCCTGGACCGGGACGGCGTCACCACGCCCCGCTGGCGCCTTTATAAAACTTCACAGGAAAACGGCTGGCACGCGTTCCCGGCCATCGTCAAGCCCGCCTTCGGACACTGCAGCGAATGGCTCACCTCCGAGTCGGTGGCCATGAACGAAAAAGAACTGCACGAGCGAATCTCATATCTGGTCGACAAGGTGGGCTTGCCGGCACTGGTCGAAGACTTCATCGACGGCCGTGAATTCCATGTGTCCCTGTGGGGTAACGGCCGCGTGGAGATGCTCCCCCCGGCGGAGATGGATTTCTCCGCGTTCAGCGACGTGCACGACCGGCTGTGCACCTACGACGCCAAATTTATCCCCGCATCCGTGCACTACCAGAACATCCGCACGGTGCTGCCTTCCACCTTGGATGCGGCTGAACTCGACGAACTCAAACGCGTCAGCATGGCCGCTTACAAGGCCATCGGCTGCAGGGATTACGGCCGCATCGACCTACGGCTGCGCGATGGGGTTTTTTACGTGCTCGACATCAACCCCAACCCCGACATCAGCGAAGATGCCAGCATGGCGAGCTGCGCCGAGCACGCCGGTTATTCCCACGGAGACATGGCGGGCTACCTCATCAAGCTGGCTGCCAAGCGCCACCCGGTTTTCGGCTGCAAGAAGGCGCCACCCCCCGTTGGGCCCGGCGTCGTGAACTGATCCCGGCCCGTCCAACCGGTTTACCCGCTCCCACATCCCGGCCGCGCCATGCTTTCTAATCGGCCGGCCTGCCGCCGCCCGTGCGCGACACTTCGGGGCCTCAATCGGATGCCCAGGGAAACGGCGGGCTGAATTTCGGTCGGCTGTCCCCGTCGAAAAGCCCCCAGTGCGGCCCGACACTTTCAAACGCGGATTTCCAGGGCTCGTCGAACATCTCGAACAGAAAGACACTGACGCCGTTTGACTTCGCATAACGGGTGAGACCCCGGAGGTAGTGAAGCTGGTTTTCGCCGCCGGGGACGGCCGCGCCGTTGGCCGGGCCGGCGCTCGGCCAGCCCGTCTCTCCCACCATCAGCCGTTTGCCGGTGTTCGCGTAAAGCCGGCTCACGTGCTGCAGCGCCCCCGGAAACACCTTGGCGGCGGCATCCGCGACCGCGACTCGGTCGAAGAACGGATAGATGTTCACCATGACGACATCGCAGTGTTCGGCCACCCGCCGACCTTGGGTCTCATAGTGTTTTACGGCGGCTACCATCGACATGGCGGTGGTCACCTTGACCCGGCTCCGCGCCGGGCCTTTCAATCCTTGGCGGACGTAGTCCAGATCGCCGATCAGCTGCTCGATCGACACCGGTTGGCGGCAGGCTTCGGGCTCCCCGGCCAGGCATTCGTTGCCGACGACGATGCCCTCAACGGCATCAAAGGAGTTCGCCAGCCGGATGGCCTCGTCCATTTGGGCCCGGGTGCTGTGGGAATTGGCCTTGTCGTCGTGGTTCAGCGCACAGACGTAGACGCCCAAAAAAAATTTGAGGTGCGGAAAGCGGCGCTGGCCGATGGGCACGATCTGGTTCAAGCCGTTGTCCAGGCCGAAGGTCCGCACATGCCGGAATCCCGCCTTGGAAATGGCGCCGAGGTCCGCCAGAATTTGCTCGGCCGGCAGAGAGGAGGTGAGATCCGGGCTCTGCCCCGTACGGTGAAACGGGCCGTAGTTGACACCGATGAAAGCGGGCTCCAGGCCGAGCGCCGTCGCGGCGGTGAGCAGGCAAGCCAGCGCCACCCCGAAGGCGAGCCGTCGGTTAAAATGTCTCGGATGCGTTGTCATACGATCAGCGCTGGAACCGCTTCCAGCGCAGGGTGAAGCCCTCCCGGATGCCGAAGCGCTCGGCGAAACCGGCCATGGCCTCGACCACGTACCGGGCAGAGCCGGCGGAGGCATAATTCCGGTCCGACATCGGGGTGGTGCGCGCGGCGATGTTGAGCACCCGGTTGCCGGCATCGATGAAGATGATATCGAGCGAGGTGGGTGTGTTCCGCATCCAGAACGCCTGGGGTTCGGCCTTCTCGAAGAGGAAAAGCATCCCGCCGGTGTGATCCGAAAGCACGCGCCCCATCAGACCCAAGGCCCGTGCTTCGGGTGTTTCAACAATTTCCACCAGGAGGCGCGCTGCGACCGACCCGTCGGGGCGCACGAACTCCACCACCCCATCCGGCCGGATGACGGGTTCGGCATGGGCCGGCCGCGGCCGGGACAGCATGTCGCCCGCAGCCAGGATGAACGTGGCCCCAAGAATCGCGTAGCCAATCCTTGAAATCATAGCAGGGGGGGCGCGGCGGTCCCAACGCCGCCGGGCGGATTGAAGTTCTATCGGAACCCGAATGGACCGGGCCGCTCACCAAGGTTCATACACCATGACCGAAGGCAAATGCAACCATCCCGGCGGGTTTCTCGGGGATTAACAGGGTGTTGAAAAACAAGCATGAGGCCGTCAGCCAAGGCGGATATTCGCTTGAGGCAAGAGGCTTGAGGCTTAAAACGAATCAGACCCGGTCAGCCGGGCTTCGAGCTTCCTGCTTCCAGCCGATTGCATGTGAGCATTTACAAAAGCCGCACAACGCCGGATCACGGCCTTAGGCGCAGTTTTTCAACACCCCGTTAAAGCTTTCTGCACCAAGCTGCAGGCAATCTTCGACCGTAAGGAATGCGCTCGCTTTCGCGGTTCAATGGCGATGAGAGCACCGCACGTTGACTTGCATGGGACGTTGGCCTATAGATGAATTCTTTTTCTCGACGCTGAGATCCGCCCGCGATAAGGAGAGGGTCCGGTCGTCTCAACCCGGATAGAGAGGACGTCAACCGTTTCCGGGGTGCCTATCAGGAGGTTCGTTACAGCTACGACCAACCGGAGTGAACCACAACCGGGTCGACGCATCGGCGCTCGACCGGAACAGGCCCGCCGCCTGCAGATGCCCTCTTGATTGAGCCACCGCCCATAGACCAGAAGATGTCCTTCCTCGCCTCGGCGATGGCCGCTTTGCTGTGCGTGCTGTGGGGGGCGAATACGGTCGCGATCAAGTTCAGTCTGTCGGGCCTGGGCCCCTTCACGGCGGCCGCGGTCCGGTTCGGCATCTCCACCCTGATTCTCTGGGCCTGGGCGAAGCTGACCGGCCGGTCGTTGAGACCGTCGCCAGGGCAACTGCGGCCGCTCTTGATCAATTCCCTGTTGTTCACGCTGCAGCTCTCGCTGGTCTACGTCGGCTTTACCATGACCACCGCCTCCCGCGGCGCCCTGCTCACGAACCTGCAGCCCTTTTTTCTTCTCTTTCTGGCGCATTTTTTCCTGGCTGGCGACCGCATCACCGCGCTGAAGCTGATCGGGCTTATTCTGGGCTTTTCAGGGGCGGCCTGCGTGTTCCTGGACCGACAGGCAGGCAGCGGCAGCCTCATGGCGGGCGACCTGCTGCTGCTCGGCTCCACCCTCATCTGGGCCTGCAGCGCCGCCTACACGAAACACCTGGTTAAAAGCATCTCGTCGGTTCAGATCGTGTTTTACCAGCTGCTTTTTTCAATCCCGCTGTTTGCCCTGGGAGCACCGGTGTGGGACGCGCCCATGATCTCCCGCGTCAACCTCGCGATCACCGCCGCCATCCTGTTCCAGGCCCTGATCACGACCGCCTTTGCCTTTGTCGCCTGGACCCGGCTGATGCAGGTATACGGCGCGGTGGCCCTGCACTCCTTCGTCTTCCTGATCCCCGTGTCCGGGGTGCTGCTGGCGGGCATGGTGCTGGATGAGCCGATCACCGCGATGATCGTGCTCGCGCTGGTGCTCATCGTGGGGGGGATCTTCATCGTTCAACTCGGACAGCGACGTGAGATGGCAGCGCTTCTTAGCAAGCGCAGCGGGTGAACGGTGAAGCGATCAACCCTCACCTCCGACGCCCTGCTCCTGGTTACCGCCACCATCTGGGGCTTCGCCTTCGTGGCCCAGCGGGCGGGGATGGACTACGTGGGCCCGTTCACCTACAACGGGGTGCGCTTTGCCCTGGGCTGCCTGTCGCTGGCGCCGCTGCTGTGGGGCAGCCGGCACGCGCCGCTGGGCGCGGCGCTGCCGCCGGCCGACCGGCGCCTGTTTCTGGTGGGCGGCGGGATTCTGGGGATCGTGCTCTTCATCGCCGCCTCGCTGCAGCAGGTGGCTCTGATCTACACCACGGCCGGCAAGGCCGGCTTCATCACGGGGCTCTATGTGGTGATCGTTCCCCTGTGCGGCCTGTTCTGGGGACGGCGGCCGGGCGGCGGCACGATCGCCGGCGCACTACTGGCGGCCGTGGGTCTTTATTTTCTGTCCGTTACCGCGTCGGTGGAAATGGAGTTCGGCGACGGGTTGGTGCTGGTCAGCGCGTTTTTCTGGACCGCCCAGGTATTGTTGATCGCCTGGCTCTCGCCGCGCGTCAACCCGGTCCGACTGGCCTTTTACCAGATTGCGGTGTGCTCGCTGCTGAGCCTTGCTGCGGCTTTCTGCTTCGAGACCGTTTCCTGGAGCGGCATCCGCGCGGCCGCCCTGCCGATCCTGTACGGCGGAGTCCTCTCGGTGGGGGTGGCCTACACGCTGCAGGTGGTGGCCCAGCGCGACGCCCACCCTGCGCACGCCTCGATCCTGATGAGCCTCGAAACGGTCTTTGCGGCTTTCGGCGGCTGGCTGCTCCTGGACGAAAGCATGAACCTGCGCGGACTTCTGGGCTGTGGACTCATGCTGACGGGGATGGTGGTGTCGCAGGTGTGGGGACTGAAGCTTCGGAGATCGAGGAGCGGCGATTGATAATGGATGAAGCCAACATCGATCCGGAGGAACTGGCCAAGTTCGAGGCGCTGGCGCCGGTCTGGTGGGACCGCCGGGGCGCGTTCAAGGCCCTGCACGACATCAACGGCCTGCGGGTCGGCTACATCCACGCGCGCGCGCCGCTCGCCGGGAAACAGATCCTCGACGTCGGCTGCGGGGGTGGGATCCTTTCCGAGGCCATGGCCGCCCTGGGGGGTGCGGTCACGGGCATCGACGCCGCACCGGCCCCCCTTTCGGTCGCCAGGCTCCACCTGAAAGCGTCCGGTCTGCGGGTGGATTACCGGATTGCAACGGCGGAGCAGTTTGCAGAGACCCACCCGGAAGGTTTCGACGTGGTCGCGTGCCTGGAGCTTTTAGAGCACGTGCCGGACCCCGCCGCCATCGTGAGGGCCTGCACCCGGCTGGTCAAGCCCGGCGGGGATATCTTCTTCGCCACCCTCAACCGCAACCCCAAATCGTTTCTGTTCGCCATCATCGGCGCGGAGGTTGTCCTGCGCCTGGTGAAACGGGGCACCCACGCCTACCGTCGGTTCATCAAACCCTCCGAACTCCGGGCGTGGTGCCGGGCCGGCGGGCTTGCGCTCCAGGATCTCAGCGGCTTGAATTACAACCCGTTTCGAAAGACGTATTCACTCGGCGGGAACACGCACGTCAATTATCTCATGCATTTCCGCAGGCAGCCTTAGCAGGAGACCGGCGGCGACCTCATCCAGCTTGACGCCGCATGGGCAATCAAATATCATTAACCCAACATGGATAAGCTGGAACCAAATTCGAATTTCGATTTTCGTGCTTCGGATTTAAACCGCTTTCTATAGAATTATGTTTGTAAGGGAATTTGGTGAGGGCCGGCCACCTCCGGAACAGGTGAGACGAGGGACTCCATGAGACAGGAAAGCTTCAACAAGGGCTTTGTGCTGCTGCTGTTGTTGTTCATCTCCGCCTTGTTTCTGGCGATGATCTGGCAATTTCTGATGACCCTCATCATGGCCGGGATCTTTTCGGCCCTTTTTCACCCCTTGTACCGCAGGCTGCAAAGCGGGTTCGGCGGCCGCAGCAGCCTGGCCGCGGGGGCGACACTGTTTCTGATCGTCTTCCTGGTCCTGCTGCCGCTGGCAGGTTTCCTGGGGCTGGTGACCTCCGAGGCCCTGAAGGTGGGCCAGGCGGTCAAGCCCTGGATCCAGAAGCAGATCTCCGAACCCGCGGCCTTCTCCGACCTGCTGGAAAAGATCCCCTTCTATGATCACATCATCCCTTATAAGGAGACCATTCTGATCAAATCGGGTGAGATGGTGGGCCGTCTCAGCAGCTACCTGATCAACAGCCTCTCCTCGGTCACGGTCATGACGGCCCAATTGCTCTTCCTGACGTTCATCCTGCTCTACACCATGTTTTTCTTCTTTGTGGACGGCGAAAACATCCTCAAACGGATTCTCCACTACCTCCCGTTGCCGCCGGCGGATGAGGCGCGCATGCTCGACCGGTTCACCTCGGTGACCCGCGCCACGCTGAAAGGGATGGCCGTCATCGGCATCCTGCAGGGAGGGCTTGCCGGCGCGGCGTTTGCCGCCGTCGGCATCCCGAGCTCCATTTTCTGGGGCACGGTCATGATCGTGATGTCGATCATCCCCGGCATCGGGACAGCCATCGTCTGGGGGCCGGCGGCCATCATCCTGGCCATGGGCGGACGCTACACCGAGGCGGCCGTGCTGGGGGGCGTCTGCGCTGTAGCCGTCGGGAGCGTCGACAACTTCCTGCGGCCGTGCCTGGTGGGCAAAGACACCAAGATGCACGAGCTCATGGTGTTCTTCGGTACGCTGGGCGGAATCATGATGTTCGGCGTGGCCGGGATCATCATCGGCCCGATCGTGGCCGCGCTCCTGGTGACCGTCTGGGAGATTTACGGTGTGGCGTTCCAGGATGTGCTGCCGGGTGGCGTTGCCCCTTCGTCCGGGGAGCCGCCGCAGGAGGATCCCCGAATCCTGCTCGCCCGGGAAGATCAGGAATCCGAGCGGGTTTGACGGGGTTATGAAACCACTTCTAACAGGGTGTTGAAAAACAAGCATGAGGCCGTCAGCCAAGGCGGATATTCGCTTGAGGCAAGAGGCTTGAGGCTTAAAACGAATCAGACCCGGTCAGCCGGGCTTCGAGCTTACAGCTTCCAGCCGATTTCATGTGAGCATTTACAATAGCCGCACAACGCCGGATCACGGCCTCAGGCGCGGTTTTCCAACATCCTGTTAAGGTGCTTTGCGCGCAGTGGCTATCCCGGCGGCGATCGCCCGGCTCAACTGGCCGATCGCCCGGCTCTGGGCGCTCACCAGGTCCGGGTACCCCTGGCCGCCGACCGGCTCCTCGATCACGGCCTGGTTCACCGCAACCGCCATTTTCCCTTTCTGTTCCTTGAGGGTCCAGACCGCGTTCAGCCAGACGCTGCCCCCGGGCCGGCCGTCAAACCGGTTGATGTTCACGACCACCCGGAAGTCCGGGTCGATGGCCATGTCGTCGGTGGTGACGGCCGCGCGCTCGCCTGCCAGGAGGGCATTGAGATTGACCACCAGCACCCGCTTGGTCTCATCGGCCAGTGCCCCCGCCCACTTGTGAAAATCCGAAAAACTGACCTGGTGCTCGCTCGTGCGGGTGGCGATCTGCGGCCGCTGGAGCAGGTCCGGAGCAATCACCGGCCCGACGGCCACGCTGAATGCGGGGACCGACGCCGCCCTGACCGCCGGGGGCTGCAGCGGGGCCAGGGTGTAATAATGGGCGGGCGGGCTTGTGGCACATCCGCCGAGCACGAGGCTCAGCAGGCCGATACTTAAAGCGAGTTTAAAGCATCTCACCGCGTTCATTTTTCAGATCCTTTCCCTCTCAAGAGCGATTCCGGATGCGCTTCGAGGAATTCCACCAGCACCCGCAAGGCGCGCGCGGCCCCGGAGATTTCATCCAATGCGGCTTTCACCCGGTATTGCTGGGGGGAGTCCGCTGCAAGAGAACTTTCAGCCGCGGCGAGCGCACGTTGCGCCTGCTTCAGAGCGGCCGTGACCTCGGGGGCCGTCCGCGTACGGAGCTCGGCCGTCAGCGACTGGAGCTCCTTGACGGCGGCGTTCAGGGACTTCACGGTTTCGAGCAGCTCCGGCGAGTTGGTGATGCGCTTGGCGCCCTGCATGGTGTCCCGCAGGTCGTTTCCGATCTGATCGATGGGAACCTTGTCGAGTTTGGTGACTATTTGACCGAGCTTCGAGCCGATCTCCTCGATTTGGGTCGGCATGGTCGGGATGCTGGGGTAGGGGCCTTCGAGGCCGATCTTGGCGCGCGGCACCCCCGGGAAAAAGTCCAAGGCCACAAACTGCTGGCCGGTAACGATGCTGCCGGACCGGAGTTGGGCGCGCAGGCCTTTTTCCACGAGCTGCTCCATGAGTGCCTCGGCTCCCCCTGTCGTAGCATGGCCTTCTCCCGTCTGATTTTCCGCCGCTTTGACGTATATCCGGCCGGGCTCGAGGACGATGATCACCGGGATGTCAAACGTCATTTTCTTTGGGTCGAACTCCAGCTTGAGATCGACCACATGTCCGATCGGGATCCCCCGGAATTCCACCGGAGCCCCAAGGGAAAGGCCGCGCACCGAGGTGTTGAAATGCAGAAGGTAATAGCGCTTGGTGGCGTAGGTCTTTTCCTTTGCAGCTTCCCGGCTGGGGTAGAGCGTGAAAGGCTCGTCTTCTATTGCGGCCGGCTCCGTGGGGGTCCCGAAGGTTTCGATGACGTCGAAGGCGAGCCCTCCGACCAGTATCGAAACGAACGATTCGGTGTTGACCTGGATGCCCTGCGCGTCCAATTTTACATCGATGCCGCTCGCGTTCCAGAAACGCGTGTTCTTGCGCACGAACTCCGGGTAAGGGTCCCTGATGAAAACCTTGAAGGTGACACTCGAACCGTCCGGGGCCATGTTGTATGCGGCCACCCGGCCGACTTCGAGCTGCCGGTAATACACCGGCGAGCCGATATCGAGCGATCCCTTCCGCTCCGCCACCAGGGTGAAGTGGCGGCCTTTTTCCCAAGTCTTCACGATGGGAGGGTCCTCCAGCCCCACAAAGTGACGGGCCGGTTTGCCGGGAGCTCCGGGATCGATGTCGATGTAGGCGCCGGAGAAGACCGTGCCCAGGCCCGTCACCGAACTGGCACTCACCCGGGCGCGGACGACCCAGAAGCGCGAGTTTTCGGAAAGAAACG
>DATITS010000208.1:0-4420 GCA_035467535.1 Desulfobacterales bacterium
GAAAGTTTGCGGAAGAGCTGGATGCCATCAGCGTGAGCGACCGCGCCGCCTGGAAGAAGCTGGCCGCCAAGGTGCAGCGCGCGGCGAAGGGGGCGGCGGCGGAGCCGCCGGGGGTCAAAGAATTGCTTGAGCGAACCGTACCGGAACGTCGCGAGGGACTCCGGGACGAGGCCGGGGCGTCGAAAAGTCAGCCACTGGCCGCCTGATGGCGTGAGGAGAAATGGCAGACGTAATGAGTTTGGCGGCCGCAGAGCTGAATCCGAAACAGTTTCAGAAGATCAGCGACATGGTCTACCGGACCGCCGGGATCAACCTGAAGGAAGGCAAAGAGGCCCTCGTCCGTGCGCGTCTGATGAAACGGCTGCGTTTTCTGGGAATGAGCCAGCTGGAGGACTATATCGAGTTCATCGACAGCGATCAGGGAAGCGGCGAGGTGGCGGCCTTGATCGATGTCATGACCACCAACAAGACGAGTTTCTTCCGGGAGGTGGACCACTTCCATTTCCTGCGCGAACAGGTGCTGCCCGGGCTCAATATGCCGCGGGTGCGTTTCTGGAGCGCGGCGTGCTCCTCGGGGGAGGAACCCTACACTCTGGCGATCCTGCTGCGGGAGCACCTGCCGGCAATCGAGCGCAAGGACGTGCGTATTCTTGCCACCGACATTTCACGGCGGATGCTCGACAAGGCCATCCAAGCGGTTTACGCAAAGGATGTCGTGGATGAGGTGCCGTCGCCGGCGTACCGGAAATACTTCGCCGCACGGCACAACGACCGCTCCGGCAGCTGCCAGGTGGCCGCCGAGGCCCGTGCGCTTGTGCACTTCACCTATTTGAACCTGATGGATCCCTGGCCGATGAAAGGGCTATTCCAGGTGATTTTCTGTCGCAATGTGATGATCTACTTCGACAAGCCCACCCAGCAGGAGCTCATCAACCGCTTCTGGGACTACCTGGATCCCGGGGGACACCTGTTCGTGGGCCACTCGGAAGGTCTTTCGTCGGTCAAGCACCGGTTTCGCTACGTACGGCCGGCAGTGTACCAGAAGTAACGCTGCTTCGCGCGGATCGGGGAATCCATGAACCATATCGTAAACGTCGGGGATTTTAAAACCGGGTGCAACGGCGACTTGCTGGTGACTCACGCCCTGGGCAGCTGTCTGGGGCTGGTGGTCTTCGACCCGGTGGCCAAAGTGGGTGGCCTGCTGCATGCGATGCTTTCGTTGTCCAGCATCAATCCGCAGAAAGCCAAGGCCAACCCCGCCATGTTTGTGGACACGGGGGTCCCGCTGCTGTTTCACACGCTCTACGAGCAAGGGGCGCTCAAAGGGCGCCTGGTGGTGAAGGCGGCCGGATGCGGCAACCCGATGGGCAAAAACGAGGTGTTCAAGATCGGCGAGCGCAACTACACAGTGCTGAAAAAGCTTTTGTGGAAGAACAACATCCTGCTGGAGTCGGAGGACGTCGGCGGAACGAGCAGTCGCACAATCCATTTCGACGTCTCCACCGGCCAGGTTACGCTCAGCGCCGGAGGCAATAAGAGGCTGTTATGACGCCCAAGGACCACCCCATCGTTGTACAGGTCGAAAAAATACCCGGCATGCCGGGGGCGGCGATTAAACTGATGGCAATGCTGGACGATCCCGGTGTCAGCGTGCCGCAGATCGAATCCATTCTGCGCCAGGACGCCGGGCTCACCGCGAACCTCCTCAGGCTGGCGAATTCGGCCTATTTCGGGTTCCCGTGCAAGGTCGGCTCCGTGCGGCAGGCGGTGATCCTGCTCGGGTTGAAGCGGCTGGCCCAGATGGTCATCGCTACCTGCACCAGCGCCATTCTGGACCGCACGGTGCCCGGCTACGATCTGCCCGCCGGCGAGCTTTGGCGGCATTCGCTCGCCGTGTCCGTGGCGGCCGAGGGCCTGGTGCGGGTGCTCAAGCTCGATGCGGCGGAGGAAATTTTCACCGCGGCCCTGCTGCACGACATCGGAAAGATCGTGCTGGGGCAGTTCGTCCAGGACGATTATGGCAAGATCGCGCTCGCCCTGGAGCAGGGGCTGGCGTTCGAGACCGCCGAATCCATCGTGTTAGGCACCAACCACGCCGAAATCGGCGCGCAGGTGCTTTCGAAATGGTCATTTCCGGAGGGTATCGTCCACGCCGTGCGCTGGCACCACGAACCCGAGAGATCCGAGCGGACCGACCCGATGCTGGACGTTGTGCACGTGGCGAACATGCTCTGCCTGATGATCGGGATCGGCGTGGGCCGCGATGGTCTGAACTACCGGCCATCGCCCGTGGTGACGAAGCGGCTGGGGCTCACCACGTCGCACCTGGAAAACGTCGCCAGCCAGACCCTGCAGTGGGCAAGCGAGCTTTCGCAGGCGTTGGCGGCGTAGATGAAGGGAAGGGTTCGGGGTTCAGGGTTCAGGAAGGCGGAAGGGTAGTAAAAACTATGGCGCCGGCTCTAGGGGATTTCCTGAACCTCGAACCCTGAACCCTAAGACCTGAGCAGCGGCAGGCAACGACCTCAAGCGAAAAGAAGCAGGTGTTCCATGGCAGTCAACGTGTTGATAGTCGACGACAGCGCCGTGATGCGCGCGATGATCCAGAAGACCATGAAGCTGAGCGGTCTTCAGCTGGGGGAGATCCACCAGGCAGCCAACGGCCGGGAGGGTCTCGAGACCCTTGAACGGCAGTGGATCGATCTCGTCATCGCCGACATCAACATGCCGGTGATGACGGGCGAGGAAATGATCGAACACATGCAGGCCAATCCCAACCTGAAGAGGATCGCTACGATCGTCATCTCCACCGAGGGCAGCCAGACCCGCATCGATCGGCTGCAGGGCAAGGGCGTCCGTTTCATTCACAAGCCCTTCTCGCCGGAAATGATCAGGGATACGGTCAAGGAGGTGCTGGGGTGTGAGGTGTTTCATGAACGCAGCCATTAGCGGCATTCTCAGCGACGTCGTGGTCGACACACTGGAGAAGCTGGCATTTCTGTTTGCGGTCCCGCTGGAGGGGCCGGCCCCGGAGGAGACGCGGGAGCTCGCGACCGTGCATGTGCGGTTCAGCGGGCCACTCTGCGGCGGGATGCAACTCAGCCTGTCCCGGCCCGTTCTGGCAGAGCTTGCCGGCAACATGCTAGGGGCCGATGACGCCTCGGCGTTGTCCGCTGATGAGCAGCACGATGCCCTGCGCGAACTGGTCAACGTCATCTGCGGCAACCTGCTGCCGCTGATCGGCGGCAAAAATGCCGAGTTCACCATTCAAACTCCGTTCATCCCGGCCGGCGGCGCTCCTAAAGCCGGGGAGTTCGGGCCGGTAAACGCCGCCAGCAATTTGTCGGTCGAAAGCGGCATCTGCCTGGTGGCCTTACAGCTGGACGGTCCCGTGCCGGCGGAGGGGGGGGGGCCATGATCCGAGTCTTGGTTGTCGACGATTCGGCCGTGGTGCGCAAAGTCATCACGGAAGAGCTCGCGCGCTACAGCGACATCCAGATCGTCGGGACGGCGGTCGACCCCTACGTCGCGCGGGACAAGATCGTGGAGCTGCGCCCCGATGTAGTCACCCTCGACCTCGAAATGCCGCGCATGGACGGGCTGAGTTTCCTGGCCAAGCTCATGAAACACCTGCCGACACCGGTGGTTGTCCTGAGTTCGTTGACTCCCCGCAACAGCGAGCTGGCGCTGAAGGCGCTGGACCTCGGGGCCGTGGAGGTGCTGTGCAAGCCGGGTGCGGCCTATTCCATCAAGGACATGGCCCAACCGCTCGCGCACGCCATTCGCTCGGCGGCGGCGGCCAAGATCCCCACGGTATGGGTAAAGGCGGCCGAGCCGTCGACTCGCCCGGCGGACGAAAACCTGCTGGTGCAGACCACCCACAAGGTGATCGCCATCGGCGCCTCCACCGGCGGGACCAAGGCCATCGAGGCTGTGCTGATCGGGATGCCGGCGACGGCGCCGGGCATCGTCATCGTTCAGCACATGCCGGAGAATTTCACCACCTCGTTTGCCAAGCGGCTGGACGATGTCTGCGCGCTGGAGGTGCGGGAGGCGCGCGACAACGACCACGTGGTCCCCGGGGTGGCGTTGCTTGCACCCGGAAACCACCACATGGTGCTCGCCCGCAGCGGCGGGACCTACCTGGTGCGGATCAAGGACGGCCCGCGGGTGCACTACCAGCGGCCGAGTGTGGACGTGCTGTTTCAATCGGTCGCCCAGACCGCGGGCCGCAACGCCGGCGGCGCGATTTTAACCGGCATGGGGGCCGACGGCGCCAAGGGACTGCTCGCCATGCGCGCCAGCGGTGCCTACCCCCTGGCGCAGGACGAGGCCAGCTGTGTGGTCTTCGGCATGCCCAAGGAGGCGATCAAAATGGGCGCGGCCGACGAGGTGGTTCATTTGGGATACATGAGCCAGGCTA
>DATITS010000209.1:2500-8588 GCA_035467535.1 Desulfobacterales bacterium
AAAGCTCCGGGCTTTTTTTTATCCCGCAGGATGATATATATAGATTAAGGAAGAGGGATGTACGAAATGCGCGCAAGGCCCCGAATGGGGAGCCATGCCCGAGCTGTCGGACGCTTTCGCGAGCTTCGCGTAATTCGTAGTCAAAAATGATTTCCGGTAGCTGAGGCGTACCATTCAGCAATGAACCCGGCGGCCGGGATGGGGAGAGGCGCTACTCGAAGATGCTGACATCGCCGCTGCCGCGGCGGATGACCTCGGGGGAGTCGTTTATGAGGGAGATGACGCTGGAGGGCAGGCCGGAGACGGTGCTGCCGTCGATAACGACGTCCACCTGGTTGCCGAAGTGGTCGTGGATCAGGGAGGCCTCGGAGAAGTTGCCGCCGTCCGGTGTCGTCGCGCTGGTGGTGATGATGGGGTGGCCCAGCTCGCGCACGAGTGCGAGGCAGATCGCGTTGTCGGGGACGCGGATGCCGGCGGTCTTGCGCTTGGTGAGCATGATCTTGGGCACCAGCTTCGAGCCCTCGAGAATGAAGGTGTAGGGGCCCGGCAGCAGGCGCTTCATGGTCTTGTAGGCGTAGTTCGAGACCTTGGCGTAGTCGCTGATGTTTTTAAGATCCGAGCAGATGAAACTGAACGGTTTGTCCTGGTCGCGGCGCTTGAGCTGGTAAATTTTCTCGATGGCTTTGCGACTCATCAGGTCACAGCCGATGCCGTAGTAGGTGTCGGTCGGGTAGACCACGATCCCGCCCGCATTGAGGACCTCGACCACCTTTCGGATAAGTCGCTGCTGCGGGTTTTGGGGGTTGATGTTGATCAGCATACTTGCAAACCGTTGTTCGGAGTACCAAAATAAAACAACAGTTTAACAGCAAATCGGGTAAAGTCAATTTAAAAATTCTCCAACTTGTTGTAATTATTTTATCTTCACAGGCAGCAACCCTCCTGCAGAGGGACGCCAAATAAGCATTGCCAAACCATCGGGCTTTTGTTATTCGATGGCACAAAAATAACGAATCAGGTAGATGGACTGAAGGCTGAAGACTGAAGGTGATTGGCTGAAGGGGAATTTATGCGCGATCATTTTTGCCCTTCAGCCTTCAGCCTTCCGCTAAAAACCTGAACTGTTACCAGGAGGACTCCGATGTCGAACCCGCTGTTTGAGGAAGCCTACTCATTTGACGATATGCTGCTGGTGCCCAGCTACTCCGATGTGCTGCCCAAAGACGTGACTGTCAACACCCGTCTGACGCGCCACATCAGCCTGAGCGTTCCCATCGTGAGCGCGGCGATGGACACCGTCACCGAGGCCGACGCCGCCATCAGCATGGCCCGGGAGGGCGGACTGGGTTTCATCCACCGCAACCTGGAAATAAAGACCCAGGCCCTGGAGGTCGACAAGGTCAAAAAGTCGGAAAGCGGCATGATCGTCGACCCGGTCACCATCCGACCGGACCAGAAAGTAGCCGAAGTGCTGAAACTGATGGAGCAGTACCGGATTTCGGGTGTGCCCGTCACCCAGGGGGACAAACTCGTCGGCATCGTCACCAACCGGGATTTGCGCTTCGAAACCGACATGGACAAGAAAGTGGCGGACGTGATGACCAAGAACCGGCTGGTCACGGTCTCCGAGGGAATTGGTCTGGAAGAGTCGAAAAAACTGCTCCATGAGCATCGCATCGAAAAACTCTTGGTGGTGGACAAGAACGGCCGCCTCACCGGGCTGATCACCATCAAGGATATCGAGAAGATCAAAAAATACCCCAACGCCTGCAAAGATGGCTTCGGGCGGCTGCGAGTCGGCGCTGCCGTGGGTGTCGGGGCCGACATGGAGGAGCGCGCCGAAGCCCTGCTCAAGGTGGGGGCGGACGTCATCCTGATCGACACCTCCCATGGCCACTCCAAAAACGTCATCGACGCGGTCCGACGGCTGAAAAGCACTTTCAAGGATATCGAACTGGTCGCCGGCAACGTCGGCGCCGCCGCGGGCGCGGAAGACCTGATCAAGGCGGGGGTCGACGGCGTCAAGATCGGCATCGGGCCGGGTTCCATCTGCACCACCCGCATCGTGGCCGGCGTAGGCGTGCCCCAGTTGACGGCCATCATGAACTGCCGGCCGGTCTCCAAAAAGACGGGTGTCCCGCTGATCGCCGATGGCGGCATCCGGTTTTCGGGCGACATCACCAAGGCGATCGGGGCCGGTGCCGATTGTGTCATGATCGGAGGCCTTTTTGCCGGCAGCGAGGAGAGCCCGGGCGAACTGGTCCTCTACCAGGGACGCAGCTATAAGGTCTATCGGGGCATGGGCTCCATCGAGGCCATGAAAATGGGCAGCAAGGACCGCTACTACCAGGGCGACGACACCGAAGGCGACAAACTGGTGCCCGAGGGCATCGTCGGCCGGGTTCCCTACCGAGGATCGCTGCAGGCGAATATTTTCCAACTGGTGGGCGGGCTGAAGGCGGGCATGGGCTACTGCGGCTGCCGCACCCTGGACGAGCTGCGGGAGAAGGCGCGCTTCGTTAAAATCACCGCCTCCGGCATCCGCGAGTCCCACGTGCACGACGTGATCATCACCAAGGAGGCGCCGAACTACCGCATGGAATAGACGGTTTCGCCGGAGGCCCAATATCTGCGTTGCGCTGCGCCCCGCGCTCACTGCGGCGTGCAGGCAGCACGCCTCGTTCGGCGGGGCTTGCGCGCCTTGATCTTGGACCTCGGGCGAAACCGTCCTCGGCTCCGGTCGAAGTGACCTGAATAAGGGTGATTTGCCGGAGGCCCCATATCGGCGGTGTGCTGCGCCCCGCACGCACTCGTTATCATCCTTACGCCTCTGAGCTGCGTGTCCGTCTGACTCGCAGCGGTTTTGCCCGGTTTCCGGCCTGATCCGCAGCAGATATTCATACCGGGACTCCCGGGCGTCTTTGCTTCAAGGATTAAACCGACATGAACGGCAGCAAATTCGTTCACCTACACGTCCACACCCAGTACAGCCTGCTCGACGGCGCCATCCGCATCGACGACCTGCTGCAGCGGGTCTCCGAATATGGGATGCCGGCGGTCGCCACCACCGACCACGGCACGCTATTCGGCGCCGTCGAATTCTACGAAAAGGCCGGCAAGGCGGGAATCCAGCCGGTTATCGGCTGCGAGATGTACATCGCCTCCGGCAGCCGTTTCGACAAGAGCCCGGCGGGCAACCGCGAACTCTGTCATATCATCCTGCTGGCCGAGGACCAGGAGGGCTACCGCAATCTCTGCCGGCTTGCCACCGCCGCCCAGTTGGAGGGCTTCTACTACAAACCGCGGATCGACCGGGAACTTCTGAAAGAGTGCTCGCGGGGTCTGATCGCCATGTCGGCCTGCCTGCACGGTGAAATCCCGCGCCGGATCATGGCGGGTCGGATGGATCAGGCCGAACAGGCCGCCCGGGACTACCTTGCGCTGTTCGGCGAGGACCGGTTCTTCCTCGAGATTCAAAACAACGGCATCGACGATCAGCTGCGCGTGAACACGGCCCTGATCGACATGAGCCGTCGGCTCTCCATCCCGCTGGTGGCCAGCAACGACTGCCACTACCTGTCCCGCGAGGACGTGCGCGCCCACGACGTGCTGCTGTGCATCCAGACCGGCAAGACCGTTCACGACGTGGAGCGGCTCAAATTCAGGACCGACCAGTTGTACTTCAAGCCGGCCTCCGAGATGGCGGATTACTTCAAGAGCACTCCGGAGGCCCTGTCCAACACGGTGGCGATCGCCCGGCGCTGCCACCTGGAGTTCGACTTCAAAACCTATCATTTCCCCAGGTTCGACACCTGCAGCACACAGACCGCGGAGGAGTTCTTCGAGTTCCAGACGCGAGAGGGCTTCGCGCGGGTCATGGCGCGCGTCCGGGCCAAGGACCCCCAGGTGGAGGAGGCGCTTTACCGCCAGCGCCTGGATTATGAAATCGGCGTCATCCGGGAGATGGGCTTCTCCAGCTACTTTCTGATCGTCTCCGACTTCATCCGTTACGCCAAGGAAAACGGCATTCCGGTGGGACCGGGCCGGGGGTCGGCGGCCGGGAGCCTGGTCGCCTACAGCCTCGGCATCACGGATCTCGACCCCATCGCCCACGGCCTGATCTTCGAGCGGTTTCTCAACCCGGCGCGCAAGAGCATGCCGGACATCGACGTCGATTTCTGCATCGACGGCCGGGAGGACGTGTACAAGTACGTCGTGGAGCGTTACGGCGGCGGGGACTACGTGGCCCAGATCATTACCTTCGGCAAGCTCAAGACGCGGGCCGTGATCCGGGATGTCGGCCGTGCGTTGGGTATCCCGTTGCCGGAGGTGGATGCCATCGCCAAGATGGTCCCGGACGTGCTCAACATCTCCCTGGATGCTGCCCTGGCGCAGGAGCCGCGGCTGCGGGAGCTGGTCGCGCAGAAGGCCGAGATCGCCGAGCTGATCCGGATCTGCCGCGTGCTGGAGGGTCTGCCGCGGCACGCCTCGACCCATGCGGCCGGGGTGGTGATCGCCGACCGGCCGCTGGTGGAATACCTGCCGCTGTTCCGGGGCAAAAAGGGCGAGGTGATCACCCAGTTCGACATGAAGATGGTCGAGAAGATCGGGCTGGTCAAGTTCGACTTCCTGGGGCTGCGCAACCTCACGGTGATCGCCGGCGCCCTCGATCTCATCCGCAGCCAGGGGAAGACGCCTCCCGATCTCGAGAACGTCGACCTGAACGACGCCGCCACCTACCGCCTGCTCGCCGCCGGAGACACCACCGGCGTCTTTCAACTGGAGAGCTCCGGCATGAAGGACCTGCTGGTCCGGCTCAAGCCGGGCTGCTTTCCGGACGTGATCGCCCTGGTGGCCCTCTACCGGCCGGGTCCCATGGAAAGCGGCATGATCGACGACTACGTGGACCGCAAGCACGGCCGCAAGGCGGTCGTCTACCTCGTGCCGGAGCTGGAACCGGTGCTGCGGGAGACTTACGGGGTGATCGTCTATCAGGAGCAGGTGATGAAGATCGCCGGGGCCCTGGCCAAATACTCCATGGCCGAGGCCGACGACCTGCGCAAGGCCATGGGCAAGAAGATCGCCGAGATCATGGCCGCCCACCGCGAACGGTTCTGCAAAGGGGCGGTTGAAAACGGCATCCCGGCGGGCAAGGCGACCAGCATCTTCGACCTCATGGAAAAATTCGGCGGCTACGGCTTTAACAAGTCCCACAGTGCCGCCTACGCGCTGATTGCCTACCAGACCGCTTACCTGAAGGCCCACTTCCCGGTGGAGTTTCTGGCCGCACTGCTCACCAGTGAAATGGGCTCCATCGACAACATCGTCAAGTTTGTGGGCGAATGCCGCACCCACGCCATCCCGGTGCTGGCCCCGGACGTCAACGCGGGGTTCAAGAAATTCACGGTGGACCGCAAGCGGATCCGCTTCGGCCTGGTGGCGGTCAAGAACGTCGGCGAGAGCGCCATCGACGCCATCATCGAGGCCCGCCAGGAAAGTCCGTTCGCATCGCTGTTCGATTTCTGCGAGCGGGTCGACCTGCGGCGGGTGAACAAGCGGGTCGTCGAGAGTCTGATCAAGTGCGGCGCGTTCGACTCCACCGGCGCCCGCCGCTCCCAGTTGACGGCCGCGCTGGAGGTGGCCCTGGACCACGGGCAGCGCGTCCAGCGGGAGAAGTGCGACCCGCAGATGGGGCTCTTCGGAGGGCTCGAGTGCCCCGCGCCGGTCAACGCCCCGGCCATGCCCGATGTCGAGGAGTGGGACGACCGGCAGAAGCTGGCCTTCGAGAAGGAGTCTCTGGGCTTTTATCTGAGCGGCCACCCGCTGACTCGCTACGAGGAGCTGCTCAGCAAGTTCACCACCACCGACGCCATCTCAATCAAGGAGGCGGCCGCCGGCGCGGTCGTGCGCATCGGCGGCCTGGTCCGCGGCAGCAAGACGATCAAGACGAAAAAAGGCGACCTGATGGGGTTTGTGACCATCGAGGATCGGCATGGCGCGGTCGAGGTGACGGTGTTCTCCCGGCTGTTTGCGCTCGCCAGCGACCTGCTGGTGGAAGGCAATGCCTTGCTGATTCAGGGACAGGTGC
>DATITS010000210.1:0-12455 GCA_035467535.1 Desulfobacterales bacterium
CCATTGTCGGCGACATGCCGATGCCGGGAGATTCCCCGGAGGCCGATATCGTCCGGCGCGAGGACGGCTCCTGGCTGGTGGACGGCCAGGTGCTGTCGGACGAGCTGAAGGAACTTCTGGGGGTTACGCTGCTGCCCTTCGAGGAGGAGCGGGTTTACCAGACCCTGGGGGGCCTGGTGATGGCCTGCCTGGGCCGGATCCCCTCCGCCGGCGAACATTTCGACTGGGGCGGTTTCCGCTTCGAAGTGGTCGACATGGACGGTCACCGCGTGGACAAGGTCCTGATCAAGGCCGTCGATACCCCGCCGCCCGAGGGCGCGTGAGGGCTCTCCCGCTAACGGATATGCGCTTGTAAAGGGTTTTGGATTGGATTATACAAGCAAGCTGTGGCTCTTCCGCGACCCGCCGGTTCGACCGTTGCCGGAGCCGCCAATGGTCGCTTGGCGCCGACGGCCCATCGCGTGCAAGGTGAGATCCCATTACAAACAGAAAGGAGAGGGCGTATGTTGAAAAAGTCTGGTGTTCTGTGTGTGTTGGCTGTGGCGGCCGTGATCGGTCTGGGGGCGGGCGCGGGTTTGGCCCAGGATAAGGTTTACGTCAACGGCTTCGACGCCGCCTACCCGCCGTTTTCGTTTGTCGACAAGGATGGAAAGCCGGCAGGCTTCGACATCGATGCGTTGGATTGGATCGCCAAGGAGATGAAATTTAAGGTCAAGCACCAGCCCACCGACTGGGCGGCCATTGTGCCGACCCTGCAGGCCAAGAAGATCGACGTCATCGCCTCGGGCATGAGCATCACCCCGGAACGGCAGGCGGCGGTCAATTTCACCGAGCCCTACTGGACGGTCCAGCAGCGGCTGGTGGTCAAAAACGACTCCAAGCTCACGGACAAGCAGTGCCTGGAGCCCGGCCGCAAGATCGCCCTGCTGCGGGGCAGCGCCGAGTCCAAGTGGATGACCGAAAACCTTCTGAAGAAGGGCTCCAGCTTTGAGCTGAAGGCCTACGACACGACCCCGCTCGCCATCGAGGACGTGGCCAACGGACGGGCGGACTGTGCGGCGGTCTCGAACACGGCGCTCAAGAACGCCCAGGGCAAGGGGCTGAAGGTCAAGAGCATCGGCAGCTACGGTCAGCCCGACACCAACTACGGCTATGCCGTGCGCAAGGACGAGGCCGAGTTTCTGAAAACGCTGAACGAGGGCTGGAAGAAGCTCAAGGCGTCGCCCAAATTCCAGGAACTCGTGAAGAAATGGGAACTCCGATAAATTGTCGGCGGTAAGGCGAGTCCGCAGTTTGTTGCGGGTTCATCACAGACGGGAAGGCTGAGGAACGGCTTCAGCCTTCCTTTCGTTTCAGGCGCACATGCACAGCGGTTTAGCGGCCATCATAGAAGGCCTTCCTTATATTCTGGGCGGGATCGGCGTCACCCTGACGGTCGTGGGCGGGGCGCTGGCCATGGGCCTTGGCCTGGGGCTTTTTCTCGCGGTGGCCCAGGTATACGGCCGCCGCTGGCTCAAGCGGACCGTGGGCGTCTACGTCTGGTTTTTCCGGGGAATCCCGCTGCTGGTCCTGCTGTTCCTGATCTACTTCGGCATTCTCTCCGCATTGGAAATCGACCTGTCGCCCTTCACCATCGCGATTGTCGTCCTGGGGCTGATCAGCTCGGCCTACCAGTCCCAGATCCTGCGCGGCGCGATCCTTTCGGTGCCGGAGGGGCAGATGAAAGCCGCGCGCGCCATCGGCATGAGCGATGCGCGGGCGATCGCGTTCATCATTCTGCCCCAGGCGCTGCGGCTGGCGCTTCCCGGCTGGTCCAACGAGTACACCGTCATCATGAAGGACTCCGCGGTCACGTATGCGCTTGGAGTCGCCGAGCTCATGGCCCGCACCAATCACACCGCTTCCCGCACCTACCAGCATTTCTGGCTCTACCTCATGGTGGGGTTCATCTACATGCTGCTGACCTGGCTGGGAACCAGGGCCCTGCAACTCCTGGAGGAGCGCGTGGCCATTTCCGGCTACACGCGGTGAGGAGGCCGAGCCGATGAGCCCAGCGGAACCGATTCTCAGACTGGAAAACATCCACAAGAGCTACGCCGGCCAGGAAGTGCTCAAGGGGGTCTCGCTCGAGCTTCACCGCGGCGACATCAAGGTGATCATCGGGCCTTCCGGCAGCGGCAAGAGCACGCTTTTGCACTGCATCAATTTCCTCGTGGGATTCGAGCAGGGGCGGGTCTGGCTGCGTGAGCGGCAGATCGACCCGACCGACAAACCCCGGCTGCATGCCTATCGGCAGAAAGTCGGGCTGATCTTCCAGGATTTCAATCTGTTCGACCATTTGACCGCGCTCGACAACGTGCAGATCGGGCTGGTGCGAGTCAAGAAAACCCCCAAGCGCGAAGCCCGTGATCGCGCTTTGTCCGAGCTGGCCCGGGTCGGCTTGAGCGAGCATGTACACAAATACCCGGCCGAGCTTTCCGGCGGGCAGAAGCAGCGCGTGTCGATTGCCCGGGCCCTGGCCATGGACCCGGAGGTCATGCTGCTCGACGAGCCGACCTCCGCGCTGGACCCGGAGCTGATCGGCGAGGTGCACGCGGTCATCCGCGACTTGGCAGCCGGCGGCATGACCATGGCGCTCGTGACCCATGAAATCGGCTTTGCCGGGGCGTTGGCAAACGAAATCCTTTTCATGGAAAACGGGCTTATCCTGGAGCAGGGACCGCCCGCCGCCATTCTCAACAACGCGAGGCTCGACCGCACGCGCGAGTTCTGCGCCAAGATCGCGCGCCTGCACACGACCGGCCGAGATACGGCGTAGTCGGCATGGATCTCTCTTTCTACACCCAGGAAGTCGCCCCGGCCCTGCTCCGCGGCCTGTGGGTCAGCCTCGGCCTGATTCTGCCCTCGGCGGTGTTCGGTTTGGCCATCGGGGTCCTCGCCGGCACCCTGCGGGTCTACGGCCGCCCCCTCTGGAAACGCGTGGTCGAGACATATGGGCTCCTGTTCCGCGGGTTCCCGCTGCTGGTGCAGCTTTACCTGTGGTATTTCGGCCTGCCCCAGCTGGGCATCTACCTGAGCCCCTATGCGGCGGCGGTGATCGGCTTCTCGCTTTGCAGCGGGGCCTACCACGCGGAGTATGTTCGCGGAGCCCTGCGCTCCATCAAGCAAGGCCAGCTTCAGGCCGCGCGCGCGCTCGGGTTCAGCCGCACGCGGGCGGTGGTCTCCATCCTGCTGCCCCAGGCCATTCGCCGGGCGCTGCCGGGCTGCGGCAACGAGCTCATCTACCTCATCAAGTATTCCTCCCTGGCCTACATGGTGACCTGCATGGAGCTGACCGGCGAAGCCAAGATCCTGGCCTCGTTGTTCTTCAAGTACCTGGAGGTGTTCTTCGTGGTCGGTGCGGTTTACCTGGCGCTGGTGTCGCTGGCGTCGTGGGGGTTAAACCGCCTGGAGCATTACGTCAGCATCCCCGGCTTCGAGTGCGCCCGCCGCTGACCCTAAAACCGCTCACCGGCCGATTGCCCGGTTGCGGCGGCCGCCATTGCCAAAGGGGTCTTCATTACCGATTTCCCCATCCATCATTGGTATGCTGAGTAGTTGCGTAATTTTATTGAATTTCGATTGAAAAAGACTGATACTAAAGCTTTATAATGCAATACCCGTCGCACGGGCGTGACGCTGGCGGCGACGAAACCACCCTGAGAGCAGTCACCATGGCAGACGAACGTTCAAACCGCCCGAGGCGCAACCCCCTGAAGGCTCTTGCGATAGCCCTGACCTTGGTGGCGGGCGCCCTGACCATCATCCTGATGACCCGCCCCGAGGGCCGGGCCCAGCGCGAAAAGCGCGATCCGCTCGTCCCGGTGAAGGTGGCCGCCGCGGTCCAGAAGGCGGTCCCCGTGCAGCTGCAGGCGGTCGGCACGGTCGAAGCCTATGCGAGGGTGTCGATCAAGTCGCGGGTCGACGGCCAGTTGATGGGCATCCATTTCCGCGAAGGCCAGGATGTCAGGAAGGGGGAGCTGCTCTTTACGATCGACCCGCGGCCGTTCGAGGTGGCGCTCAAGGAGGCCCAAGCCCGGCTCGAGCGCGACATGGCGCTCGCCGACAAGGCCGACATGGATGCCCGGCGCTATGCCGAGCTGGCAGCCAAGAATTTCGTCAGCAGCGACAAGTACGAACAGTTCCGCGCCAACTCCGAGGCGCTGCGGGCTTCGGTTGGCGCCGACCGGGCCGTGGTCGACCGCGCCAAGCTGCAGCTGGAATACTGCTTCATCAAGGCCCCGATGGCCGGCCGGACCGGCCGGCTGCTGGTGGACGAGGGCGCCCAGATCAAGGCCAACGACGACAAGGGCGGTATGGTGGAGATCGCCCAAGTCATGCCGATCTATGTGGGCTTTGCGGTGCCCCAGCAGTATCTGCCGCAGATCAAGACCCACATGGCCGGGGGAGAGCTGAAAGTGGAGGCGATCATCCCGGACAGCCGCGAAAAGACCGAGACGGGAACGCTCAGTTTCTTGGACAACAAGGTGAACAGCCAGACGGGCACGGTCCTGCTCAAGGGCAGCTTCGCCAACAAGGAGCGGCGCCTGTGGCCCGGCCAGTTCGCGACGGTGATCCTGACGCTGACCACGCGCAACGACGCTGTCGTCATTCCATCCATGGCGATCCAGGTCGGGCAGGAGGGAAAGTTCGTCTATGTGGTCAAGTCGGATATGACCGTGGAATCCCGGCCGGTCGAACCGGGGGTGAGGGTTGGCGAGGACGTGGTGATCGACAAGGGGCTCGCGGCCGGGGAGCGGGTGGTCACCGAGGGACAGCTGCGGCTGGTACCGGGCGCCAAGGTCCAAGTCTCCAACTCATGATGGCCTAATAATAGATGAATATCTCCGAACTCTTCATCCGCCGGCCGGTCATGACGACCCTGGTGATGATCTCCATCCTCATCTTCGGCATCCTGGCCTATACCAAGCTGCCGGTGAGCGACCTGCCCAACGTGGACTTTCCGACGATCCAAGTCACGGCCTCGCTGCCGGGCGCCAACCCCAACACCATGGCCTCGGCCGTGGCCACCCCCCTGGAGCGGGAGTTCTCGGCGATTGACGGTCTGGATTCCATGACCTCCACCAGCGCCCTAGGGAGCACCCAGATCACGCTGCAGTTCGCCCTGCACCGCAACATCGATGCCGCGGCCCAGGACGTGCAGGTCGCCATCTCCCGGGCGGTTCGCAACCTGCCCAAGGAAATGCCGACCCCGCCGTACTTCCGCAAGGTCAACCCGGCCGCCCAGCCGATCCTGCGCATCGCCCTGACCTCGCCCACCCTGCCGCTTTACACGCTGAACGAATACGGCGAGACCCTGATGGCCCAACGCATTTCGATGATCAGTGGAGTCGCCCAGGTGCAGGTGTTCGGGGCGCAGAAATTCGCCGTGCGTATCCAGTTGGACCCCAACGAGATGGCCGCGCGCGGCATCGGAATCGAGCAGGTGGAGGAAGCGGTGAGCCGGGCCAACGTCAACCTGCCCACCGGGACCCTCTACGGCCCCGAGCAAGCCTTCACTGTCCAGGCGAGCGGCCAGCTTTTTCACGCCGAACCCTACCGCTCCATCATCGTCACCTACCGCGAAGGCCAGCCCGTGCGCCTGGGGGACATCGGCGCGGTTTACGACAGCGTCGAGAACAACAAGACCGCGGCCTGGTACGTCGACCAGCGCGCCATCGTCCTGGCGGTGCAGCGCCAGCCGGGGACGAACACGGTGGAGGTGGCCTCGGCGGTCAAAAAGCTTTTGCCGGTGTTTCAAGCACAACTGCCCGCCTCCGTCTCCCTCAATATTCTGTATGACTCCTCGACCTCCATCCAGGAGTCGGTGCACGACGTGCAGTTTACGCTGCTGTTCACGCTGGCGCTGGTCGTGCTGGTCATCTTTCTTTTCCTGCGGCGGCTCTCCTACACGTTGATCCCCAGCCTGGCGATCCCGATGTCCGTGGTGGGCACCTTCATGGTGATGTACCTGATGGAGTACAGCATCGACAACCTGTCGCTCATGGCGTTGATCCTGGCGGTCGGCTTCGTGGTGGACGATGCCATCGTCATGCTGGAAAACATCGTCCGGCACATCGAGATGGGCGAGGGGCCCGTCAAGGCGGCCCTGAACGGGTCCAGGGAGATCGGCTTCACCATCGTGTCCATGACCCTGTCGCTGGTGGCGGTGTTCATTCCCATCCTTTTCATGGGCGGCATCCTGGGCCGGCTGTTCAGCGAATTCGCCGTCACGATCGGGGTGGCCATTCTCATTTCGGGGGTGATCTCTCTCACCCTTACGCCCATGCTTTGCAGCCGGTTTTTGCGTTCGCATGCGGAGCAGCCCCCCAGCCGGCTCTACATCGCCTCCGAGAAGATCTACGACGGGATGCTGGAGCTGTACAAACGCAGCCTGCGCTGGTTCCTGGAACATCGCCGCCTCACCATGGTCTTCCTGCTGCTGGCCATGATCGCCACGGTCGGGCTGTTTCGACTGGTGCCCAAGGGGTTCATCCCCAGCGAGGACCGGTCGCTGATCTACGGTTTGACCGAAGCCGCCGAAGGCATCTCCTGGGAGGCGATGAAGCGGCAGCAGCAGAAGCTTGCAGCGATCGCCAAGCAAGATCCAAGCGTCGAGGCGTTTATGTCCAGTGCCGGCACCCGCGCCGGCAGCATCACCGGCAGCAACAGCGGCATCCTGGTCATCCGGCTCAAGCCCCGCTCGGAGCGGGAGCTGTCGGCCGATGAGACCATCCAGCGGCTGCGGCAGAAGATGTCCGAGGTCCCCGGAATCCGCGCCTTCCTGCAAAACCCGCCGGCCATCTCGCTGGGCGGCCGGTTGAGCAAGAGCCAGTACCAGTACACGCTGCAAGGCCCGGATGTGGGCGAGTTGTACCGCGTCGCACCGCAGCTGGCCGCCGGCATTCAGGCGCTGCCGGGTTTCCAGGACGTGACGACCGATCTGCAGATCAAAAACCCCCAGATCAACATCGATATCGATCGGGACAAGGCGGCCTCGCTCGGCATCTCGGCGGCAAGCATCGAGGATGCCCTCTACAGCGCCTACGGTACGCGCCAGATCTCGACGATCTATGCCGACACCAACCAGTTTCAGGTGATCCTGGAGTTGAAACCCGAGTACCAGCTCGATGCCGCGGCCCTCTCGCTGCTCTACGTGCGCTCCTCCAGCGGCGCGCTGGTACCCCTGGATGCCGTGGCGAACATTGCCCAGAGCTACGGGCCACTGACCATCAACCACAGCGGCCAGCTGCCGTCCGTCACCGTCTCCTTCAACATAGGGCCCGGGCTTTCCCTGGGCGAAGCCGTGTCCAGCCTGAACGCTCTGGCCCGCCAGCTGCTGCCGGCCACCATAACGGCAAACTTCCAGGGGACGGCCCAGGTCTTCGAGTCCTCGCTCAAGAACCTGGGTTTGCTCCTGGCGGTCGCCGTTGTCGTGATCTACATCGTGCTCGGGATCCTGTATGAGAGCTTCATCCACCCGATCACGATCCTGTCCGCGTTGCCGCTCGCCGGGGTGGGGGCGCTGCTCACGCTGCTGATGTTCAAGGCGCAGCTGGACATCTATTCCTTCGTGGGGCTGGTCCTGCTGGTGGGGCTCGTCAAGAAAAACGGCATCATCATGATCGACTTCGCCCTCGAGGCCCAGCGCGTCGAGCGCAAGACGCCGGAGGAAGCCATTTTCGAAGCCTGCGTCGTGCGCTTCCGGCCGATCATGATGACCACCTTTGCCGCCCTGGTGGGCACCCTGCCGATTGCGGTCGGCTGGGGGGCCGGCGGCGAGTCGCGCCAGCCGCTGGGACTGGCCGTGGTGGGGGGGCTGCTTTTCTCCCAGATGCTGACGCTTTTCGTGACGCCGGTTTTCTATCTCTACATGGACTCCCTGCAGAAAAAGCTCCGCTCCAAATTCAGCCCCGTCGCGCCCCAGGCCCCGAAACCGGAAATTTCGTGAAGATGTTTCAGTTGCTGTGAGATTTTAACATGATACTGGATAGCCAGGCATAGAAGCGCCACCCTCACTGCACCACCGTTCACGGGAGCGAGCATTGAGGAGCTGAGCGATGGAACAAACCCATTTTTCCCGCCCCGCCCGCCCGCTCCACGAGTACCGCGCCGATGCTTCCAACCCGACCGCATCTTTTTCCATTTCAGCAATCAGCCGATCGCTGTTCTGTCTTGAAATTTTTTCAATAACCGTGACCGGATCTGTCACGGCGGCGTGTTAAGCTGAAAACAACATCCGCAGAATGCAGAGGAGGTCCGGATATGAAGTCGAAACCCAGCAGCGTAGTCCCCGTCGAGCGCATCACCGAAAAAATATATCTCATCCGCGGAATGCGGGTGATGCTCGATCAGGACTTGGCTTCCCTGTACCAAGTGGAAACGAAAGCCCTCAAGCAGGCGGTAAAGCGGAACATCGAACGGTTCCCCGATGATTTCATGCTGACGCTGTCGAGAGAAGAGTTCGACAACTTGAGATCACAAATTGTGACCTCAAGTTGGGGCGGAACACGGTATGCGCCCATGGTCTTCACCGAGCAGGGGGTGGCCATGCTCTCAAGCGTCCTGCGCAGCCGGCGCGCCGTCCAGGTGAACATCCAGATCATGCGCGCCTTCACCCGTCTGCGCCAAATGCTTTCCGGCTACGCGGAGCTGAGGAACAAAATCGAGAAGATGGAGGAAAAATACGACCAGAACTTCCAGGTGGTGTTCGAGGCCATCAAGCAGCTGCTGGAGGTCGAGGTGCGGCCGAAAAGGAAAATCGGTTTTACGGGAGAAAAGCCGGTTGCCACCAAAAATAGCGAAGGCACCCATCGGCAAAAAGGAAAAAATTCATGAACCATCATCTTCACAAAGGCAGAACCAAAAGAGAATGAATAACCAAGCACACGTATCGGGCGCAGATGAAAAGCGAAACGAAATCAGGCAAAGATGATCTCGTAAAACAAATTGGAGCGCTGGCCAAGGACACTCAAAAACTTGCCCGTGTTGCTGTGCAGCAATATTCGGTTGAAGTTGAGGCTATCCTGAAGGCACAAAGTAGTGATTCAAGGCGTATCGAAAAATGCCTTGACGGCATGCTCGACTTCTGGTTCGAAGATGAAATGCTGGCGTTGTATAAAAAGATTTGCCGCTATTACTATGAAATTAACTCGGAAGCAGCGGTTTCATACGTCCACGCCTACCGGGAAATGTGGGACGAATAGAAGCCAAGGCAAGCTTGACCGCTTCATCCGCTGGGCGTATGAACACGCGCGTTTGCACGAGGATGATATTCACAAGGCGCTAAAAAAAATGCTTAACTGTGACCGGATCTGTCACAATGCCGTGCTAAGCTGAACGAAATAGAAGCAGGGATAGGCCGGACATTGGCCATGAGAGGATGAAATGGACTCACCTCTTGAAGTCTTCAAGGGCCGACAGATTCGCCGGACCATTCACAACGATGAATGGTGGTTCGTTGTCGAGGATGCCGTGCTTGCCTTGACCGATTCGAAAGATCCCAAGCGATACATACAGCGCATGAAGCAGCGCGATCCGGAACTCGGCAAAGGGTGGGTACAAATTGTACATACGCTTTCGATCAACACGCCGAGCGGCCCGCAAAAAATGCTATGCGCCAACACCGAGGGTATTTTCCGCCTCATCCAATCCAGCCCCTCCCCCAAAGCCGAACCGTTCAAACGCTGGCTGGCTAAGACCGGCTACGAGCGCCTACAGGAGATCGAAGATCCGGAGATCGCCACGCAGCGGACACGCGAACTTTACAAGGCGAAAGGATACTCTGAAGGCTGGATAGAAAAGCGCATGCGTGGCATAGCGATCAAAGGTGAGTTGACGGATGAATGGAAAAAGCGTGATGTGAAGGGGGATCCGGAATATGATATTTTGACGGCTGAAATATCGAAGGCCGCTTTCGGTCTGACCCCTTCGGAATACAAACAGGTCAAGGGCCTGAAACGGCAAAACCTTCGCGACCACATGAACGATCTTGAGCTGATTTTTTCGATGCTCGGCGAAGCGGCCTCAACCGAGATCACTCGGAAACGGGACGCCCGAGGCCTTGACGAGAACAAGACAGCGGCGCGCAAGGGCGGCAGGATAGCGGGAGAGGCCCGTGAAAAGCTCGAAGCCGAAACCGGAACCAGCGTCGTGACATCCGAAAACTATCTTGCCGAGCCGGAAAAGACAAAGCGGCTAAAACGGTGATGTCCGGGGTGGGCGGTTTCATGTGTCGTTTTTTCTTGTGGGAGCGGCATCTCATGGCCTCCGTAGCTTCCAGCGAAGGCTGGCTGCCGCGATCCGGGAGTTCGAAAGATTTTCGCGTAACTGTGACCGAATCTGTCACTACGGAGTATTAAGCTGAAAATAACATCCAACGGAAATCAGGCACTAATTGACTTTTGATTGTAGTGCCAATACGATGGAGATGCCGAGTAGAACTCTGCATGCGGGGTGAGTCATGGCACGTGAGAGGGTCTTGGCCGATGACCCTTTAGGGTTTATTCAAAAGTGCGTCAGGGGAGGGAACGGGATTTCAGAACGAGGAGGCACACCCCATGAAATGTCATGTCTGTGGATCGAAAATGAAGCCGTTAACCACTGATTTGCCGTTCAAGGTTGATGACACCACCATTGTTATCATGAAAGGCCTGCCGGTTTTGCAGTGCGAGAACTGCAGTGAATATTTGTTGGACGATTTTGTGATGAAACGAATGGAGGAGATTCTCGATAAGGTCGATTCATCTGCCGAGTTGGAGATTATTCGCTACGCTGCATGATGAGACTAGAAGCCATCTCAAAAATAGCAGATCACAGCTGAGGGCAAGGCGCACGCCGATGAAAAAGCGCAGCAACCGCGTCAGGTTGTGAGCATTTTCCAGAGGTGTGCAACGCCGCGATCGACTGTCAGATGCATTTTTGAGATAACTTCTACACATTCTTCCCGGGAGTCTGCGTAGCCGGATTCTTACGCAATAAAGGAATTTTGCTGCCGGCTCGATTCGGGATAAAATTAAAGCAATTTTTCAGCGCCACACTCAGTTGTAAAGCTCTCCACCCTTTTTCCCATAAAGCATCGCTCAACGGGTTCCACCAGAATCACCTGTATGAGGCTGTGCCGTGGAAAATTCCTATCCTCAATTTTCATGGAACAAGTGTGACCTGAGCTGTCACATTTCCAAGTGTAGTTCAAAGTAGCAACCAATTAATCCTGGTCCCTTGCGGCGGCAGGCATAGGCCGCCTTCGATTCGGCGCCCTGGTCGTAGGGGGGAGGGCTTTTCGAGGATCTCCCGTACATGTCCATGCTAAGGAGCCCGCACGATGACCTATTCACGATTTGAAGACATCCCTGCCTGGAAGGAGGCAATCCGTTTGGCTGAAGGGGTCTATGACATGACGGAGGGGAAAGCCTGGACCGGCAGCAGGAGCCTGCGGGACCAACTGGAACGGGCCGCGCTGTCCGTATCCAACAATATCGCCGAGGGTTTCGAGCGCGGCACCACGAATGAGCTGCTGGCATTTCTCTATATCGCACGTGGCTCCGCCGGCGAAGTCCGCTCCATGCTCTGTTTCATCGAGCGCCGCCCCCGTTTTTCCAATCTGAAATCTGAAATCTCAAATTTGAAATTTACCGCCGAGAGTTGTTCGCGGCAACTGCGCGCCTGGGCAGACTATCTGCAGAACTCCGACATAAAGGGTCAACGCCATCTTAACGAGAAATCGCGACAGCACTTCGATTCAAAAAGAAAGGCAGAGGATTTTCAGCACGAGCTGATGGAAAGGTTGCCGCCGAATCATCCGCTGCGGAGACGCTCGTAGCGGGTGACTGCGCCCCGAATAAAATCCGGGGCGTCCACAACTATTTTGAGTGGTATGCGAACGAGAGTACTTCGATAGAGTCATGACGAAAAACTTCTATGTTGGGAGGTGCCATGACCGATCGTCGAGATGAAATAGCAGCTGAACTCGAAAGAGGACTGGCGGAGACCGTATCGTTTTTCAAGTCGCTGAGCCTGGGGGACCTTCGCACCCAAGTTTACCAGGACGGGGCGCAGTGGACGGTGCAGCAGGTTCTGGCGCACTTCGCCGCCATCGAGCGGTCTGATGCACCGGCTCTTCAAAGACATTCTGGCCGGAGGCCCGGGCGCCGGCGGATTTCGATTTCGAGCGTTACAACCTGTCTTAGACCCGGAAATACGATGGGCTTGCGTTGGATGAGCTGATCGAACGGTTCCGGGCCGTGCGGCAGGAGGCCATCCGCATCGCTCGGGAAATGAAGGAAGAGGACCTCGACCGCGAGGGCGTGCACGCTCTCCACGGCAAAGGCAAGCTCGACCGTTTTATCCGCTGGGTATACGAGCACGTCCGTATTCACGAGGAGGATATTCGCAAGTTGCTGGGGAAAACTGCCGAG
>DATITS010000211.1:0-31880 GCA_035467535.1 Desulfobacterales bacterium
CGTGCGCATGTTGTGAAGCCGGTCGGCGAGCTTGATGAGGATGACCCGGATGTCGTCGGCCATGGCGAGGAACATCTTGCGGATGTTCTCGGCCTGCCGCTCCTGGGTGCTGGAGGTGGGCATGTTGCTCAGCTTGGTCACACCGGAGACGATGTTCAGCACTTCCGGGCCAAAAAGCTTCCCGAGCTCCGCGGGCTCCGCGCTGGTGTCTTCGAGAACGTCGTGCAGGATGCCGGCGGTGACACTGACGACGTCCAGCCGCATGTCGGTGAGAATGTTGGCCACCTCGAGGGGGTGCATCAGGTCGGGCTCGCCGGACAGGCGCACCTGCCCGGCATGAACCCGCGCGGAATAGACGTAGGCGCGCTCGACGATATCCAGATCCGCATCGGAGTGGTACTCGGTGATCTTGTCGAGAATGTCGTTGATCCGGATCATAAAAACAGCTCGAAGCTGGAAGCTGGAAGCTGGAAACCGCTTGAGGCTTTCGGGTATTTAGGTCATTGGGTGTTCGAAAAAAAACAAGCGCGCCGACACCCTTTGAGCTTTGAGCTTCCAGCTTCTGAGCTTCAGTAGGCTTTCGCGAACACGACCCGGGCGCCGGGCTTGCCGCAGCTGATGCAGGCCCCCTGCCGGCCCATCGGGTCGAACGGAATGCAGCGAATGGTGACCGTCAGCTCTTCCTTGATCCGCGCCTCGCACGCCGCCGACCCGCACCAGCCGGAGACGGCAAACCCGCCGTGGATCTCGGGCTTTTCGAGGTTGCGCGGGGTAAAGAAGTCGTAGAAATCCCCCTTGTCGTCGATCTCCGCCGTGTGCTCCTTGCGAAAGGTGTCCGCCCGGGCGAACAGCGCGTTATGGATGTCGTCGAGAATGCCGGCAATCTCCGCCACGAACGCCTCCCGCTTCAGCGCGGAGCGCTCGGTGTGCGGCTTGTCCCGACGCCCGAGGAAGACCGTGTTCTCCTTGATCTCCCGGGCGCCGATCTCGACCCGCAGCGGGATCCCTTTTTTGATCCACTCCCAGCCGCGGGCCCCGCCGATCTCGCGCGGGTCGACCTCGACGACAAGCGGCCGGCCGTAGTAGGTCCGGGACCTGAGCTCCCGGGCCAGCCCATCCGTGTAGGCCATCACCGCCTGGCGCTCGTCCTCCTTCTTGAATATCGGCAGCAGCACGACGTGAGCCGAGGCCGCGCGCGGCGGCATGATGACGCCGTCGTCATCGCCGTGGGTCATGATCACGCCGCCGATCAGCCGGGTGGAGGCGCCCCACGAGGTGGTCCAGGCATACTCCTCCTTCTCGTCGGCCGTCTGGAACTTGATCTGGGAGGCGCGGGCGAAATTCTGACCGAGAAAGTGAGACGTCCCGGCCTGGAGCGCCTTGCAGTCCTGCATCATGGACTCGATGCACAGGGTATCCACCGCCCCGGGAAAACGCTCGGCAGCGGTCTTGGTGCCCTTGATGACCGGCATCGCCAGGACCTCCTCCGAAACCCGCGCATAGATGTCGAGCATCAACCGGGTCCGCTCCAACGCTTCGGCCTGGGTGGCGTGGGCCGTGTGGCCTTCCTGCCACAGGAACTCGCTCGTGCGCAGGAAGATGCGCGTGCGCATCTCCCAGCGCACGACGTTGCCCCACTGGTTAAGCAAAATCGGCAGGTCCCGGTAGCTGCTGATCCATTTCGAGAACGCATCCGCGATGATGGTCTCCGACGTGGGCCGCACCACCAGGGGTTCCGTCAGGCGACCGGCGGGGACGAGCGCGCCGCTGGCGTCCTTTTCGAGCCGGTGGTGGGTGACCACCGCGCACTCCTTGGCGAAACCCTCGACATGATCGGCTTCCTTCTGCATGAAGCTCAGGGGGATGAAGAGCGGGAAGTAGGCGTTCTTGACCCCGGTCTCCTTGAACATGGCGTCCATGGCCTGCACGATGTTCTCCCACAGGGCATATCCCCAGGGCTTGATCACCATGCAGCCCCTCACCGGTGAGCGTTCCGCCATGTCCGATGCCTTGATCACCTGCTGGTACCACTCGGGGTAGTCCTCTGCGCGTGTCGGTGAGATCGCGGATTTTGGCTTTTTTGTCATCGTTTTTCCTTGTCTGGAGCGTTAAGCGTTTAGAGCGTTTAGATCGTTATGAGCGTTGAACGCGTCTCATTGGTATTATGGGTCTGATTGAACGCTCTAAACGTTCTTAACCCTCTTACCGTTCTTAACGCTCTTTCCATATCGATCCACCTCGGCCAACAGCACCTCGACCAGTTTGTCTTCGGGAAACTTCTTGACCACCTTGCCCTTGCGGAACAGGATGCCGACGCCCGCTCCGCCGGCGATCCCCACGTCGGCTTCCCGCGCCTCGCCCGGCCCGTTCACGACGCAGCCCATGACGGCGACCTTGATCGGCAGGGTCGACGTGGCCAGGGCCTGCTCCACCCGCTCGACGATCCCGAAGAGATCGATCCGGGTGCGGCCGCAGGTGGGGCAGGCAATGATCTCGGGACCGCGCCGGCGGATGTCGAGCGCCTTCAAGATCTCGAAGCCCACCCGCACCTCTTCGACCGGGTCCCGGGTCAACGACACCCGCAGGGTGTCCCCGATCCCCTCGGCCAGGAGCATGCCGATGCCGAGGGCGGACTTGACGATCCCCGAAAACAGCGTACCGGCTTCGGTCACACCGAGGTGCAGCGGCAGGTCCGTGCGGGGCGCGAGCAGGCGATAGGCGGCCACGGTGCGCCGGACGTCGGAGGCCTTCAACGACACCTTGACGGCGTGGAAACCCATGGCGCGCAGCCGCTCGATGTGGCGCAGCGCGCTCTCGACCATGCCCTCGGGGGTCGCGCCATGGTATTTTTTGAGGATGTCTTTTTCGAGCGACCCCGCATTGACACCGACGCGGATGGAAATCCCGTGCTCCCGGGCGCACTCCACCACGGCCTTGACCTTTTTAGCCGCACCGATGTTTCCGGGGTTGATCCGCAGGCCGTCGGCCCCGGCCCGCACGGCGGCGATCGCCAGCCGATGGTCGAAGTGGATATCCGCGATGAGGGGGATCCCGATCCGAGGCTTGATGCGCGCCACGGCGGCGGCCGACGCCTCATCCGGCACCGCCACCCGCACGATGTCGCAGCCCGCCTCTTCCAGCCGCCGGATCTGGGCCACGGTGGCCGCCACGTCCGCGGTGGGCGTGTTGGTCATCGACTGGACCGAAATCACGGATCCGCCGCCGACGGCGACGTTGCCGACGTTGATCTGCCGCGTGGGTCTGCGCGGGTGCGTTTGAGCCATGGGGTCGCGCATCGGATACTATTGTATGATCATTCCCTTATGGGTGAAATTCTATTCAAAATGGCATGTGGCGTTTCGAATTTCGCGCTTCGGATTTCGAATTTGATCCCGGCTTGCACGGATTATAAGGCAGGGTTGCCAATACCCGCCTGCCTATGGTACGTTATGCCCCTCTTTCTCCTTCCGGTTGTCCAGAGGCGTCAGGTCCTCGCCGCGGCTCACACCACAGCGCGTAAAGTTCTCTGAACGCTTGGATTTACAACCTTATCAGACACTGCGTTTTTCATCAAGCGCGAACGGATCAAGGAGGCTTTTGATGAAGGCTGATCCAGGAAAGAAGGGTGTCCCCAAACAGGCCGGCACGTCCCCTGCCCCGATCGACGCCGTTCTAAAGGAGGCGCTGCAGCGGCAGGCGCGCAAGGGCGAACTGCCGTGTGCCGTCGCCTTCAAACTGGCTTCCGATCTCCGCCGGCCGCCGGCCGAGATCGGCGCGGCCGCCGACGCGCTCGGCATCCGGCTTGTGAAATGCCAGCTCGGCCTGTTCGGGTACTCCCCCGAAAAAAAGATCGTGCAGGCGGCCCCGGCGGAAGACCCGGCCATGGAAACCGCTATCCGCGACAAACTCGAGAACGGCAGGCTTGCCTGCCGCCGCGCCTGGGAGGTCGCCGTGGCGTTCCAGGTCACCCGGATGGCGGTGAGCGCGGCCTGCGAGGCCATACAGATCAAGATCAAGCCCTGTCAACTGGGGGCCTTCTAACAGGGTGTTGAAAAACCGCGCCTCACGCCGTGATCCGGCGTTGTGCGGCTCTTGTAAATGCTCACATTCAATCGGCTGGAAGCCGGAGGCTGGAAGCTGGAAGCCTGCCTGACGGCGGCTGATTTTTTTAAGCTTCGAGCCTCAAGCCTCTTGCCTCAAGCTTATGACCGCCTTGGCTGACGGCGTGATGCTTGTTTTTCAACACCCTGCTAAGGCCGCGCCCCCATCCCCACGAACGGGTTGTGGCGTTTCTCCTCGCCGATGGTCGTCTCCGGTCCGTGCCCGGTGAATACCTGCAGGTCATCGGCCAGCGCGAAGAGCTTCTTCTGGATGCTGGACTTGAGTGTGTCGAAGTCGCCCCCCGGGAAGTCCGTGCGCCCCACGGAGCCTGCGAAAAGCGTGTCGCCCACGAACAGGCAGCCGTCGGTGAGCAGCGCGACCCCGCCGGGAGTGTGACCGGGGGTGTGAATGACCTTGAACGTGATCGTGCCGACGGTGATGCGGTCGCCCTCGTCGATGGTGCGGTCCGGGGCCGGGGAGTCTTCGGCCGACATGCCCCAGGCCGCCGCAGTGCGGGAGAGCATCTGCAGCATCGGCGCGTCCAGGGCATGGATCAGGATCGGCGCACCGGTCACTTTCTTCATGCGCTTGTTGGCACCGACGTGGTCGAAATGTCCGTGGGTGTTGAGAATCTGCGTGACGGTCAGTTTGGCCTCGGCCAGAGCGTGCAGGATCCGGTCCGCCTCGTCGCCGGGGTCGATGACGGCCGCCTCGCGCGTCTGCTCGCAGCCGACGATGAAGCAGTTGGCCATAATGGGGCCTACCGGCAGGGTTTTAATGATCATCTCATTCCTCCGATGGAAGCTGTTCCTTCTTTTTCCGTTTAACCAGCAGCCTTGAACTTGTAGCCGCCTTCTTCTTTTGCCTCGACCGGCCGGGTGTGGGCGCCGGGTGCTGCTTTGCGCTTTCGGCCGCCGGATTCAACTCTTCTTCATCTGGGTCGTCGAGTGCTGATGGGGGCGCCTCGGGCTCGCCGCACGGCAGCTGCAACTCGCCGGCCTCGACCTTGGCACGGATGCTGTCCACGATGCCGTTGATGAAGGCGCCCGACTCCTCGGTGCCGAATTTCTTGCCGATGTCGACCGCCTCATTGATGCTGACCTTGGCGGGGATGTCCCGGCAGCAGACCATCTCGTAGACCGCGATGCGCATGACGTTACGGTCCACTCCGGACATGCGCCCCAGGCTCCAGTTCTCCGAAAAGCGTTCGATCAGGGCGTCCAGTTCGGTCAGGGAGCCCAGCACCCCGCGGGCCAGCCGCAGGAAAAACGGACGGACGGGCGGCTTGGGCGCAAAGTTGGCGCAGAACCGGGCAAAGGTCTCCTCCGAAAAGTCCCTGCGCATGTCCATGTAAAAGAGCGCCTGCATCGCCAGCTCACGCGCCTTGCGCCGGGTTCCCATAACGCTTACACCGCATCGAAAAGGTTCACCATCTCCACGGCGGCCATGGCGGCACTGAACCCCTTGTTGTCCATCTTGGCGCCGGCCCGCTCGATCGCCTGCTCGATGGTGTCCACGGTGATCACGCCGAAAATCACCGGCAGACCGGTCTCCATCATGACGGCAGCGATCCCCTTGGATGCCTCGGCCGCCACGAAGTCGAAATGCGGGGTCGCCCCACGGATCACCGCCCCCAGGCAGATGACGGCATCGAAGCGCTTGGTCTGGGCCACTCGTTTGGCGGCCAGCGGGATCTCGAAGGCGCCCGGCACCTTGAAGACCTCGATGTCCTTGTCCTTGGCGCCGCAGCGCGTCAGCGCATCCAGGGTCCCGCTCACCAGTTTTTCAGTGATGAAATCGTTGTAGCGGCTGGCCACGATGGCAAACTTCTTCCCTTCCGCGTTGAGTTTTCCCTCGATGATCTTCGGCATTCTGGCTCCTCATTTCTATTTGGTTAATTCGTCATTCTATAGCAGCCGGCTGTTTAAAAACAAGCATCAGGCCGTCAGCCAAGGCGGTCATAAGCCTGAAGCTGGAGGCTCGAGGCTCAAGGAAACAGATACCATCACCTTCGCTTCCAGCTTCTCGCCTCAAGCATCCAGCAGTTGCATGTGAGCATTTACAAAAGCCGTGCAACGCCGGATCACGGCCTGAGGCGCGGTTTTTTAACAGCCGGCTAAGGTGTTTTCTCCAGGCTCAGCAGGTGCCCCATCTTGATCTTCTTGCACTCGAGGTAGCACTGGTTGAACTCGTTGGGTTCGACCTCGATCGGCACTTGGTCGACCACACTCAGGCCGTAGCCCTGCAGGCCCACCATTTTCCTGGGGTTGTTGGTCAGCAGCCGCATCCGGCGCACGCCGAGGTCCGCCAGCACCTGGGCGCCGATGCCGTAGTTGCGCATGTCCGGTTCGAACCCCAGCTGCACGTTGGCTTCCACCGTGTCCAGACCCCGGTCCTGGAGCGCGTAGGCCCGGATCTTGTTCACCAGGCCGATGCCGCGCCCCTCCTGCCGGATGTAGAGCAGCACGCCGCAGCCCTCCGCCTCCATCATGGAGAGCGCCCGGTGCAACTGCGGCCCGCAGTCGCAGCGCAAGGAGCCGAAGATGTCGCCGGTCAGGCACTCGGAATGCACCCGGACCAGGACCGGCTTGTCGGGGTCGATGCTCCCCTTCACCATGGCGAAATGCAGCAGGTCATCCACGTCGTTTTCATACACGATGGCCCTGAACTCGCCGGCGACGACGGTGGGAACCACGGCCTCGGCGACCCGGTGGACGAAGGACTCGGTCCGCATGCGGTATTCGATCAGGTCGGGAATGGTGCAGATGCCGATGCCGTGCCGGTCGCTGATGGCCTCGAGCGCCGGGATCTTCGCCATCGAACCGTCTTCGTCCATGATGGCGCAAATGACGCCGGCCGGTGTGCGACCCGCCAGGCGGGCCAGGTCCACGGAGCCCTCTGTCTGCCCGGTCCGCACGATCACCCCGCCCGGCCGGGCCATCAGCGGGAACACGTGCCCGGGCCGCACGAGGTCCTGGGGCTTCGCGGTCTCGGCCACGGCCGTGCGGATGGTTGTCGCCCGGTCGGCGGCGGAAACCCCGCCGGCGACCCCGTGGCGCGCGTCGATCGACACGGTGAAACCGGTGCCGTAGCGGGAGGTGTTGTTGTCCACCATGGGCGACAGGTCCAGCTCCTGCGCCTTCTGCCGCGACAGCGACAGACAGATCAGACCACGGCCGTGTTTGGCCATGAAGTTGACGGCTTCGGGTGTCACCATTTCAGCCGCGAGGCAGAAATCGCCCTCGTTTTCGGGCTCCTTGCCGTCGGCGAGAATGACCATTTTGCCCTGTTTGATCTCTTCGAGCGCTTGTTCGATCGTGATATGTGCCACAGGAATCAGAACTCCTTCGTGTTCGAAATGCCGGGTTCCGGGCAAAGGGCAGGGCCCTCGCCCGCAAGGGCATGCGCCCTTGCCGGACACCTGAGACGCTATTTCATAAACCCCGCCCGCGCCAGCTTCTCCACCGTCACCCCGGAGGGCGGGGCGCCGGCGGGGCCCTGCCGGGCGGACAGAAACCGTTCCACGTATTTGCCGATCATGTCGGCCTCGATGTTGACGCGCTCGCCCTTCGGCTTGAAGCCCACCGTGGTCAGGCCGGCCGTGTGCGGAATGATGCACACCGAAAACCGGCCCGCCTCCAGGCTGTTGACGGTCAGGCTGATGCCGTCCACGGCGACCGACCCCTTGACGATCATGAAGCGGGCGAGTTCCTCCGGCACGCCGATGACGACGGTCAGCACGTTGCCGACCGCCTCGCGGGACTCGATTGCGCCGGTGCCGTCGGTGTGCCCGGAGACGAGGTGGCCGTCGATCCGGTCCGACAGACGCATCGCGCGCTCGAGGTTCACGCGCTCGCCGACCCGGGCCGCGCCGAAGGTGGTCTTGGCGGCAGTTTCCGGGGAGAGGTCCGCATCAAAACGCCGGCCGGCAATCCGCACCGCGGTGAGACAGGCGCCGCTGACCGAGATGCTGTCGCCGACCTTGCTGCCGCTCAAATCGAAATCGGCGTCAACCGTGAGTCGGCGGCCTTGCCCGGAGGGCCGGATGGCCGAGATGGCGCCCAGCCCCTCTATGATTCCAGTGAACATGAAGGATCTCTCAAGGCTCTAAGCTTGAAGCTCGAAGCTGAAAAAGAATAAGATCGTTTAATTGTTGTTGCCCCAAGTTCCATCGGTGGCGGCGCACCCAGCTCACTTGCAACTTTAAGGCTTTCCGCGGGATATTCAACCGATTTGTGACCATTCTTGCCGGCGCATTTTCCCCAGCGCTTTCACGCCCTTCTGCTATCTCTTCCTTCGCGCCTCACGCTTCAGGCTTCAGGCTTCCAGCCTCCTGTCACATACCCCTCGATCATGACATCGTCGTCGAAGCGCCGGGTGCGGATCCGCACCAGGCGGATGCAGTCCCGCATCCGGTCGGCCCCGGGACCGCTGCAAATCGGCACGCCGTCATCGCCGCCGGATATCAGCGGCGCAAAAAAGAAACAGGCCTTGTCCACGACCCCGGCACGGAAAGCCGATGCCAGCACCCGGCTGCCGCCCTCGATCAGAATGCTGGTGATCCCCATCTCCCCCAGCTGGCCCATGAGCGCAGCCACGTCGATCCGGCCGTCGCGGGTGGCGGCGACGATCACCCGCACGCCCTTGCCGGCAATGCGGCGTTGCGCGTCGGCGCACGCCGCCGGGCCGGCGACGACGATGGTCTCGGCCCCGGAGGCGTGGCGCAGCACCCGCGCCGAAGACGGAATGCGGCCGTGCGTGTCGAGGATGACCCGCACGGGGTCCCTGACCTTGCGGCCGGCGATGCGGGTGGTCAACCGCGGATCGTCCGCTGCGACGGTGCCGACACCGACCAGGATGGCATCCACCGCGTGCCGCAGCTCGTGCACGCAGGCCCGGGCGGCCTCCCCGGTGACCCATTTCGAGTCCCCGGTCCGGGTGGCGATCCGCCCGTCCAGTGTTGCAGCGCACTTGGCGATGACAAACGGCCGCCGGGTGCGGATGTACTTGATGAAAACCTCGTTGAGCGCCTCAGCCGCCTCCTCGCAAACCCCCGAGGTGACCTCGATCCCCCGCTGCTTCAGAAAATCGGCCCCGCCGCCGGTCACGGCCGGGTTGGGGTCCTGCATGCCGATGACGACCCGACGGATGCCGGCCGCGACGATCTTCAGCGTGCAGGGCGGCGTCCGGCCGGTGTGGTTGCAGGGCTCGAGGTTGACGTACAACGTGGCCCCGCGGGCCTGCCCGCCGGCGGCCTCGATGGCGTAGACCTCGGCGTGCGGGCCGCCGGCAAACCGGTGGTAGCCCTCACCGACGACCGCACCGTCTTTCACCACCACGGCCCCCACCATCGGGTTGGGGGATGTAAACCCCCGGCCCCGCGCGGCCGCGTCGAGGGCCATCTGCATGAAACGGAGGTCGTCCATGGGTTTCGTTCAAGCCGCTGACCGGGAAAAGCGGCCGGGCCGAATGGGAAAATAGACCTTCAGTTTTAAGCTTTCAGCCCATCTGCCGGGCTCTCGGCCTTGCCGGCCTTCTCGGCGCTCAGCAGCTTCTTCAGCTCGGCCACGAAATCGTTGACATCCTTGAATTCCCGATAGACCGAGGCGAAGCGCACGTAGGCCACATCGTCCAGCTCGTGAAGCTTCCCCATGATCTTTTCGCCGACGACCGCGGCCGGGATCTCCTTCTCTTCGGACTCGCGCAGGTCCCGCTCCATTTCGTCGATGAACTCCTCGATGCTGTTCACGCTGATGTTGCGCTTTTCACAGGCTTTCAGCATACCCGAACGCACCTTCTCGCGGCTGAAAAGCTCGCGCCGCCCGTCCTTCTTCATGATCATGATCGGGATCTCTTCGATGTGCTCGTACGTCGTGAACCGCCGGTTGCAGGTCAAACATTCGCGGCGCCGGCGGATGACGCTGGCATCCTTGCTCAACCTGGAGTCGATCACCTTGTTTTCGATGTCGCTGCAGTACGGACACTTCCTTCCTCGCCCCCTCCTGCTCCGCCGCCTGAATGGATGAATTCGTTGCTGCTCTCCCCCGCCGAAGGTTCTCCTTTGCCCTTTTCGTCCGACTCGGAGCCGACGATCCGGACCATGTCGATGCGCGCCTCCGCGAGCATCTCCCGCGCCAGTTCGTCCGCATACCCGGAACGGTAGTAGATCTTGGCGATCCCGGCATTGATGATCATTTTGGCACAGATGGAACAGGGCTGGTTGGTGCAAAAGAGGTCGGCACCTTTCACCGACACCCCGTGCAGGGCCGCCTGGATGATGGCGTTCTGTTCCGCGTGAATGCCGCGGCAGAGCTCGTGGCGCATTCCGGACTGGACGTTGAGCCTTTCCCGCAGGCAGCCGACCTCGGCACAGTGCCGGACCCCGGACGGAGCGCCGTTGTAGCCGGTGGCAAGGATGCGCTTGTCCTTGACGATCACGGCCCCCACCGCACGTCGCAGGCAGGTGGCGCGTTTGGCCACCAGGGACGAGATGTCCATGAAATAGGTTTCCCAGGAGGGGCGGCTACCGCTTTCCATATGTTAAACGAAACCGGGTTGAGTGGTGCATTCCAAATTTTGGGGGAAGGAGGATTTCAATAAAAATATTATGGACATATCCAGATATAGTATACGGCAACTCGAGCAACCGCAAGAGAAAAGTTTTATCCGAAGGCCGGCAGCGGGACAAGGGGGGTGATAAAAAAAAGAGCATGGCGCATGGCAGAGGGAAAACTTCGAAGCCCCTTGCTCTCAGCACGATGCTCTTTGCCCGATGCGCTGCGTCTTTTATTAATCGTCGCGAACTAGCATCGACCGAGAGCGGCCCCCTCTCCTTAACCCTCTCCCCCACTCCTGGGGGAGAGGGCAGGGGGAGGGGGTGCTCGCGTCAATACAAACAAATATGCGACCCTTAATAAAAGGGCGCTCCGGGTTACACGGTTGTCGCCTTGTACTTCTTAAGAAGCAGTGCTGCGTTGGTGCCGCCGAAACCGAAGGAGTTGGACATGGCGTAGTTGACCGTGGCCCTGCGGGCCGTGTTCGGAATATAGTCCAGGTCCAGTTCCTCGGCCGGGTGATCGTAGTTGATCGTGGGCGGCATGATGTCGTCGTGTACCGCCAGTGCCGTAAAAACGGTCTCGACCCCGCCGGCGCCTCCCAGCAGGTGCCCGGTCATGGATTTGCTCGAGCTGACCGCAACCGTATGGGCGTGCTCCTTGAAAACGGCTTTGATGGCCCGGGTCTCGTAGAGGTCGTTCAGCTCGGTGGAGGTGCCGTGGGCGTTGATGTAGCTCACCTGGTCGTATTTCACCCCGGCGTCATCGAGCGCCATTTGCATGCAGCGCGCCGCGCCGTTTCCGTCCGGCGGCGGCGAGGTCATGTGATACCCGTCGCCGGTTAGCCCGTAGCCGACCATCTCGGCGTAGATCCTGGCCCCGCGCTGCCGGGCGTGCGCAAGCTCCTCCAGGATCAGGATCCCGGCCCCCTCGCCGGGGACAAAACCGTCCCGGTCGCGCTCAAACGGCCGCGAGGCCCGCTCCGGCTCCGCGTTACGGGTGGAAAGGGCCTTCATGGCATTGAATCCGGCAATGCAGCTGGGCGAAATCACGGCCTCGGTCCCGCCGGTGATCATGGCGTCCACCCGGCCTTCCAGGATGAGCTTGAACGAATCCCCCACGGCGTGGGTCCCGGCCGCGCAGGCCGTGGCGATGGACAAGTTGGGGCCCTTGGCGCCGAACAGGATCGAGATCATCCCGGGGGCCATGTTGCCGATCATCAACGGGATAAAGAATGGGCTCACGCGCTTGGGGCCATTTTGCCTCAACTGGAAAATGGTGTCTTCCATGAACCGCAGGCCGCCCAGGCCGCACCCGGTGATCACGCCCACCCGGCTGGCCTTCTCGTCGCTGATCCTGAGCCCCGAGTCGTCCAGCGCCATCCGGGTCGCCGCCACGGCATACGAGATGAACGGCTCGAACCGCTTGGCCTCTTTTTTGGCCATCCAGTCTTCGGGATTGAACCCTTTGACTTCCGCCGCGATCTGGGTCTCGTAGCGGCTGACATCGAACCGGGAAATCCGTCCCACGCCGGACTTTCCGGCGCACAGCGCGGCCCAGCTTTCGCTGACCCCGATCCCGACCGGGCATACCAGCCCCAGACCTGTGATAACCACCCGCCTAGCCAAATGGCCTCCTTTGTGAATCGCTCCGACCGGTCTACTTCTTGGTGCCGACGTAGGCGATCGCGTCCTTCACGGTGACAATCTTCTCCGCATCCTCGTCGGAGATCTCAACGCCGAACTCCTCTTCCATGGACATGATGAGCTCGACCAGGTCGAGCGAATCCGCGCCCAAGTCGTCCACAAAGGAAGCTTCCGGTTTGACTTCCGCCAGCTCCACGCTCAGCTTCTCGGCAATGATCTTCTTGACTCTTTCTTCGATGGTCTCCGACATGTCTATTCCTCCATGCGTTCGTATTATTCGTGTTGGGTTGATGGGGTGTTAAGGGTTTCTTTCTGCCTTCAGCTTCGAGCTTCCGGCGTCCAGCTTCATTACATATACATCCCGCCGCTCACGTGGAGGACCTGCCCGGTGAGGTAGGCCGCCTGATCGGAGGCGAGAAAGGTCACCGCCCCGGCCACGTCGGCGGGGGAGCCCGGCCGGCCGAGCGGGATCTGGGCCAGGAACAGTTCCTTGACCTTGTCGCTCAGCACCGCGGTCATTTGGGTCTCGATAAAACCGGGGGCCACCGCGTTGACGGTGATGCCGCGGGCCGCGAACTCCCGGGCGACCGTTTTGGTCAGCCCGATCAGCCCTGCCTTTGAGGCCACGTAGTTGGCCTGGCCGACGTTGCCGAGAACCCCGACCACCGAGGCCACGTTGACGATCCGCCCCGCGCGCTGCTGGGCCATGACCCGGACCACGGCCTTGGTGCACAGGAAAGCGCCCTTGAGGTTGATGGCCATCACGAGGTCCCAGTCCGATTCCTTCATGCGCAGGAGCAGGGCGTCGCGCGTGATGCCGGCGTTGTTCACCAGAACGTCGATTCGGCCGTAACGGGTGGCCACCTGATCCGCCCACTCGGCCACGTCTTTTTCATTCGACACGTCCACCTTCTGGAACGAGGCCTCGGGGCCGAGCGCCTTGGCGGCGGCCTCGCCGGCCTCCGGGTTGACGTCACAGATCGCCAGCTTCGCGCCCTCTTGGGCAAACGCCTCGGCCGTCACCCGGCCGATACCGGCCGCCCCGCCGGTGACCATCACGACTTTGTCTTTGAATCGCATCCTTATTCTCCTTCGGCGAAAATTAACTTGACCGCCCGAAAACCATGTCGGCGAGCCGATCCATGTCCTTGATCCCGTTCCGGCAGCCGCCGCCGAACTCGGCATGCTGCGTCTCCGCCAGCGAATTGGCAACCGTTGCCGGCTCGATCTCGCCCGTTCCGATCAGGATGCGGGGAATGTTGCGGGTGAAGACCTGGCACATCTCGTCGGCGAACAGCCGGGCGACGAGCGACGAGCGCTCCGCCGGAGGACCGCCGGCCGGGGCCAGCGCCGCCGCTCTGCGGGCGGCGGCCGCGCCGATTTCAACGTGGATCATCATGTCGGCCAAATCGAACATGATGATCTGCTGCCGGGTCAGGCGGTGGATGTCGGCAAAGGCGATCATGTGGTTGAGCGCGCGGGCGGCCAACCCGACGTAACGGCTGCCGCAGTCCGGGTGCGCCTCGGCCAACTGCTCCATCTCGGCCGCCATGGCGCCGTAGAACTCCCCCTTGGTCTTGCGGGACTTCTTCCAGCGGAAGGTGCTGATGATGTTCTGCTGGATTTCGCTGGTGCCCTCGTAAATAGTGGTGATGCGCACGTCGCGCTTGATTTTCTCCACCCCGTACTCGGCAATGTAACCGTAGCCGCCCAGCGCTTGAATGCTGTCCTCCGCCGCGCGGTTGCCGGCTTCCGTGGCATAGAACTTGGCGATGGAGCCCTCGACCTCCAGGTCCCGCTCCCCGGCATCGAGACGCTCGGCCACCTCGTCGATATAGGCCGCAGCGGCCGCCAGGCGCACCACGTTCGGCACGATCAGTTTGTGGGCGTAGCCCTGCTTCTCGGAGAGCGGGGTCTTGAACTGGATGCGCTCCTTGGCGTAGGCGACCGCGATCTCGAGCGCGGACTCCCCGGCGCCCAATCCCATGGCGGCCACCATCAGCCGGGTGTAGCCGAAAACCTCGTTGGCCTGCTTCAGCCCCTGGCCGGGCACCCCGCCGATCAGGTTCTCCACCGGCACAAAGGCGTCGGTGAAGGTCAGGGGCGAGGTGTTGGAGGCGCGGATCCCGTGCTTTTCTTCGCCCTTGCCGCGCTGGTAGCCGGGCGTCTCCTTTTCCACGATGAAAAAGGTGGGACCCTCCGGTGCGATGGCCAGAACGGTGATGAAGTCCGCGTAGCCCCCGGTCGAGATGAACTGCTTGGCGCCGTTGATGCGGTAGCCGGTGATCTTGCCCGAAGCGTCGGTCACGGGGTCGGCCTTGGTCTTGAGGGCGGCGACGTTGCTGCCCGCATCGGGCTCGGTGACCGCGTAGGCCACGAGCGCCTCACCGGCGGCGATTTTGCCGAGCCACTTCTGTTTCTGCTCGTCGGTCGCGCCGACCATGATGGGGTCGGCCCCCAGTTGGATGGCAAAGAAGGCGGTGGTGATCCCCAGGCAGATCTTGGCCATCTCCCGCGTCACCACGCAGCTGTCCCGCGCCCCGCCGCCCAGGCCGCCGTAAGCCTCCGGGATCATGAGCAGCTGCAATCCGATCTCGGGGCCCAGCATTTCCCGGATGACCGCCTCCGGAAAGATCTCCTTGCGGTCGAACTCGTGAATTTTTTCCTTGGTCAACAGCCGCTTTTTCAGCTGGGCCACCGTGTCCAGAACCATCTGCCGGGAGTCGAGGTCCAGCCCGGCCAGCGGCCGGTCGGGGGAAGCGCCTTGAGAATTCATGCGTAACGATCTTCCTCAAACAAGTGGGTTATGCGTCATTCTTTTTCGACGTTGGTCACTTGGCGGCCCTTGTAGGAACCGCAGCTCGGACAGGCGTGGTGAGGAAGGACAGGCTCACTGCAATCAGGGCAGGTGGACAGGGCGGGGGCCGACAAGCGCTTGCCGGTTCTGCGCTTGTCCCGCCGGGATTTGGACGTTCTTCGCTTTGGCAGACCCATTAGCAATCTCCTAACTATTTGAGTTATAATAATTAACCGCTTTAAGTCTTCCTAATTATAAACTTGGGGATTAGTAATTCAAATCCCGGGGGTTGTCAAGCTTTTTTGAAAAATAGGGCCGGCCGACGACGCTTGTACCCGATCGTTTTCTGTGTTATGGCACTAAATCAAAACCCGGCTGTCGCCGGATTTTGATTTAACTATTTAAATTATCAACAAAAACAGCTTTCCCCGGGTTCATTGCGGCGCTGTGGCGAAAAAACGCGGGATAGGGCGTTGCGCGCGCGGCGGTCGGAGCAATGCCGCGGCGACGAGCGGCCAGGCCCCTGGAATTGCTTCATATAGTATAGCAATACATTAGCAATCCACGAGAGTGGCTGCCAAAGGAGATTCCATGACACAGGTGGTGACACGCTTTCCCCCGAGTCCGACGGGCTATCTGCACGTCGGCGGGGCACGGACGGCCCTGTTCAACTGGCTTTACGCCCGCCGCATGAAAGGCAAGTTCGTCCTGCGCATCGAGGACACGGACACGGCACGCTCGACCCAGGCCTCGGTCGATGCCATCTTCGAGGCCCTGGAGTGGCTCGGCCTGGACTGGGACGACGGGCCCTACTTCCAGACCCGGCGCTTCCCGGTCTACCTGGAGCACATCCAGAAGCTGCTCGCCACCGGCCACGCCTACTACTGCACCTGCTCGCCCGCGCAGGTCGAACAGATGCGGGCGAAGGCCCTGGCCACCGGCGGCAAGCCGAAATATGACGGGACCTGCCGCACCCGGAACCTGCCCCCCGGCGACGCGGCCGTGGTGCGTTTCAAGGCCCCGCTCGACGGCACCACGGTGTTGGAGGACGTCGTCAAGGGCAACATCGTTTTCCGCAACGACGAACTGGACGATTTCGTCATCTGCCGCAGCGACGGCAGCCCCACCTACAACCTCGCGGTGGTGGTGGACGATATCACCATGGGGGTCAACACCATCATCCGGGGCGACGACCACGTGATGAACACCCCCAAACAGATCCAGCTCTACCGGGCCTTCGGCTGCCCCCTGCCCCTGTTCGGCCATGTCCCCATGGTGCTCGGCCGGGACCGCGCCCGCCTGAGCAAGCGCCACGGCGCCGTCTCGGTCACCGCCTACCGCGACATGGGTTTTTTGCCGGAGGCCATGATCAACTACCTCGTGCGGCTGGGATGGTCCCACGGGGACCAGGAGTTCTTCACCAAGGATGAGCTCGTCGAGGTGTTCAACCTGGAGAACATCGGACGGGCCGCCGGCGTCTTCGACCTGGAAAAGCTCCTGGCCCTGAACGCCGACCACATCAAGGCCGCCCCTGCCGCCCGGTTGGTCGAACCCTTAGCACCGTTTCTGCGCAAGAAGGGTGTTGTCATCGCGGGGGACCCGAAAATCGAAAGGGTCATTGCCACCCTGAATGCCCGCAGCAAGACCTTGCAGGAAATGGCGCAGAGCGCTCTCTTCTATTACCAGGAGGAGATCGTCTACGAGGAGGCTGCCGCCCGCAAGCATCTGACGGTAGAAGCCCTGGTGCCGCTCAGGTCCCTGACGGCCAGGCTCGAGGCCCTCGAGGACTACTCGGAGCCGAGCCTGGAGGCCGCTTTCAACGCGGTGGCGGAGGCGAGCGGCCTGAAACTCGGCAAGATCGCCCAACCCGTGCGCGTGGCCCTGAGCGGCCGGACGGCCAGCCCGGGCATTTTCGAGATTACCGCCATCATCGGAAAAGAACGCGTTCTCGCGCGGCTGCGCAAGGCGCTGGCGTATATAGAACAGAGGGGGCCCGCGTAAGCGAACCCCTCAGGCAGGTAGACTGAAGCAAGATCGCCTGAAGGCAAGACATGCACGCGCAGAAACATCCAAGGCGTACACGCAGACCTAAATTGAGCGATTTTGTCGATTCAGATATAGGCCCGCCGGGGTCTGCGCCCGCAGGGGCCGCCGCAATCTTTTCCCCGGCCGTCTCAACGGCAGCAGAGATACTCAGATATTGACAGAAAGCCCCGGAAGACAGTGCCCCACGACAGAGACGGCCGCCGCTGCCGGTGAGGTGGTTATCGAAACCCCGGGGGCGTTGTCGGAGCCTGGAGTTTTTTACGACGGCCCCTGCGGGCGCAGCCCCCTGCGGATCCTTCCGCAAAAACCAAAACAAGAATCGCTCAACTGAACTCAAAATAGACTTGACTCTAAAAACAGCGTCGGTTATTTTGGTGTAACGCACTGAGGGATCGTCTAGTGGCAGGACGACGGGTTCTGGCCCCGTTAACCTAGGTTCGAATCCTAGTCCCTCAGCCAACACCGCTAAAAAGGGCTGACGATAATACCGTCAGCCCTTTTTTCGTATGGCCCCCCCGAGAAAAGAGAACCCATTGATTTTTAATCATTCTCGTTCTAATCTGTACGTAACGCTGCGCCTGGGTCCCGCCGCACGGATTGCGGGCAGCAGCGAATTCCTATTTCTGAGGGTTGCCGAACCATGACCACAGCTGACACCAAATCTGCGGAAGCCGCCGTTCCTATTAACTTCATCAGACAGATCGTCGAGGCCGACCTTGCGGCCGGCAAGAACGACGGCCGGGTCGTCACCCGCTTTCCGCCGGAGCCGAACGGCTACCTTCACATCGGGCATGCCAAGAGCATCTGCCTCAATTTCGGGCTCGCCCGGGATTTCGCGGGCGTCTGCCACCTGCGTTTCGACGACACCGACCCGGCCAAGGAATCCATGGAATACGTCGCATCCATCCAGGAGGACGTGCGCTGGATGGGGTTCGACTGGCAGGAGCGGATGTTCTTTGCCTCCGACTACTTCGAGCGGCTTTACGGCTTCGCCGTTCAGCTGATCGAAGCCGGCAAGGCGTACGTGGACCATCTGAGCGCCGATGAGATCCGAGAATACCGCGGCACCCTGACCGCCCCCGGCCGGAACAGCCCCTACCGCGACCGCAGCATCGGGCAGAACCTGGACCTGTTCCAGCGCATGCGGGCCGGGGAGTTCGAGGACGGGGCGTGCGTGTTGCGGGCCAAGATCGACATGGCCGCGGCCAACATCGTGATGCGCGACCCCACGATCTACCGCATCAAGCACGTGGACCACTACCGCACCGGAAACGCGTGGTGCATCTACCCGATGTACGACTTCACCCATTGCCTGTCGGATGCCATCGAGGGCGTGACCCACTCCGTCTGCACGCTGGAGTTCGAGAACAACCGCGAACTCTACGACTGGGTGTTGGACACGCTCAAGACCCCCTGCCACCCGCAGCAGATCGAGTTCGCCCGCCTCAACCTGAACTACACGGTGCTCTCCAAGCGCAAGCTCATCGAACTGGTGGAGAAGGGGGTTGTCTCCGGGTGGGACGACCCGCGCATGCCCACCATCTCGGGCTACCGCCGCCGCGGCTACACGCCGGAGGCGATCCGCAACTTCTGCGTCCGCATCGGGGTCGCCAAGGCCGCCAGCACGGTGGACATCGGCCTGATGGAGTACTGCCTGAGGGATGACCTGAACAAGCGCACCCCCCGGGTGATGGCGGTCCTGCGGCCGCTCAAGGTGACGATCGTCAACTACCCGGAAGGTCAGGTGGAGGAGCTTGAGGCGGTCAACAACCCGGAGGACCCGGGCATGGGCACGCGCCGGGTACCCTTCAGCCGCGAGCTCTACATCGAGCGCGAGGACTTCATGGAGGAGCCGCCCAAGAAGTTTTTCCGGCTGGCGCCGGGCCGCGAGGTGCGCCTGCGCTACGCCTACTTCATCACCTGCGTCGAGGCCGTAAAGGATACCGCAACCGGCGAAGTGACGGAGCTACGCTGCACCTACGACCCGGCCACCCGCGGCGGGGATGCGCCGGACGGCCGCAGGGTGCAGGGCACCCTGCACTGGGTTTCCGCCCGGCACGCGGCCGCAGCCGAGGTGCGCCTCTACGACCATCTCTTTACCCGGGAAAACCCCGACGAAACCGAGGCCGGCCGGCACTTCACCGACCATCTCAACCCGCGATCGCTGGAGGTGCTGACGGGCTGCAAGCTCGAACCGGGCCTCGCGTCGGCCTCCCCCGGCGACCGCTTCCAGTTCGAACGCCTGGGCTATTTCTGCGCGGACGCACGGGACTGCCGGCCGGGCCGCCTTGTTTTCAACCGCTCGGTGACCCTGCGCGACACGTGGGCGAAGATCGCAAAGAAGGAGGGGGGGAAGAAAAAGGGGTGAGTCGAATGCTTCCCGGCTGCGGATTCTAGTTGTAGAACAGATACCCGCCCACCAGTTTCAGGTACTCGTCGGCCACCTTCATGGCATACGCCCCGTCGAGCCACCACGGGCCGCTTGGCCCCGGGCCCTCGATATCGATGGGGTGAAAAGCGAACCTGAGGCCGGGCTCCTTGCTGACACGCTCGAAGGCGAGGCGGGCGCGGCGGATGTGGTAGCAGGAGCTGACGACGATGGCCGAGCCGAACCCTCGCGCGCGCATGACGTCGACGGTTTTTTCAGCCTCGGCGAAAGTGCCGCCCAGGTCGAACGCATGGCGGCGCTTGGAGCCCTGGCCGCGGCCGAAGAGGACCCGTTCGTCGGGGATGGGATTCTCGATGCGATAGTGCCGGACAAACCAGGGCCATGTCAGGGCCCGGTGGCGCAGCGGCAGGAGCATGAAACGGTGGTGGCCGGCCTGGGTGAGCGCCGCACCGGCAGCGACCCGCTCCCGGTCCTCATCCAGGGGCCCTGCCAGCACCACGACCAGGTCGGCCGCACCGGGTACCGTGCCCTCTCCGTGGCAGAGAAAACGGTTCCCCCCGCCCAGGAAAGCGGCCAGCCCGACGATCAGAACAACCGTAACCCCCATCACCACCCGGACCATGTGATGCCCCTCGGCAACGATACGCGTCGAAGCGTATTCCCATCCGCAGATTAACTTATCATGGACTTCGCTCAGCCGGCGACGTCTACCGGATTTCGTCCTCCCGGCGGGCGGCAGCCCGAACCTCCGGATTCACCCGGGCGCGGCCGATGCTGACGCAGGCAAGGCCCTGGCCGGCCACGATGTCCGGGTCGTACAGGTTGCGGCCGTCGAAGATGACCGGGGCCTTCAACAGCCGCTTGACCCGTCCGAAATCCGGGTTGCGGAACTGGTTCCAGTCCGTCACCACCGCCAGCGCATCGGCCCCTTCCAGGGCGTCGTACTGCTGTTCGCAGATCCGCACGCGCGCGTTGTCCGCCAAACACGCCCCTGCCCGGCCGCCGGCGGCCGGATCGAAGGCGTTCACCTGCATCCCCGCGGCGGTGAGCGCCCGGATCAGTTCGAGGGAGGCGGCCTCGCGGATGTCGTCGGTGTTGGCCTTGAACGCCAGCCCCCACAGGGCCAGCACCTTGCCGGACAACCCGCCCTGCCCGCTGAAATAGGCCTCGATTTTTTCCGCCAGCACGGTTTTCTGGCGGTGGTTGACCGCGTCCACGGCGGCGATCAGCTCCGGGTCGTAACCGCTCTGGCGGGCCGTGTTGACGAGGGCCTTGACGTCCTTGGGGAAGCACGACCCGCCGTAGCCGACCCCGGGGTAGATGAAGTGGTAGCCGATGCGGTGGTCGGCCCCGATCCCCCGGCGCACCGCGCCCACGTCGGCGCCGACCCGCTCGCAGATGTTGGCGATTTCGTTGATGAAGGAGATCTTCGTGGCCAACATGCAGTTGGCCGCGTACTTGGTCATTTCAGCGCTGCGCACGCTCATTACGACCATCTTATCGCGGCTGCGGGCGTAGGGTGCGTAGAGTGTTTCGAGCAGCTTGGCGGTGCGCACGTTGTCGGTGCCGACGATGATGCGGTCCGGCTTCATGAAATCGTTGACCGCGTCGCCTTCCTTGAGGAACTCGGGGTTCGAAACGACGTCAAACTCGATGGCCAGGCCGCGCCGGGCGACTTCCGCGTGCACGATGCGGTGCACCTCGTCGGCCGTACCGACCGGCACGGTGGACTTGTTGACGATGATCTTGTACTCCGTGATGCGTTCGCCGATCTGCCGGGCGACTTCCCGGACCTGGGTGAGGTCGCACGAGCCGTCGTCATGGGGCGGTGTTCCGACGCAGTTGAAGATGAACAGGGCATCTTCCATGGCCTGCTCCAGGTCCACCGAGAACTGCAGGCGCCCCTCCAGCGCGTTCCGCTTGACCAGCGGCTCAAGCCCCGGCTCGAAGATTTGAACCATTCCCTCCTTGAGCCCGCTGATGATGGCGGAGTTGCTGTCGACACACACGATATGATTGCCCATCTCGGACAGACAGGCGGCCGTCACGAGGCCCACATAACCGGTTCCCACGATACAGATATTCATCGCTGCCGAATCTCTTTCTGTTTGGATGACGTGTTACGAGTCATCATGATTGTTTGATGCTCAAAATCATAGCAGAAAGGGTGGCAGGTTGCAAACCGTGCCACCCCTCGGGACGAGCCAACTTTTTTCTTGATTTATTCTGAAAAATCAGGGAAAACGGGAGGTAATGGAATCGGGGCGGCTGTCGTTCACAAACGGATGACAAACCGGCGGCCCTCGAAATCACCGGCACCCAGACGTTTTCGGCCAATGCTGAAAAGCTCGGTGCACCCATCGCGGTATGCGGCGTTGACCCGGATGAAATGGCTTCGGTGTGTTGGCCTGCGTCGCTCTTGGAGGAGCACAGATACCGGGATATCAAAGGGGTGATTTCGAACTTCCTGCGGGTCACAGTGACAGGCGATACGGGACGAATGCGGCATTAACTGGTGGTGGCAGACTCTGGCGGGTTGTTTAACTCACCACTCCTGAGAACGTCACGATCGCCTAGAAGCAGGAATCGACAAACGCCGGGGATATGGCCGCCCCGATTTCGTTTCCCCCGCCACGACCTCGTCCTGAATTTTTTCAAGATCCCAGCCAACCCGACCGTCAGCCAAGGCGTGCATAAGCTCAAAGCTCAAAGGAAAAGATCCCATCCGCTCAGCTTTCAGCTTCGAGCCTCCAGCTTCCAGCCGATTACATGTGGGCATTTACAAAAGCCGCACAACGCCGGATTACGGCCTTAGGCGCGGTTTTTCGACACCCGGTCAGAACACGATTCCGACATACCCCACAAAGCTCTCCCCCGGGCTGCGGTCGTAGCTGGTCGCGTAGGTGATCGACTCCGCCACCGTCGCCCCCAGGTGCTTGCCGGCCTGGATGGCGGTTGCAGCCGCCCCCGGGCAGCAGGCATTCTGGTTTTTCAGGGCTTCGTCGATCACCCGTTCAGGGTCCAGACCCAGCATGGCCTCGATGACGCGGCGGTCGTTCTCCTGCCGCACCCAGGCAACCGCCGCCGGGCCGCTCCCGTGGCTCGCCAGACCGTAGTTCTCACCGTAGTGCGTAAGGTCGGTGGATCCGATGACCTTGACCGAGAGGCCCAGTTGGCCGGCAGCCTCCACCACGGCGCTGCCGATCGCGAGCGACTCCCGGGTGGGCGGGACCCCCATGGCCACGATGGCCGCATCCGGGAAAAAATACTTGATGAACGGCAGCTGCAGCTCGATGGTGTTGTCCTCGGTGAAGCGGGCGGGTGTTTCCAGGCGGAAGGCAAACCGCTTGGCGATCGCCGCAGCCAGCTCCTCCGCAACCGGGATCACCCCGAACGGGGTCTGCCATCCCCCCGTGGGCATCATGATGTTGGCCGATCCCCGGTGCAGGTGCATGCCGAACAGCACGATCACGTCCGGCCCCGGCGGCCCGGCCTTTGCGAGGCAGTGGATCACGTTGCAGGCGATGGCCCCCGAGAAGTACCAGCCTGCGTGGGGCACGATGCCCCCCACGGGGTTCGGGCTGCGGGGCGGCGTGATGTGGCCCCGGTCGATGAAGTCCCTGATTTCCCGCTCGCACTCGGAGGCCTGCGCGGGGTACCAGCTTCCGGCAAAAACGGCGCGCCTGACGGAGGGTTGCATGGGCTCCTCGCTTTTCGTTGCGGTATTTACCTTTTCCACACGATGATTACCATTCAGCCTAACACAACACCCATCCGGGAGGCAACCATGTGGGAATATACGGACAAGGTTAAGGATCATTTTCTGAATCCCCGCAATGTGGGGGTCATCGAGGACGCCGACGGGGTAGGCGAGGTCGGCTCGATCGCCTGCGGCGACGCCCTGACCTTTTATTTTAAACTCGATGAGAGCGGGCGGGTCAAAGATGCCAAGTTCCAGACGTTCGGCTGCGCCAGCGCCATCGCATCCTCATCGGCCCTGACCGAGATGGTGATCGGCAAGACCCTCGACGAGGTCTCCAAGATCACCAACGAGGACATCGCCGGCTACCTGGGGGGGCTGCCGAAGGAGAAGATGCACTGCTCGGTGATGGGCCGCGAGGCCCTGGAAAAAGCCATCGCCTGCCACCTGGGCCAACCCGACAAGGTCGTCGAAGGCGAGATCGTGTGCGAGTGCTTCGGGGTCACGGACCGGGAGATCGAGCGCGCGGTGCGGGAAAACCACCTCAAGACGATCGAGGATGTCACCGACTACACCAAGGCCGGCGGCGGCTGTGAGAAGTGCCATGAACGCATCCAGGGGATCATCGACGCGACCCTGGGAACGACGCGCCTGGTTCCCCTCAAGCCGAAGGTGCTGACCAACATCCAGAAGATCCGCTTGATCGAGGAGAGCATCGAGCGGGAAATCAACCCGACCCTCAACAAGGACGCCGGCCGGCTCGAGCTCGTGGACGTAAACGGCGACCGGGTGATGGTGCGGCTGGGCGGCAACTGTGCGGCCTGCAGCAAATCGCACATCACGCTCAAGCACTACGTCGAGTCCAAGCTGCGCGAACTGGTGAGCCCGGAACTCGTGGTGGAGGAGGTGCAGTGATGGACGTCATTTACCTGGACAACAACGCCACCACGCGGGTGGACCCGGACGTCGTGCAGGCCATGCTGCCTTTCTATTCCGAGCTCTACGGAAACCCTTCCAGCATGCACTCGTTCGGCGGCGGGGTTGCCGCCCGCATCACGGAGGCGCGGGAAAATGTCGCCCGGCTGCTCGGTGCTAGCGCCGACGAAATCGTTTTCACCAGCTGCGGCACCGAAAGCGACAGCACGGCGATCCGGGCCGCAATCGAGTCCTACCCTGCCAAGAAGCACCTCGTCACCTCGCGGGTGGAACACGCGGCGATCAAGAACCTGTTCGAGTCCCTCTCCAAGAAAGGCTACCGGACGACCTTCGTGCCGGTGGACCGGGAGGGGCGGCTCGACCTGGAGAGCCTGTATGACAGCCTCACCGACGACACGGCCATCGTCAGCCTGATGTGGGCGAACAACGAGACCGGGGTCGTTTTCCCGATCGAGGAAACTTCACGCAGGGTCAAGGAGCGCGGGATCCTCTTCCACACGGATGCGGTTCAAACCGTGGGCAAGATCCCCATCGACGTGAGCCGCACCGGGGTGGACATGCTCTCGCTCTCCGGGCACAAGATCCACGCCCCCAAGGGGATCGGCGCCCTCTACCTTCGCAAGGGCACCAAGTTTGCACCGTTTCTGATCGGCGGCCATCAGGAAAAAGGCCGGCGCGGCGGCACGGAGAACACCGCCGCCATCGTCGGATTGGGCAAGGCCGCCGAGATCGCTATAAAGCACATGACCTCCGGAGGCTACGCGGCGGTGGGAGAACTGCGCGACGTGCTCGAAAACGAGCTCCTGGCGCACGTGCCCAGCACCTTCGTGAACGGCGACCGCGCGAGCCGGCTGCCCAACACCACGAGCATCGCCTTCGAATACGTGGAAGGGGAAGCCATCCTGCTCATGCTGAACGAGTTCGGGATCTGCGCCTCGTCGGGCTCCGCCTGCACCTCGGGCTCCCTCGAGCCCTCCCACGTGCTGCGGGCCATGGGGGTCCCGTTCACCGCCGCGCACGGCTCCATCCGCTTCAGCCTGAGCCGCTTCACCACGCGCCAAGAGATCGATATCGTCCTGGAGAAACTGCCGCCGGTCATCGCGCGGCTGAGGCAGATGTCGCCGTTCTGGAAAAGCGCGGCGCTGAAAGCTCAAAGCTCAAAGTTGAAGGCTCAAGGCTGAAAGCTCAAAGCTCAAAGAAAAAAACGCAAGGGGCCTGGCGCGAGGCCTCTTGCGCTTTTTTTAGCGGTTGCTTTCAGCTTTGAGCTTTCAGCTTTGAGCCCATTTTCCCCTTCAACCACTCAATCCACGCGTCAAGCCCCTCTCCGGTGCGGGCGGACATCTCGAAGACCGGCATGCCCGGGTGCACCTGGTGGATGTAGCCGATGGCCTTGTCCTTCTCGTAATCCAGGTGCGGCAGAAGGTCGATCTTGTTCAGCAGGGCCGCATCGCAGAGCCGAAACATGGTGGGGTATTTCACCGGCTTGTCCTCGCCTTCGGTCACGCTCAGGACCACCACCCGGGCATCCTCGCCGATGTCGAACTCCGCCGGGCACACCAGGTTGCCCACGTTTTCGATGATCAGCAGCCGGGTCGCGTCGAGGTCGATTTCGTCCGCGGCCTTTTCGATCACGTGGGCGGCCAGGTGGCAGTCGCCGCCGAAGGCGTCGGTGTTCACCTGCACGACCGGCGCGCCGGTAACCGACAGACGGTCCGCATCGTGGGTGGTGCTGACGTCGCCGACGATGACGGCGGCCTTGATCCCCGGCATGATGCGTTCGAGCGTCTTCTGAAGGGTCGCGGTCTTGCCGGAGCCGGGCGAGCTCATCACGTTGAGGACGAAGACGCCTTTTTCGGCAAACCGCCGGCGGTTCTGCTCCGCCATGCGTGCGTTCACGCTGAGAACGCGCTCGACCACCTTGATCTCGCGCGTGCGGCGCTTATCGTTGACCGTCTCCATGCTCATCCTCTTGTGCGATTTCAATTGAAACGATGTCGAGTTCGCGCCCGGAAAGAATTTCGAGGGAGCCGCTCCCGCAGGCCTGGCAGGTGAACACCGCCTCCGCGATGGTCCAGCGCGCGCTACACGCCTTGCAGCGGGCGACCACCGGCGTCTCCTCGATGGCAAGCTCGGCGCCCGCGAGCGGTGTCTCTTTTGAAACGATGTCGAAGCAGAATCTCAGGCTGTCGGGCACCACCGCCGAGAGCTTGCCGATCTTCAGGTTGATGCGCTCCACTCTGACGGAGCGCGCCTCCGGGGGAATCGAGGCCGTGGCGATGTCGATAATTTCCAGGGCGATGCCCATTTCGTGCATAAGAATAAGTCCTATAGGCCTTATAGGACCTATTGGCTGAAGACCTCTTTGCACAGCGAACCCAGCGCGCCCAGGTTTTCGCACACGTGGATGCCGGCGGCTTTCATGGCCGCGATCTTGGCCTGGGCGGTGCCGCCGCTCCCGCTGATGATGGCGCCGGCGTGCCCCATGCGCCGCCCGGGGGGGGCGGTAATCCCGGCGATGAAGCCGACCACCGGCTTGCTCATGTGCTGCTGAATGAACTCCGCGGCCGCCTCCTCGGCATTGCCGCCGATCTCGCCCACCATGACGACCCCGCGGGTCTCCGGGTCTATTTCGAACGCCGCCAGGCAGTCCACGAAGTTGGTGCCGTTGACCGGATCGCCGCCGATGCCGATGCAGGTGGTCTGGCCGATCCCCTGCCGGGTCAGTTGATGCACCACCTCGTAGGTCAGGGTGCCGGAGCGCGACACCACGCCGATGGGCCCGCCGGGCGTGTGAATCGAACCGGGCATGATGCCGATCTTGGCCTCACCGGGTGTAATGATACCCGGGCAGTTGGGCCCGATCAGCCGCACGGGCTTGCCCTCGATGATGTTCTTGACCTTCAGCATGTCCAGCACCGGGATGCCCTCGGTGATCGCCACCACGAGGCGAATGCCCGCATCCGCCGCCTCCAGGATCGCGTCGGCGGCAAACGGCGGGGGCACAAAGATCAGGCTGCAGTCCGCACCGGTCTCACGGACCGCGTCGGCCACCGTGTTGAAGACCGGAATGGCGTCCACGGTCTGCCCCGCCTTGCCAGGGGTGACCCCGGCCACGATCTGCGTCCCGTAGTCAGCGCACGCCCGGGTGTGAAACTGGCCCTCTTTGCCGGTGATGCCCTGCACGACCACCCGTGTGTCCTTATTGACGAAGATGCTCACGGTTGATTCTCCCATAAAAGCTCGAGGCGGGAAGCTCGAAGCTCGATGAAAAAAGACATTTTAAAAAAAAAGGAGAAATGTTGTTTTCCTACTAGCTTCCAGCATCGAGCTTCCAGCTTACTTCACGATCGCCGCCACCTTGCGTGCGGCATCCTTGAGGTCGGCGGCCGCGACCAGGCTCAGGCCCGACTCGGCCAGAATGCGCCGGCCCGCTTCGACGTTGGTCCCTTCCATGCGCACCACCACCGGGACCCTGATCCCGGTCTTGCGGGCCGCCTCGACGACCCCCGTCGCCAGGGTGTCGCAGCGCAGGATGCCGCCGAAGATGTTGATCAGGATGCCCTTCACGTTCTTGTCGCTCAGGATGATGCGGAAGCCGTTTTCCACCATTTCGGCGCTGGCCCCGCCGCCCACGTCCAGGAAATTCGCGGGCTCGGCCCCGGCCTGCTTGATGAGGTCCATGGTGGCCATGGCCAGCCCCGCGCCATTGACCATGTTGCCGACGTTGCCTTCGAGGTTGATGTAGTTCAGGTTGAACTTGGAAGCTTCGACCTCCAGCGGGTCCTCCTCGTCGAGGTCGCGGTATTCGAGAATATCCTTGTGCCGGAACAGGGCATTGTCGTCGAAATTGATCTTGGCGTCCAGAGCGATGACGGTCTCCGCGGCCGTGACGACCAGCGGGTTGATCTCCAGAAGCGAGCAGTCGTAGTCCACGAAGAGCCGGAAGAGGCTCTGGACCATGGGGATGAAGGCTTTGATGACCGCCGGGGCCAGGTTGAGGCCGTAAGCGAGTTGCCGGCAGTGGTAGCCCTGGATGCCGAGCAGCGGGTTGATGAAGACCTTGATGATTTTCTCGGGGCTCCGGGCGGCCACCTCCTCGATGTCCATGCCGCCGGCTTCGCTCGCCATGATCACGATCTGGGCGGTCCCCCGGTCCGGGATGATGCTGAGATAAAGCTCTTTCTGGATGTTCAGCCCCTGTTCCACCAGGACCTTGCGCACGCGGCGTCCCTCCCGCCCGGTCTGGTGGGTCACCAGCTTCATGTCGATGATTTCGCTGGCGACCTTTTGCACCTCGTCCGCCGAACGGGCCAGCTTCACCCCGCCGCCCTTGCCCCGGCCGCCGGCATGGATCTGGGCCTTAATCACCACGGGCCAGCCCCCCAGCCCGCCGGCGACCTTCTGGGCCTCGTCGACACTGAAGGCCACACCGCCCGCGGGGATGGGGATCCGGTGCTTCTTAAAAAGCTCCTTGGCCTGGTATTCGTGGATTTTCATATCGTCTCCGACGATAGTTTTTGCTGTTTGGTATTTCGTTGCTTTGAGCTTTCAGCTTCGAGCTTTGAGCTGACTCACCCCACCACCGCCAGCACGTCCCCCTTTTTCACCGAGTCGCCGCTGTTGAAGTTGACGGCTTTCACGGTACCGTTGGCGGGTGCCGGCAGGGCATTTTCCATCTTCATGGCCTCGAGCACCACGACGGTCTCGCCTTCTTTGACCTTGTCGCCGACGTTCTTCACGTACTTGACGATCATGCCCGGCATGGGGGCGGTGAGCGGAGCTCCCTTCGCGTCGTCCGCAGCCGCTTTCGGAGCGGCGGCCGGCGCGGGGGCTTCCGCGGCCGGGGCCGCGACCGGGGCGGGAGCGGCCGGTGCCGGTACCGCGGCGGGCAGCGGGGCCGCCATGGGCCGCACGGCGTGCACCACGGGCGCGCCGCCGAGAGATTCCACACCGACCTCGAAGTACTCCCCGTCCACGAACACGTTGAACTTGCGGGCGCCCTCGGTCATGGGCGGCGCCTTCTTCTGCGGCTTGTCGACCAACAGGCCGGCCTTGGCCTTCTGCACCAGCTCGTCCTTGCGGCGGACCTCCTCCATGGTGATGGGCTTGGTCTCGGCCGGCGGCGCCTCCTTGCCGTACTTCCACTTCAGGAACTTCAGGCCCGTGACCGGATAGAGGGCATAGACCAGGACGTCGTCGATATCCTTGGCCAGGCCCTTGGTCGCCTCCTTGGCCTTTTCCATTTCCGGTTCGAGCACCGAGGCCGCCCGGCCGCTGATGGGCTTCTCCCCGCGGGAATAGCCTTTGAGCGCCTTTTTCTGCACCTCGGAGTTGATGGGCACGGCGGTCTTGCCGTACAGGCCGTAGCAGATGTCCTTGACCTGGTCGGTAATCCTCGTGTAGCGCTCGCCCTTCGTGTCGAACAGCACGTTGTTCACCGCCTGCACGCCCACGATCTGGCTGGTCGGGGTGACGAGCGGGATCTGGCCGAGGTCCTTGCGCACCCGCGGCAACTCCGCGAACACCTCGTCGATGCGGTCCACGGCGTCCATCTGCTTCAACTGGCCCACCAGGTTCGAGATCATGCCGCCCGGGGTCTGGTGCAGCAGCACGTTGATGTCGATGATCGACATCTTGGTGTCGTCGAGCAGGTGCTTGTACTTGGGCATGACCTCCTTCTCGAACACCTCGTTGATGGAGGCGAGCAGCTTGATGTCGAAGCCCGTGTCGCGGCTGGTCCCGAGCAGGGTCATGACCATGGGCTCGATGGCCGCGTGCGCGGTGCGGTAGCCATACGGCGCCATCACGGTGTCGATGATGTCCACCCCGGCCTCGACGGCCTTGAGCATGGAAAGTGCGGACATGCCCGAAGTGAAGTGGCTGTGGAGGTGGATGGGCGCCTTGACCGCCTTCTTCAGGGCCGCGATCAGCTCGTAAGCGTCGTAGGGCGCGATCAGGCCGGCCATGTCCTTGATGCAGATCGTGTCCGCACCCATGGCTTCGAGTTCCTTGGCCTTCTTCACGTAGTAGTCGATGTTGTAGACCTCGCCGCCCAGGCGCGCCTCGGTCAGGGTGTAGCAGATGCAGCCCTGGAAATGCTTGCCGGCCGCCTTGATCGCCGGGACGACGACTTCGAAATTGCGGTAGTCGTTCAGGGCGTCGAAGGTGCGGAAGATGTCCATGCCGTTGGCGGCGGCGCGCTCGACGAAGACCTTGGCCACGTCGTCGGCGTAGTTGCGGTAGCCGACCAGGTTCTGGCCGCGCAGCAGCATCGAGAAGGGGGTCTTCTTGATGTACTTTTTCAGGGTGCGGATGCGCTCCCACGGGTCTTCGTTCAGAAAGCGGTGCATGGTGTCGAAGGTGGCCCCGCCCCAGACCTCCATGGCCCAGAAGCCGACCTGGTCCATCATCTCGGCCACCGGGAGCATGTCCTCGGTCCGGCCGCGGGTGGCAAAAAGGGACTGGTGGCCGTCACGCAGGGAAAGGTCCTCGATCTTGAGGGGGTTTTCAGCCTTCGGCCGGTCCTTGCTGTAATTCATGGCGTTCTTTTTGACAGCGTTCTCTTGGCTCATCGTTGTTTTCTCCTTCAATTAGCTAAGTTCAAACTGGGTCGGCGGCGGTCTCGGTTCGCGTCGGACGGCTTTGCCGGAACCCGCCGTTGGTTTCATCCCATGCGTCCGAGGGCACGCAGCTGCATCAGGTTGCGCAGCTGCATCTGGGTCTGGCGGCCGTTGAGGGCCCAGAGATTCAGGCCCGCCGACGCCTGAGCGCCGAGCCCAGCCGGTTCGGCCGGCGTGGCAGCCCATAGCTCCTCGGCCTGCAGATATTCCATCACCGCGGCGATGGCGGCGGCAATTTTCGTTTGGTTATCGGCCATGTGTTCCTCTCATTCTGTTTGCCGGCTAAACCGGCAAACAGCGCTCAAAAATGAAAGCTGAAAGCTCAGGGTCGGCAAGATTTTTTGGGCAACTGCTCAGTTACCATTTTTTTAAACTAGAAAGCGGGCTCCCTCGCCCGCTTTCTACATGGGAATGTTCCCGTGCTTCTTCGGCGGCCTCAGTTCGCGCTTGGCGCACATGGCCTCGAGCGCATCGATCAGCCGCGGCCGGGTTTCGCTCGGCACGATGACCGCATCGATGTAGCCGCGGCTGGCGGCCACATACGGGTTCGAGAAAAGCTCCTCGTACTCCGCGATCTTCTCCATGCGCTTGGCGCCCGGGTCGGCCGCCTCGGTGATCTCCTTGCGGTGGATGATGTTGGCGGCCCCCTCGGCCCCCATGACCGCGATTTGGGCCGTCGGCCAGGCAAAGGCCATGTCCGCGCCCAGGTCCCGCGAACACATGGCGAGGTAGGACCCGCCGTAGTCCTTACGGGTCACCAGCAGCAGCTTCGGCACCGTGGCCTCGGAGTAACACCAGAGCAGCTTCGCCCCGTGGCGGATGATCCCCCCCCACTCCTGGTGGCTGCCCGGCAGGTACCCGGGGACGTCGGCAATGGTGAGCATCGGGATGTTGAAGGCGTCGCAGAAGCGGATGAAGCGCGTGGCCTTGTCCGAGGCGTTGATGTCCAGGCAGCCCGCCAGCGCCTTGGGCTGGTTCGCGATGATGCCGATGACACGGCCGTTCAGCCGCGCGAGGCAGACGATGATGTTCAGCGCAAAGTACTGGTGCGGTTCGAAGAACTCGCCGTTGTCGACGATGGCCCGGATCAC
>DATITS010000212.1:0-7852 GCA_035467535.1 Desulfobacterales bacterium
GCAATAGCCTCCGGGCGCGAGGGTGTATGGATTGAGGTGCCCTGTCCGGATGGCTCCTGCATGAATAAAAACGGCAAGATTGTTCTCGAGGCCGTGCCGGTCGGGCATAAGGAAGGAAAAGGCGTCTGGCTGAACATCTTCTGCCCGGAGGACAGTTGCCTTTGGAAGGGCGGCACAGAATTGCCGTAGGTGCCGCGCATCGAACAGGAATAACGCCAGTTGCAAATAAAGGAGGAAGACATGGCCAGCGAGACCAAAACAAAAAGCAAAAGGTGTTGCTCGATAGAGCACGATAGACTAGTGGCCGAGCTGGACACCTGCGATCAGCTCTACAAGAATCCCTCGGAATGGAATCGTTGCGCCCGTGTTATTGCGCGGCGCAGCGGTCGACGGGCGAAGCAGTGCATGCTTCAGGCGTGATTCCCCGACTCTGCTTCCTTGGAACAGGTTACTAATATGAACGCCAAAAAGCTTGAGCGGGCGATAGCACTTGGAAAGAGGGTCGAGCATTTTTTTGTGGCCCTGGTGGGTGCGGACGGCTTTCCGTATGTCAACTCCGCACGTCAGATCGAGCAGGTTGCCGAGAACCAGTTCGCCATTGAAGAATGGATCTGCCCGCTGACCGTAAAACATTTGAGCGAGAATCCGAAAATGGCCGTGCTGATCTGGGACCCGGCAGCGGATGACGGCTACGAAATTATAGGTGAAGTGTTGATGTTCGAAAGCCAGGCGTTTTTGAACGGATTCGCCCCCGAAATGGAGGAGGAAGCCTATCTGCCGCAGGTGAAACGGAAGCTTATCATCCGGGCGGAAAAAATCATCGCCTTCAGCCATGCGCTGCGGTGTGACGATATCCAACTGCTCGCCGGAGCAAAAAGAACGATGACATCCGCGGCCCATGACGACAGCAGCCGTGAAATTCCGCTCTGCACCTATGCGCCCGAATGGGCCGAGCATGCGCGTTTTGATCGCAGTGATGATGCATGTGACGATGGGCGTGCAGGTTCGGTCTGAAACGGAGTGATTTGCTCCACGGAATCGGCCGTTGTGCGCATGCCAGGCGCTGCCGTAAATGGGACAGACCTAATGGCCGGAAATTTTAAACCATTGATGTTGAGCGGGGTTCAGCCGACCGGAGCGTTGATGATCGGAAACTACGTCGGCGCCTTGAAACACTGGGTAGAGTTGCAGGCGACCCACGATTCGTTTTTTCTCCTGGCGGATCTTCACGCTATCACGGTGCCGCAGGAGCCAGCCGATCTGCAGCGGCGGTCTCTTGAATTTGTGGCGCTCTTCCTTGCCTGCGGCGTCGATGCGGAACGGGGTACGATTTTCCTGCAGTCCCACGTTCCCGCGCATACGCAGCTGTCCTGGGTGCTCAACTGTGTGGCGCCCATGGGCGAACTGCAGAGAATGACGCAGTTCAAAGAGAAGGTCGGCCACAGCGCGTCAAACATCCATGTGGGGCTGTTTGACTATCCGGTCCTGATGGCCGCGGACATTCTCCTTTATGGCGCCGACCTGGTTCCGGTCGGAAACGATCAGAAACAGCACATGGAGTTCACGCGTCGCGTTGCCCATAAATTCAACGGTCTTTACGGCGAGGTCTTTAAAATTCCGGAGATTTTCACACCTCGAACGGGAGCTCGGTTGATGGGGCTGCAGACACCTTCGGTGAAAATGTCCAAATCGGATCGCAACGCGGACAACTATGTGGCCTTGCTTGACCCCCCGGAGGTGGTCCGCAGGAAACTCAAGACGGCCGTTACCGATTCCGGCAGCGAGATCCGCTGTGATGCAGCCAAGACGGGAATATCCAACCTAATCACTCTCTATGCGGCTGTCAGCGGGGAGGGTCTGGAATCGATTCAAGATCGCTATGCCGGCAAGGGGTACGCTGAATTCAAAAGAAACTTGGCAGAGCTGATCATCGATTTCCTTGGCCCAATCCAAAAGCGCTATAGTTCAATTGCAGCCGATCCGGTCATGTTGGTGGAGGTGCTGCAACGGGGGGCCCGCTACGCCCGCGAGCGCTCCGAAGCCACTCTCTCGCGGGTTTATCGTGCCGTCGGGTTCATCCCCGACGAGGGGGATGGTCGGCGGTATTCCGGCAAACGGTGGTTGAGCAATGAACGACAGCCGGACATTCCAGTGCCCGTGACACCCCGGGCATTGCATCAAAGGAGAAGTACCATGGAAACCAAAGAGACCCAAGATGTAGCCGCGGCGGCAGCCGCAGATACGGATTTCGAGGCGGAATGCATGACGGACTGCTGCACGTGCTGTTGCTGTGACACGGAAGAGGAATGTGGCATGGAAGAGTAACGGAGGGCTCAACATGGTCGAGACCATCGAATCCAGTTGTTCACGGGAATGTAACTATCAATTCCACGAATGCGAGGTGGACGGTACGCCCGGGAGTGAATGCCGCGATTATTACAATGAGTGTGCTGAAAAGTGCACTGAACCAGTGACGGGGCAGACCCCAGCCGTCCCCATATAAAACCTTATAAAGTTACCGCGTGTTTTCCCTGTAGTGGCGGGAAGGCATCGGCAGTGAGGAGGTGTATCATGTCTATGCCGCGAAACGAAATCGGTTCGGAAATGGAAACTGCATGGGGCGTTTTCGCTCAATCGCTCGAGAAGTCCATTCGGCTCTTGGATGCGGACATCAAAGAAGCCAAATACATGGCTTCCAAATGCACCGACGAGTGGTGCTCCGCCACCGAGCATGTCATCGACGAACTCAACAACGCCTTGTTTTCCATCAGCGAACCGCGGTGGTCGGATGCGGCGGTTTCGAACAAGATCAAGGAACTCAAACACCGAGTTCACGATTTGTACGCCAACTACAACATAGTATACCGGAGTGTACACTGATCGGTCGCCCGTCCAAATCCGGCGGTGTGTTGAAGCATCCTGAACTGTCCGCATTCGGCGGAAGCGTGCTCTGTGTTGCGGATACCACATCCTCCGGATTTAGACGGCCCGGTCTCGAAGGAGGCGGACCATGTCTCTAATCACAATTACCCATACCATCGGCTGCGACGCGCTGGCGATTGCCCGGCGGGTGGCTGACGGCCTAACTGTGGAGATCTATGATGATTCCAGGCTGAGGGAAGAGGCCCTTCGAATGGGGCTGCACACTGGCCAACTCAAAGGCTTTCGGGAGAAGGCACCGGATTGGTTTGAGCACCTTTTGAGCGACAAGCCCGAGATGTCCTTGAATTTGATGGAGTCGGTCATCTATGAAGCGGCGCGGCGCGGGCAAGGAGTCATCATCGGACATGGCAGTCAGATGCTGCTGCATGATTTCGGCTGCGCCATGCATGTTCTGGTCACAGCGCACGAGGAGAGCCGCATCCGCAACCTGATGCACCAGAAAATGACTCTCTCGAGGGAAGCTGCCCAAAAATTGATCCGCCAAAGCGACAACCAGAAAAAGGGGTTCTTCCGCTACTCCTTTCACAAAGACTGGGACGATCCAACGCTCTACGATCTGTGCATCAACCCCGACAAGATCGGCTCGGAAAGGGCGGCGCAGCTCATCATGGAAATGGCCCGATCTTCCGAATTGAAGTCCTGCAGCATCTACGCCCTCGATGCACTGGAGCGTCTGTCGCAAAAAAAGCGAATAGAGGCTACTCTCATCGAGATGGATCTCCGGCATTCCGGTCTGAGAGTCGAAATGCCGGAAAAGGGCATAGCACATATCACCGGCGTGCTCTACAACCACATGGACAAGGGACGCATCCCGACTGTCGTCGGAAGAATTCCCGGGGTGGAGAGAGTCCAAGTGGATGTCACGTTGGTTCCTGCCGGATACGATTAAACCTCTTGCGGCAGCAAGAAACCGGCTGATCGGCGCATAGGGCGCATTCCCAAGTCCGATCCACGTTGAATACCGGGTTCCGGTGGCGCAGCTTCCAATGCGCCGCGAACCCAGACTCAGACAGCGGAGGAAACCATGAACATCATCAGATCGCTCAAAGACTTTTTCATAAACCTGTTTTCCGGAAAGACCACCGACCCGGCGGCGCACCCACCCCGTTCGAAGGCGGAGGGAATCAAAGCCGGCACAGGCGGGATAGAAACCCGATGCATCAATCCGGATAACGGATGTCCTTTCGAAATGTCCTGAAATTGGGCCTGCATGGATTCTGAGGTGTCTACGTGAAAAAGAACGTTACCCAGCAACTGATCGAGGCTCACCTGGTGTACGGGAAAATGACGCCGGGGGAGGAAATTGGACTGCGCATCGATCAAACCCTGACGCAGGACGCCACCGGAACCATGGTGATGCTGGAGTTCGAGGCCATGCAGGTCCCCTGGGCCAAGACCGAGGTGTCGGCCCAATACATCGATCACAATCTGCTGCAGACGGATTTCAAGAATGCCGACGACCACCTGTTTCTGCTGAGCGCATGCAAAAAGTTCGGTGTCTGGTACAGCCGGCCGGGCAACGGGGTCAGCCACCCCGTTCACATGGAGCGCTTCGGGAAGCCGGGAAGAACCCTGCTGGGCTCCGACAGCCACACCCCTGCGGCCGGTTCTCTGGGGATGCTCGCCATCGGGGCGGGCGGCCTGGAGGTGGCCTTGGCCATGGCCGGGGAACCGGTCTATCTCCGCATGCCTTCGGTAGTGGGGGTGCGGCTGACCGGTCGTCTGCCCGATTGGGTCAGCGCAAAAGACGTCATACTGGAAATGCTGCGCCGGCACGGCGTGCAGGGAGGTGTGGGTAAAATCATCGAGTACTTCGGATCGGGGCTGGAATGCCTTTCGGCCATGGACCGGCATGTCATCGCCAACATGGGGACCGAACTGGGCGCTACGACCACGGTTTTTCCATCCGACGGCACCGTTAGACGGTTTTTAAAGACCCAGGGCCGGGAGGTCGACTGGGTTCCCATTGCGGCAGGCGACAAGGCCGGCTACGACGAAACGGATGAAATCGACCTCTCCACATTGGAGCCGCTGATCGCGCTGCCGAGCAGCCCCGGTAACGTAGTGCCGGTCAGAGAGGTGGCCGGGCGTGAGATCTATCAGACTTACATCGGCTCGTCCGCAAACCCCGGCTTGCGGGATTTCGCCGTGCCCGCCCTCATGGTGGATGGGGCCCAAGTGCACGAACGGGTTTCCTTCGACGTTAATCCCACTTCACGGCAGATCCTGGAGAACCTGGCTGCCATGGGGCTGCTGCAAAAGCTGATCGCCTCCGGCGCTCGCATCCACCAGGCCGGATGCAACGGTTGCATCGGGATGGGCCAGGCTCCGGCCACCGACAAGATCAGCCTCCGGACCGTTCCCCGTAACTTCGCCGGTCGCTCCGGCACAAAGGAGGACCAAGTCTATCTGTGCAGCCCGGAGACCGCGGCCGCTTCGGCGCTGACAGGCGTCATCACCGACCCCCGCACCTTGAACATGACCTATCCTCGGTTCGTCGAACCGGAGGTGATCCGGATCAATACCCGGATGCTGCTGCCGCCGGCTGAGCGGGGCATCTTCGTCGAGCTGGAAAAAGGTCCCAACATCAAGCCGCTGCCGGTCTTTGAACAGCTGGCGAACCGAATTGCCGGTCCGGTCCTGTTGAAGGTAGGAGACGACATTTCCACCGACGATATCATGCCGGCGGGTTCCCGGGTCCTGCCCTATCGCAGCAACATCCCGGAAATCAGCCGATTCGTCTTTAACCCGGTGGACGAAAGTTTCTATGAGCGCGCCATGGCGCACCAGCGGCAGGCCTTTTTCGCGGTGGGTGGGAAAAACTACGGTCAGGGGTCGAGCCGCGAGCACGCCGCTCTGGCCCCCCGCTATCTCGGCTTGATGGTCGTCATTGCCAAAAGCTTCGCCCGCATTCACCGGCAAAACCTGGTCAATTTCGGGATATTGCCGCTGACGTTCGTGGACAACGACGCCTACGGTCGCCTCCGGCAAGGGGATGTTCTCGAGATCGAGGATGCGGTCAAGGCCATTCTCAGCGGCAATCCGGTCGCCGTCAGAAACGCAACTCGGAATAACTCCTTCCTAACGGAGCACGGATTGAGCGAGCGCCAAATCGCTGCCGTTATGGAGGGGGGTCTCATCAACGTGGTGCGCAAGCGGCAGGCTTTCCATTCAAAGATGTGAAACGGATTGGCCTGTCTTTGCAAAGACCCCGGAGCCAAGGAAAGGTGACCGATGAGCGACGAATCTCAAGGTGGCGAGCAAAATCGGCCTCTGTCCCAGGGGGGGCGAAACCTTATCGAGCGGATCGCTGGGGCAGGCGATCTATGTGGTGCGGGTTCCGGTTCGGAGGCATGGGGGCACGGCGACCTCCTGCGGAAGCGGTCGCCCATCGATCTACAGCCGCTGGCCGTCTTGCGTTCGGCGTCGACACAAGACTACCGGGAGATCGTGGATCAGGCCGCAACAGCCTTCAGCGTCTGGCACATGGTGCCGGCGCCGAAGCGCGGTGAGGTCGTCCGGCAGATCGGCACGGTGCTGCGGTGGCACAAGCGGGACCTGGCCGAGATCGTCAGTTGCGAGGTGGGCAAGACCCGGGCCGAGGCCGAAGGTGAGATCCAGGAGATGATCGACATGGCGGATTTCGCCGTGGGGCTTTCCAGAATGCTTTACGGGGTCACGATGCCGAGCGAGCGGCCGGGACATCGCATCTATGAACAGTGGCACCCGCTGGGCCCGGTGGGGGTGATCACCGCCTTCAATTTCCCGGTGGCGGTGTGGTCCTGGAATGCATTTATCGCCCTGGTGTGCGGGGACACAGTGATTTGGAAACCGTCTTCGAAGGCGGCCATCAGCGCCGTCGCGGTGATGAGCCTCATCTGGCCGGTGCTGAAGAAGAATGATTTGCCCGACGGCATTCTGAACCTGGTGGTGGGCTCCGGGCCATCGATCGGTGAGGCGATGATTCAGGATCGACGCATTCCGCTGATATCAGCCACCGGCAGCGTGCACAGGGGCCGACCTGTGGCGGCCGCCGTCGGCTCGCGTGTGGGGCGGACGCTTCTTGAACTGGGAGGCAACAACGCGGTCATCGTCTCCCCCAGTGCGGACATGGAGCTCGCCGTCAGGGCGGTCGTATTCGGCGCCATCGGTACCGCCGGACAGCGCTGCACGACCATTCGCAGGGTGTTGGTCCACGGGGATATGTTCGACAGTTTCTGTGCGTCCCTGGTAAGATCCTATCGGGAGATCCGCATCGGCAACCCCTTGAACGCTGACGTTCACATGGGGCCGCTCATCGATGCCGAAGCGGTCGACACCATGCAGGTCGCACTAAAACAACTGGGAGACCAGGGTGGAAAAATCATTTACGGCGGCCAGGCGCTTTCGGGCGGCATTTTCGACACCGGGACTTACGTGACACCCTGCATCGCGGAGGCACGCGCAGAAATGCCGATCGTCCATGAAGAAACATTTGCCCCGATTCTTTACTTGATCAGGTTCCGCGCCCTGGAGGAGGCCGCGGCCCATCTCAATGCGGTACCCCAAGGTCTTTCCTCGGCCATTTTCACTAATAATCTGACGGAGGCGGAAGCATTCCTGAGCGCATCCGGCAGCGACTGCGGGATCGCAAACGTCAACACCGGCACCTCCGGGGCCGAAATCGGCGGGGCCTTCGGCGGCGAAAAAGATACCGGCGGAGGGCGCGAAGCAGGCTCGGACGCATGGAAGGCCTACATGCGGCGCCAGACCGTCACCGTAAATTGGTCGGGGAAGCTGTCCCTGGCCCAGGGAATCGAATTAAAATTAGGGTGAGCATAGAGGGGGGAGGAGGTTTACATTCCGATAAACAGGGAGGGTCATCATGAGAAATTATAATGACGGATATATGAAAGGAATCGACATTCTC